>JALYIA010000179.1 GCA_030776065.1 Acidobacteriota bacterium
CCACCAGCCGAGGCCTTCGTCCCACCGGCAGCCGCCGCGCCCTTCCCGCTCGCCGGCACAGGAGCCACCATCACCTCAGCCGACGCGCGCTCCCACGCCGCGCCCGCAAGCCGGTAGATGCCGTGTCCCGTGCCCGCCACAATCGTCCCATCCGGCGTCTGGCCCAGGCTGAACACGTCTCTGCCCTCCAGGCCGCTGCTCATCTGGTCCCAGTTCAGGCCGCCGTTGTGACTCACGAACACGCCGCCCCACTCCTTGTCGTTCACCACGCCCACGTACACCGTCGCCGGGTGCTCGGCGTCCGCCACATACGCCACGACCTGCCGCGTGGAGAAGCCCGCATTCGACTGCCGGAAGCTCGTGCCCCCATCCTCGCTGGCCAGCACGCCGCCGCGATCCGTCGCCAGCAGCACGTGCCTGGAGTCCGCCGGGTCCACATACACGTCATTGATGATCACGTCCGAGCCCGTCGTCTGCGTCCATGCATGCCCCGCATCCTGCGTGCGCCACAACCCGCCGGTCGTCCCGGCAAACACCGTCCCGGGATGGTTCGGGTCCTGCATCAGCACACGCGTCCGGATCGCCGAGTGCGGAATCCCCTGCGCCCGGCTGAAGCTCTCCGCCCCGTCCGTGCTCATATAAATGCCTGAGCACGCACTCAAGTACACCGTCTTCGGCTGCTTCGGATCCACGATGATCGAAAACACATCGGAGTCCTCCGCAATCCCCTTCTTGAAGTTCTGCCACGTCGCTCCGCCGTCCTTCGTCATCCACGGAAGATGCCACGTGCCCGCGTAGATGATCTTCGGATCCTGAGGATCGACCGCCACGCTCTCCACCTCGTGCAGCTCCTTGTTGTCCTTGGGGGAGATCGGCTCCCAGTGCGCTCCACTGTCGGTCGACCGGAACACCCCGTCCATCGAGCCCGCCACCATCATCTTCGGGTCCGACGGCGCCACCGTCAGCGCCAGCACCGCGCGGCCCCGCATATCCGCCTCCGCGCTCCAGCTCTTGCCCGCATCGTTGCTCACATAGATCCCGCCGTCCGGATGGTGCAGATCCGCCAGCTTCCACGCGCCCACCACCATGTGCTGCGGATTCGCCGGATCGGTCAGGATGTTGTCCACCACCAGGTCGTCCCGCTTGGCGATACTCGCCAGCCGCGACCACCGCTTGCCGCCGTCCGCGCTCTGGTAGATCCACCCGTTCGCCGTGCCCAGGTACACGTGGGTGTGGTCCTTGGGGTCCGCGGCAAAGGCGCGCGCATCCCCGCCGTCCGGGCCGAAGGGAAACCACGTCACGGCCCGCGCATCACGGCACAGGCAGCAGCCAAGAGCAAGAGCCAGCAGGTACGGCAGAACCTTCCAGTCGTTTCGTGTCACTGTCTATCCGTCCTCTTGAAACCATCTTCTTAGATGCAGGTTGTTTGCGCGATGACGCGAACGAGGCAGACGCGGGAAGCCCCGCGGAACAGCACAAGGGCTGACCGGGCAGGTACCCCGGTCAGCCCCATGTGCTTCGTTCCTGCTGCTGTTTACTTCTTCTTCTTGTGCGTCACGGCCTTGGCGCGGGAGACAGGCTTCACTGTGCTCTCGTCCACAACCATGTCGTTGGCTACGGGGTTGGTTGCACCGGACGGCACCAGCGTGGTCGTCACCGTGCGGCCTGTATCAGTGCCGGTGTAGACCATGATGCGCGATGCGTCGATACCCTTCTCCGTCACCAGGTACTCCTTGGTGTTGATGGCGCGGAGTGCTGCAGGGCTCGGACGCTTGCCGTACTTGCCACTCTGCTCCTTCGCGTCCTGATTGCCAACCAGCGCGAGCTTGGCGTCAGAGGAGCGCTGCAGGTTCAGAGCCACATCGTCCAGGCAGGCCTTGGCTTCGTTGTCCACCCGGGTCGGCCGCTTGGTGTCGCGATCGAAGCTTACCGAGCAGAGCGTAGACGCCTGAGGAGCGACCGGAGCCGGCGGCGGGGCAGGTGCGTTGACCGAGACCGTCGTCGTGCTCGATGCGGTCTGACCCTTGTCGTCCACCACGTTGCAGGTGACCGTGATCGGCCCAGGCGAGGCGCCCGTGGTCGACAGCGTAGCCGAACCCGTCGTGCCGCTGATCGAGCCGGACGTCGAGCTGTAGCTGTAGGTCAGAGGCCGGTTCTGCGGGCTCATGCCCGAGGCCGTAATCGTCGACGAACCGCCCGGATCAACCGAGGAGGGGCTCGCAGAGCAGCTCACCGTCGGAGGATCGAACTGCTTCACCGTGAACTGGCTGGTGCAGTCTGCCATCTGCCCGGGCTTGGTGCCCTCGGAGACATGCCCCTTCACCGTGTACGTGCCCGGAGCCGCGGCCTTCGTATCCACGTTGGCCGTCGTGCCCGTACCCGAGATCACGCCGCCATCCGAGGTCCAGTTGTACGTCGCCGTCTTCTTCGGATTCAGGTTCAGAGCCGTGCCCGTCACCGTCACCGGGTCGCCGGGATACGCGGTCGCAGGAGCCACCGCGCAGGTCAACGTGACCGGCGGAGGAGGCACGATCGAACCGAAGTGCGTCACGATACCCGTGCTCAGTTCCACACCGCCCACGTTCGCGCGGCCGCCCATCACGCCGCCCGTCGGAGGCGCGGTGTACGGGCCAAAATCTTCATGGAACCAGCGGTAGTCCGCCTCGAACAGGCGCAGGCTGAAGCGGTGGCTGAAGAACGGCAGGTCGTAATCCATGCCGCCGCCGGCCGCCAGCGAAGGACCCCACCGGTACGGCTCGTGGTACACGATCGGACCCTCGCTGTTCGGTCCGCCCACGCGTGCGCCACCCGCCAGGCCGTGCGCAAACAGCGTGAAATTGTCCATCGGAGCACGCACGATCGGCCCGAGACTCGCCGACTGGAACCCGTCGTTCTTGCCGTCCGGGTGGTTCGTATACACGAACTCGCCGCCGAAATACTTGTTGAAGTAATACGCCCCGCTGCCGATCGCGCCCAGGTTGATCGACGAGTAGTTGATCCCCGCGGGCTTCAACTGACCGTGCGCACCATAGTACGAAAACCCGGTGAACAGGTCGAAACGCGATGGGTTGGAGCCCATGGCAGCCGCCGGAGCGGTTGTAGCGGGTGTCTGTGCACCCAGGCTTGCTGCACCAAGACTGACTGCGAATGCAGCCAGCGCACATTGGCCAAGACTGCGAATCGGGCGATAAACCATTCGACTTCCTCCACTGAACTCTTCTAAAAAACACGTCCGGCACAAGCCGTCGCGTCGTATAAACCATCTCTTCGGGCTGACCAAGTGTATCTCAGTTGCCCTTCCTTCAGATGCAAAAAAACGTCGCTACTCTCTGCGAACCAATGATTTACCGGAACAATACAGCCCCACAAGCCAAATCGTGGCCGTTGCATCTAGCCAGTTACCCGTGGAACGCCACACCTCCCTTACGTCAGATTCAACGTCTTCTTCACCGTCCCGCGCTCCTGCTGGATCTTCTCCTGCAACAGCGAAATGGCATACAGAAGCTGCTCCGGCCGGGGAGGACACCCCGGAACGTAAATGTCCACCGGGATAATCTGGTTCACCCCCTGCAGCAGCGCATAGTTGTTGAACACACCACCCGAGGTCGCGCAGGCGCCCATCGAGATCACCCACTTCGGCTCCGGCATCTGCTCGTACAACCGCCGGATCACAGGCGCCATCTTCTGCGACACCCGCCCCGCGATGATCATCAGATCGCTCTGCCGCGGCGACGGACGAAACACCTCAGCCCCGAACCGGGCGATGTCGTACCGCGAGCCGCCCATCGACATCATCTCGATCGCACAGCACGCCAGCCCAAACGTCATCGGCCACACCGAGTTCTTGCGCGCCCAGTTGATCGCCGCATCCAGCGACGCCAGCACCACGCCCTCCGGCTGATCGTACCCCCAGCTCACCTCATTCAGCTTGTCGCGATTCTTGCCGAAGCTGTCCAGGGTGCCGAAGAAGTACCGGTCGGCCGGCTGTGGAACGTCCGTTGGTCGCCCATTGCTGCTGTTCTGCTCAGAGGTAGAAGACATAGGAACCAGTATAAGACGGTGCGGCCCGAAGAATCTTCCCAGCCCCCGCTCGCTGCGCCTGCCGTACGGGAGTTTTTTTCCTTGGGAGCCGAACGTTGGGATGCCGCGCTACAGTGCGCGGTTGGCCCGCAAACCGCCGCGGCGAAACTTCCGTACCGTCGCAGCTACTCCCCCCCGCTTCTCAGCGCGCGTTCTCCTCGATCGCCCCAAGCAGCCCGCGACGCAGCTCCTCCTGCTCCTCCCGGTCCAGCTTCATCCCGTTCCGCGTCACGTAAAACACGTCGATCGCCGTCTCGCCCTCCGTATCCACCAGCGCCACCTCGATGTTGCACCCGCGGCGAGCCAGCGCCAGACTCACCGCACGCAGCAGCCCCGGCACATCCGGCGCCACCACCTGAAGCAGCGTGCTGTGCGAGGACGCCTCGTCGTCGAAGTCCACCCGGGGATCCACCACCATCTTCGCCGGAGCCCGCCGTCCCCGCCGCCGCCCGCTCAGCATCTTCTCCACCGGCGTCTTGCCCGACATCGCGTCGTGCATGCTCTCCAGAAACTTCATGTGCTCGGACGCATTCATCTCCAGCGTCCGAAAGCTGTCCGTGAAGCGGAAGCTGTCCACCACCACGCCCTGCCGGTTCGAGAACGCGTCCGCCGTCACGATGTTCATCCCCCACGCCGCCAGGCAGCCCGCCATGTCCGCAAACAGCAGCTCCCGGTCCGGCGTCAGCAGCGTGATCTCGCTCACCTCCGCGCTGTAGCGGAACTCCAGCTGCACCGGATCCTCCGCGAACCGCTCCGCCATCTCGAAGTGTGTCCGCACCTGCTCCGGCGTCCGCGTCCGCAGGTAGCGCTCCGGAAAGCCCGCCAGAAACGCCTCCACCCCCGTGCGCTTCGCCGGCACCAGCGACGTCACCCGCCGCACCAGCTCGCGCCCCACCCGCGAGCCCACACGGTCGTCGTCCACGCTCCGGTCAAGAAAGTTGGCCGTCGCCAGAAACAGCCGCCAGATATTCTCCGCCTTCCACGGTGTCAGCGCATCCGGATGCACCGCGCCGATGTCCGCATACGTGAACAGAGTCAGCATCCGCAGCGCCTCCGGCGTCTGCACCTTGCCCGCAAACGCCCGCACCGTCTCCCCGTCGAAGATGTCCCGGCGCAGCGCCGACGACATCTCCAGGTGATTGCGGATCAGCCCGATCACCAGCTCCGCCTCATACGCATCCAGCTCCAGCCGCTGCAGCAGATTCTCCGCCATCCGCGCGCTCTCCTGCGCATGATCCCCCGTGCTCCGACCCTTCCCCGTGTCGTGCAGCAGCGCCGCCAGGTACAACAGCGCCGGGTGCTGCACGTCCCGCAGGATGCCCGCGAACCGCGGCGCCCACTCCGCCATCGAGCCCGCCACCTGCTTGCCGCCCGCAGCCGGAGCCTCCTCCAGCCCATGCAGCGTATCGATCACCACCATCGTGTGCTCGTCCACCGTGTACCTGTGGTACGCGTCCCGGATCACCAGCGCATCGATGCCGTGAAACTCGGGAATCAGCAGCTCGAGGATCCCCAGCGCATGCATCGCGCGCAGCGTCTCGCCCGCCGTGCGCCCCAGCAAAATCTCCCGCAGATGCCGCCACAGCGCGGGCCCCTCCTCCAGGTGCGCCGAGAGCAGCGGCAGGGCGTTCGAGATCCGCTCCTCGCTGCCCCGCTCGAGCGCGCACCCGGTCCGCGACATCTCCCCGAACAGCCCAAGCACCGCGTCCGGATCGTGTGCCGGGTCCCCGCCATCGGCCCCCGTCGCCGCGAGCACCGCGCGCCCGTCTTCGATCGTCACCCCGGGAGCCGACGGCGCGACCCGGCGGCCCCGCACCCCCGCACTCCGCAGCAGACGCCCCAGCGGACGCTTCGCCGGAAGCGCGTCCAGCATCTGCTCCAGCCGCCGCTCCACACTGCGCGCATGCCGGAAGTAGAATCGCATCCAGTACGCCGGGTCGGGCGTATCCGGGCCCGCACGCCAGCCGCCCAGCCCCACCGCCGCCTTCGCCGCCGCATCCTGAGCCTGCCAGTCCAGCACGTTGTCGTCGCGCTCGTGCCGCAGATGCAGAAAGCAGCGCACCACGAACAGAAACTCGCGCGCCTGCTGGAACTCCGCCGCATCCCCCGCGGCCCAGCTCTCCCCCGCGGTCCGCGGACGCGTTCCCTCCCGCGCCCCCGCCAGCTGCTCCAGCCAGCTGCACACATGCAGATCCCGCAGCCCGCCCGGACAGTCCTTCAGATTCGGCTCCAGGTGAAACAGCGTGTCGCCGTACTTCCGGTGCCGCTCGTCCGTCAGTTGGATCAGGCGCGCCGTCAGCGCCTTGTTCTCCTTCTGCAGCAGCTTCGGCAGCCCCGTCCCGGCCAGCCGCCCGTACACCGCCGCGTCGCCCGCCAGCAGCCGGTGATCCATCAGCGCCAGCGCAAACTCCGCATTCTCCCCGTCCAGCCGCTCGCACTCCCCGCGCCGCCGCGTCACCGGCGAGAGCCGCACGCCCGAGTCCCACAGCTCCTGGCACAACCGCCGGATCGGCTGCTTCACATCCTTCTCCTGCACCTTGCCGTCCAGCACAAACAGCAGGTCCACATCCGAGTAGGGAAACAGCTCGCTGCGCCCGTAGCCCCCCACCGCCACCAGCGCCACACCCTCCCGCAGCACCGCCGATGACGCCGCCGCATCCCCCCACAGCCCCGTCACCAGAGCGTCCACCGCCGCCCCGCGCGCCGCCACCGTCGCCTGCCCCGTCGCCCCTGCAAGAAAGGCGCCGCGAATCCCCAGCATCTGTCGCTGGTATTCGCCGCGCCTTCCCGTCTCGAGTTCGCTCTCGTTCATGGCGTGTGGGCTGAGAAAGAACCTACAGCATACAGCCAAAAGCGAGAGGCCACGCCCTAAAGAGCAACCTCGCCCCGCTCATCGTTGCGAATCCGGATCGCCTCGTCCACCTTCGTCACAAAGATCTTTCCGTCCCCGATCGTGCCCGTCCGAGCAGCCGTGATAATCGCCTGGATCGCCTTCTCCACCATCTCGTCCGGAACCACGGACTCGATCTTCACCTTCGGCAGCAGATCCACCGAATACTCCCGCCCACGGTAAAACTCCGTATGGCCCTTCTGCCGCCCATGTCCCCTGGCCTCGAGGATCGTAATCCCCTGGACCCCGATCTCCACCAGCGCATCCTTCACCGCATCCAGCTTCGACGGTTGAATCACCGCCTCGATCTTCTGCATCGCTTCAGCCCTTCCCTTTCGCTCGTCGTTTCGTGAGCCTCTGCATCGTACACTCGAAGCCGCTCAGCCCGCACTGCCCCGCCCGTTCCAATGCCGCCTGTGCCTTCCAAACGCGCCCAGTCCTTCGATGCGACAGCACCTTGCGCCGGTGCTTCCCATCCGCCACCAGCCCGCCAGCCGCCCAGGCCCACAGCCCAGCCCAGTCAGCCCAGCTCAATCAGCCCCAGCCCTAGTGCGCCCAGTCGTAGCCCTCTTCCCCATGCTGCGACAGATCCAGCCCCGTCTCCTCGTCCACCGCGTTCACCCGCAGCCCAATCGTCTTATCGACCACAAACAGGATCACCAGAGTCCCCACGATCGAGAGCACCCACGCAATCGCGATCCCCGTCGCCTGGTTCAGAAGCTGGTGCCCGTTGCCCTCGAGCAGCCCGGTCGCCTTGTTGTTGCCCGCCGCGTCCTTGCCGAAGATTGCGTTGATCCCCGAGTTCGCGAACACACCCGTCAGCAGCGCGCCCATCGTGCCGCCCGCACCATGCACGCCGAACGCGTCCAGCGAATCGTCGTAGCCGAACAGGTTCTTCACCTTCACCACCATGAAGAAACAGAACACGCCGGCGATCAGCCCGATCCACAACGCGCTCATCGGAGTCACAAAGCCCGAGGCCGGCGTGATCGCCACCAGCCCGGCCACGCAGCCCGAGATCGCACCCAGCGCCGAAGGCTTGCCGTTGCGCATCCACTCCGCCGCACTCCACCCGATCGCCGCGGCAGCCGCGCCGAAGTGCGTCGCCACAAACGCCGAAGTCGCCAGGGTCCCGGCAGAGAGCGCCGACCCCGCGTTGAACCCGAACCAGCCCACCCACAGCAGGCACGCCCCGATAAAGCTCAGCACCACCGAGTGCGGCGGCATCGCCTTGGTCGGATACCCGGCCCGCTTGCCCAGGTACAGGCACGTCACCAGAGCCGACACGCCCGACGTCACATGCACCACCGTCCCGCCCGCAAAGTCCAGGCACGGAAACCGCCCGCCCAGAGCCGCGTTCAGCAGCCCACCCTTGCCCCACACCATGTGCGCCATCGGGCTGTACACAAAGATCGCCCACAGCACCATGTACACCAGCATCCCGGAAAACTTCACCCGCTCCGCGAACGCGCCCGTGATCAGCGCAGGCGTGATAATCGCGAACATCAGCTGGTACACCATAAACGTCTGCAGCGGAATCGTCGCCGCGTAGTCCTTGTCCGGCATCAGCCCCACGCCGTGCAGAAACGCGTTGTGCAGCCCGCCGATAAACGCGTTGCCCGTGCCGAACGCCAGCGAATACGTCAGCAGAGCCCAAAGCAACGTCACCACCGCCATCATCGCAAACGTCTGCATCATCGTGCCCAGGATGTTCTTCTTCCGCACCAGGCCGCCGTAGAACAGCGCCAGCCCCGGCCCGCTCATCATCAGCACCAGCGCCGCAGACACCAGCATCCACGCATTGTCGCCCGCGCTCTGCGCCGACGCGATCGCGGCCTGCTGATCCGCCGTCACCTTCTCGAGCGCCGCCAGCCGGTCGCCCGTCGCCCCGCTCGCACTCGAACCCGCACTCGAACCCGCAGCCGGAGCCGCACCCGCAGCCGCCGGAGCCTGCGCCCATGCCTGCCGTCCACCCGCCAGCGGCCCGACCGCGGCCACCCCAACCAACAGCGCCAGAACTACCTTCGCCAACAAAGAACGCATGCGCTCAATCACCTGTTTCCAGAGAGTTGTGAACCCGCCAGTCCGAGCAGAAACACCTCTGCCGCCGGGACTCTACCGCGCACCCCGTCGAAGACCCAACCGGTGTGCCCTGACCCTACTGTGCGATGAACGCGAGTCTACAGAACTACGCCCCGAACTCCAAAGGGAAAACACCGGGCCTCACGAAATCCTTACAACTTTCTCCCGCCCCCCGCGCCTCAACGCTCGGGCCCCGCGGCGTATCCCCGCTCCCGCATCCACTTCAGCAGCAGATCCGGCCACCCGCTCAGCTGCGGATTCGCCGCCGCCAGCCCCGCCCCATGCGCCCCATGCGCGAACAGGTGCATCTCCGCCGGCACCCCGGCCTTCACCAGCGCCGAATAAAACAGCACGCTGTTCTCGACCGGCACCGTCCTGTCATCCGTGGTCGAAAACAAGAACGTCGGCGGCGTCTCCGCCGTCACATGCAGCTCGGCCGACAGCGCCTCCACCTCCGCCGCATCCGGCGCCTCCCCCAGCAGATACCTCCTCGACCCCGTATGCACATACGGGTCCGCCAACGTGATCACCGGATACGCCAGGATCAGAAAGTCCGGCCGGCTGCTCTGCTGCTCCACCACGTCCCCCGACGACGCGTTCCCCGCGTCGAAGTGCGTGCCCGCCGTCGCCGCCAGGTGCCCGCCGGCAGAGAAGCCCCACATCCCAATGCGGTCCGCCGCAAGCCCGTAGCGCGCCGCGTCCGCCCGCACCGTCCGGATCGCCCGCTGCGCATCGCCCAGCTCCACCGGATGGTGATACGTCATCCCCAGCCGGTACTTCAGCACGAACGCCGCCACCCCATGCGCCCGCAGCCACTCCGCCACCTCGCTCCCCTCCTTCGCCATCGAGAGGTGCGTATACCCGCCCCCCGGAGCCACAATCACCGCCGTCCGCGTCGGGTTCGCCGCGGGAAGATACGCCTGCAGCGTCGGCACATCCTCCTCCGCCGTGCCCACCGCACC
>JALYIA010000180.1 GCA_030776065.1 Acidobacteriota bacterium
AGATTATTGGGGGGTGGGCGCGGGCGGCAGGGTGGAGGTCGAGTGCTGGTTGGGGTTGGGGCTGGAGGTGGGGTTGGGGGAGGTGGGGGCGGGTACGGGGGCGAGGAGGGTGGATTTGAGCCACGGGTTGAGGCGGCCTGTGAGGCGGAGGAGCTGGAGCTGGGTGGTGTGGAGCTGGAAGTCGGCGTCGAGGACGGCGAGGTATTTGTCGCGCTCTGCGATGCGTGCGTTCTGCTCGTCGGCGGGGGTGATGACGGGGCCGTTGGGGTTTCCGGCCTGGAGCTGGACGCGGACGATGTCCAGCTGCTGCTGGGCGAGCTGCTGCTGGAGCTGGGCGATCTGGGCGCGGGTCTCGATCTCGGGGATGCCGTGGCGGAGGCGGGACTGGGCGTCGAGGGCGTTGAGCTTGGCGTTTTCGGCGTCGTGGAGGGCGTGGGAGGCGTCGGCTGCGGACTCGCGGGCCTTGGCCTGGCGGTATCGGTCGTAGAGGGGGACGGTGATCTGGACGCCGAGGACGTACTCGTTGGCGGTGAGGCCGGGGTTGCTGATCTTGAGGGTTCTGAAGGACTCGGTGAAGGTGGCGTAGCGGTTGTACTGGACGGCGAGGTTGAAGTTGGGGCGGAAGCGGAACTTGGCGTCGCCTGTGGCCTGGAGCTGCCGGGCGAGTGCGTTGGCGTAGGCGGCTGCGACTGCGGGGCCGGCGAACTCGGACTCGGGGGGGACGTCGGGGTCGAGCTGTGGGGCGGCGGGGAAGGCGGTGTCGATGACGAGGGCGTTGGGGCTGATGCCCATGATGCGGGCGAGGTGGTCGCGGTCGGCTCCGACTTCGTTGGTGGCGTGGAGCAGGGCGAGGCGGAGGTTGGCCTGGGTGAGCCTGGCCTGGGTGAGGTCGATGGGGGAGGCCTGGCCGGCTTCGAGCCGTGCCTGGAGGATGTCGACGAGGTTTTTGGCGAAGGCGGACTGCTGGGCGATGACGTCGAGGCGCTGCTGGTCGTGCTGGAGGGCGAGGTAGGCCTGCGCGGTGTCCTCGGAGACGGCGTCGCGGGCTTCGTCGAAGGAGTGCTGGGCTGCGTCGACGCCTGCGCGGGCGGATCGTATGTAGAAGATCTGGGACGGGTTGTAGAGGAGCGAGCCGCTGTTGAAGGTGAAGAGGGTGGGGGGGTAGGGGCTGTATCCGTAGGCGTAGCCGAGGCCTGCCCCGGCGTTGACGGAGGGGATGTAGACGTCGTGGGTCTGGGCGAGCTGGGCGCGTGCGCGGGCGAGGTCGGCCTGGGCGATCTTGAGCCGGGGGTTGTTGCGGAGGGCGAGGTCGACTGCGGCGGGGAGCGAGAGCTGGGCGCGGGCGGCGAGCGGGAGGAGCAGGAGGCAGAGTGCGGCGGCGGCGGCGGGGCGGGCGGGGGAGGGGCGGGGGGAGTGGGGCATCAGAGGCCTTGTGCGCTTGGCGCGGTGTGGTTGAAGGCGGGAGCGAGGGCGGCGGCGGTGGAGGCCTCGCGGGAGGCTTCGGCGGAGTCGCCGCGGGCTGCGAGCAGGCGGCTGAGCTGGAGGTGGACCTTGAAGGCGGGGGCGGCGTCGGAGAGGTTGTGTCCTGCGAGGTAGTCGCGGAGGCAGCGCTCGGCGAGGGCGGGTTCGCGGTGGAGGGCGGTGAGGATGGAGGCGGCGTCGACGAGCAGGGGGCCGTGGGCGCGCTCGGGCGGGATGGACCGGTCGAGGGCGAGGGCGGTGTGGAGGGCGGCGTCGGCGTCGTCGGGGCGGTGGCGTGTCTCAAGGAAGCGGGCGAGGTCGATCCAGCCGCCAGCCTGGGCTTCGGCGAGGGTGTGGCCTTCGGCGGGGCGGGCTGCGCTGATGGCGAGCTTGAACTCGGACTCGGCGTGGGCGGCGTCCTTGTTCGAGAGGGCGAGCTGGGCGAGGAGGCGGTGTGCGTCCTGCGGGAAGCGGGGGAGCATGCGGGCGGCGAGGGCGCGTGCCTTGTCGTCTCCTCCGCCGACGATGGTTGGGGCGTCGACGAAGTATTCGCCGAGGTCGGAGAGTGCGTCGATGTTGAGGGGGTTGATCTGGACGGCGGCTTCGAAGGCGGCGTGGACCTTGCGGGCGAGGGAGAAGGCGGCGAGCGGGCTGGCGTGGCGGGCCTTGAGTCCGTAGGCGCGGCCGAGCCAGAGCTGGGCGTTCGAGGCGTGCGGGGCGTCGGCGCGGGGGGTAGCGGCGGCGGCGAGTTCGCACTCGCGGATGGCGCGGTCTGCCTGCTCCTGCGCGTAGAAGACGCGGCAGAGGAGCTGGTGGGCAGAGGCGTCGGAGGGGTTCTGGGCGAGGGTGGCGTGGAGCAGGGACTGGGCGTCTTCGACACGGCCTTCGAGCAGGGCGTGGAGGGCGGGGGTGTTGGGGCCTGCGGGTTCGGCCGCGAGAAGTGGCGGGGCGAGCAGGAGGAGGAGGAGGGCGAGGAGGCGCCGGGCGCGGGCTGTGAGCGTGGGGGCCGGCGGCTGGACGCGTGGCTGGACGCGCGATTGGGGGGTGCGGCCGAGGCGGCGCGGAGGCTGCTCGGTGGGGGCGGCAGGCTGCGGCGCGGTGCGGGGATGGTTCATGGGACGACCGTGACCGACATTCCATCGATGAGGTCCTGGCCTGCGGTGGCGGGCGTAAGAACGACGGCGTCCCCTTCGGAGAGGCCGGAGACGATCTCTTCCGAGTTCTGGTTGTAGATGCCGACCTGGACGGGGGTGCGGATGAGCTTGCCGTTGAGGACGCGGAAGACGAAGGACTGCTGGTTGGAGTCGGTGTGCACGGCTTCGCGGGGCGCGGTGAGGACGCGGAGCTTCTGCGCGGTGGTGACGGTGACGGTGACGTTGGTGTTGGGGAGGAGTTCTCCGCGGGCGTCGTCGACGTTGATGATGCATTCGCCGACGTTGCGTGTGCCGTAGGTGATGACGGTGGTGGGGGCGGTGACGATGTGGCCGTGCCAGACCTTGCCGGGCTTGGCCTCCCAGACGATCTTTACGGGCTGCCCGACGGCGAGGTTTCCGATCTCGGGCTCGTCGAAGTAGGCGGTGACGTGGACCCGGTTGAGGTCTGCGATGTAGATGAGGTCTTCGCCCGCGGTGACGTAGTCGTACTGTGCGACGGGCAGGGAGTAGATGCTGCCGGCGAGCGGGGAGTGGATGTTGACGTTGGCGAGGGCGGCCTTTGCGGCGGCGACCGCGGCTTCGGCGTCTGCGATGCGCGCCTGGGCTCCGGAGAGGTCGTTCGAGGCGAAGCGGTTGGTGGCGTGCTGCTGGACGGCGTTGAGGGAGTTCTGATCGGCGAGGATGCGCTGGCGTGCGGCTGCGACCTCCGCCTGGGAGGCTGCGCCGGTGGAGGCGAGCTTCTGGAGGGAGGCGAGGGCGTTCTGATCCTGTTCGAGCTGAAGGCGGGTGCGGGTGAGGTCGGCGGAGTTGGTGTTGCGCTCGTCCTGGGTGCCGCCGTGGGCGATGTCGGCCTGTGCGTTTCGGGCGGCGGTGAGGGTGGTGAGTGCGGAGGCGAGGCGGGCGCGTGCGTCTGCGTCGTCCATGCGGATGAGGAGCTCGCCGGGGCGGACCTTGTCCCCGAGCGCGACGTAGATGGCCTGGACGACTCCCGGGGCCTGGGCGTGTGCCTGGAAGTCCTCTACGGGGAGGACCTTGCCGTTGGTGGAGGTGGTTTTGATGATGGGGGCGTAGGCTACGGGGCCGACCCGGACGGCGACGCGCTCTCGGGTGAGGAAGCGGAGGGCGATGGCGAGGAGGAGGAGGGCTAGGATGCCCGCGATCCACAGAGTGACCTTGGTGGATCGATTTGTTTCCTGATTAGAGGGCATGATTTATGCAGTCGTCAGTATATAAGACGACTCGACTTAGACCGAGGGATCAGAAATTTCTGCGGACGGGGGAAGAGCTGTTGCCGGAGGGGGTTCGAAGGGGCGTGGGTGGGCGCTTGGGAGGCGGAGATCGCAGAGCTCGAGCTCGAGTCCGGCGAGCTGCGAGTTGGCGTAGGCTCCGGTTTTCCGACGGAGGCGGACGAGGAGGTCGAGGGTGGATCCGGCGGCGAGATGGAGGCGCTCGCAGCGTGCCGGCCAGTCGGTGGGGCCGGGTGCGGCGGTGGGTGAGGCGCCGCGCGTCCAGCCCAGGGCGGAGACGGTGGTGGCGGTGTGGGGGAGGATGAGTTCGAGGCAGATGTGGCGCTGCTTGATGAGGCGCGGGGCGGAGGCGAGGGTGACGCCGGGGAGGAGGAAGAGCGGCTCCGGGTTGCCGTGGCCGAAGGGCGCGAGGCGGAGGAGCCAGTGGTGGAGCTCGGGGGTGATGTCGGCGGGGGTGAGGAGGGCGTCGTAGGTGAGGGTGGGGGTGAGGAGGGCGGGGCTGAGGTGCAGGGCCGCGTGGGCGGAGATGCGGGTGCGGAGCTGCGGAAGGCTGGTGGAGGGGAGGGAGAAGCCGACGGCGTGGGCGTGTCCTCCGAAGCGGTGGAAGAGCGGGGTGGGCTGAGCGGGGTCCGCGGCGTGGGCGTCTTCGAGGGCCTGGAGGAGGTGGAAGCCGGGGATGGAGCGGCCGGAGCCCTGGGCGTCGCCGCCGGCGTGGGTGAGGACGAGTGCGGGGCGGTGGGTGCGCTCGACGATGCGTGAGGCGAGGATGCCGAGGACGCCGGGGTGCCAGTCGGGGTGGTCGAGGATGAGGCAGTCGGCGGGGTAGGCGGGGTGGTCGGCGAGGAGCGCGGAGAGGAGGGCGTCGATGGCCGTGAGGGCGTGGGCTTCGGTGTCGCGGCGGGCGGTGTTGAGGGCGTCGAGCTTTTCGGCGAGGGTGCGGGCGAGGTGGGCGTCGCGGGTGAGGAAGAGCTCGACGACGTCGGAGGCGATGTCCATGCGGCCTGCGGCGTTGATGCGCGGGGCGAGGCGGAAGGCGACCTCGGAGGCGGTGGGGGCCTGGTCGAGTGGGAGGCCGGCGAGTTCCATCAGGGCGCGGAGTCCGGGCTGGACGGGGTTGGCGAGGGCGGCGAGGCCGAGGGCGGCGAGGGCGCGGTTCTCGCCGGTGAGGGGGACGGCGTCGGCTACGGTGGCGATGGCGACGAGCTTGAGGAAGGAGGGGAGGAGGGCGGCTTCGGTGCGGGTGTTGAAGGCGGCGGGGTCGGCGGTGAGGGGAGCGGCGGCGAGCAGGAGGGCGTGGGCGAGCTTGAAGGCTACGGCGGCTCCGCAGAGGTTTTTATTGGGGTAGGGGCAGCCGGGCTGGCTGGGGTTGATGACGGCGAGGCAGTCTGGGAGTGAGGTGGTTTGGGAACCCACCCTAAGCGACGGTGAGGCTATCGCTGAGGGTGGGGCACCCGGGTCTGTGGTCTCTGTGGGAGTTTCGGGGAGGTGGTGGTCGGTGACGATGAGGTCGAGCGCGAGGGCGCGGGCTTCGGCGGCTTCGGCGAAGGCGCGAATGCCGGTATCGACCGAGATGACGAGGCGGACGCCGGCGGCGTGGGCGGAGGCGAGGACGGAGGACTGCATGCCGTAGCCTTCGCGGATGCGGTGGGGGACGTGGTAGCGGATGTCGGCTGGGTGGGTGGGGTCGAGGGCGTGGGCGATGCGCTCGAGGGTGGTCTTGAGGAGGACGGTGGCGGTGGTGCCGTCGACGTCGTAGTCGCCGTAGATGAGGATGGGTTGGTGGGTGCGGAGGGCCTGGAGGATGCGGGCGACGGCGGGGGCGATGCCGAGGAGGTCGAGCGGGGAGTGGAGCTGGGAGAGGTGCGGGTGGAGGAAGGCCTGGGCGGCTTCCGGGGTGTGGATGGTGCGGGCGGTGAGGATGTGGGCTATGGGGAGGGGGCAGCGGAGGTGGTCGGCGAGGGACTGGGCGAGGGTGGGGTCGGCTTCGCGGGGCTGCCAGTGGGTGGGGTGGTTTGGGGTGGGGTGGGGCACTGGGGATAGGGTATCGCGCGGGTGGGTGTGGGGCGGTGGCGCGGGGAGTGGATAACGTGGGCGGTTTGTGGAGGCTGGGCGTTGACCGTATTTGGTTGAAATGGATCTTTCAGAGAGTTATAAGCAAGTCGCCAAGCCCTGTATGCTACCGATGCGCTACCAAGGGGCTTAGCACAATGGGATCTGAAGCTGACAGCACTCCTGAAGAATTAGTTGGCTTACGTATCAGTGCTGGCCTGCTTGCAGGTGTAGGCTGCGTATTCGCCATTTACCCCATCGGTTTTGCTGTGATGCTTATCGTCCTCGCGGTTCAATTTCTTACAGGAGGAGGTTCGATCTTCCGTCCTCAATCGTGGCTGTCCATGCTGCTTGGCATGTGTATCACCGCTCCAATTACATATCTGATCTTTCGTGCTGCTTCAGCTCTAGGGAGAGACAACGGTGGTCTGCATACCTCACTATGCTATTTGGAGCCCTATTTCTCCTTCTAAGCGGGGGTTTCGTTTACGACCTTTATCATCCTGAGCGAGCTGGCCCAGACGAGGGGTTCGGAATATTCTTCATCCCGTTCTGGTTCCTTATCGGCCTGTGGTGGTGTGTTTACCTAAACCTGCCTCACGTGCGTCGCCAACGCAGGCGCGTATAGCCACAAAAGCCTGCCCACGACAACTCCGGTAGGTGCGGGCTGAAGCGACATTTGCTATTGATCCCATTGTGGGAGCACGATAGTATCGGCGTGTGAGAGTGATTGCGCGGGGCACCCTGAATGGTTTCGTTCGGAACCGTGTGGATCGCAGGCTGCAGAAGGCGGTCAAAGCGCAACTCGATGCGTGGTACGCAGAGGCTGCGAAGGCCGAATGGAAGAGTTCGGCGGAGTTGAAGAGCCAGTACAGTTCCGCGAGCATCCTCTCGGCAGAACGGGTTGTGTTCAACATCAAGGGGAACGACTACAGGCTGGTTGTGGCGATCAATTATCACTTCCAGGTGCTTCTGATCAAGTGGCTCGGGACACACAAGGAGTACGACAACATCAACGTTGAGGAGGTGGCGTATGACGAAGGCCGGTATGCAGATCCATCCCATTAGAACGGAACAGGACCATCGAGCCGCTGTAGCACGGATTGAGAAGCTGATGAGCGCGGCCCCGGGCAGCCCTGAAGGAGACGAGTTGGACGTGCTTGCAACCCTGGTCGACGCCTACGAGGCAAAACATCATGGGATCGACGCACCCGATCCCGTTACTGCGATTCAGTTTCGAATGGAGCAGCAGCATTTGAGCCGCAAAGATCTGGAGCCTATGATCGGGAGTCGCGCCAGGGTCTCTGAAATCCTGACCGGCAAACGAGCTCTGACTCTGGAGATGGTGCGTCGGGTGAAAGGGGGCCTGGGCATATCTGCGGACCTGCTCATCACTCCTGCTCCTGCCCTGAGCAAGTCGCGTGGCGTTTCGCATGCTCGAGCGGGTAAGGCAGGTTCCGGGTCGAGGGGCATCACGGGCGCAAGGATCAGCGGTTCTTCCCAACGCGCGCATGATGGTGGACGGATGGGCGAAGAGACGTCATCACGCGACTCGCGTGCCGGCGGTCGCCGTGTTCCGAGGGTTCGGAGCTGAAGAAAGACTGCCCGGTATGCCGCCTTGCGGAGGGGCACGCGGAGGATGGGATGGGAGCTTAGTCTTCGTCGTTGTCGTCGACGACGATGCCGCCGAGGTCGGTGACGGTGTCGAGGAGTTCCTGGAAGCGCTCGTACCATTCGGTGGAGGTTTCGAAGAGGAACATGACGCCCTGGTGGGCGAAGCCGAGCTGGAGGTAGCCGAGCTTGCCGACGTAGCCGACGAGGGACTCGGCTTCGTCGATGTCGGGTGCGTCGGGGTCCGGGAAGTTGTGTTCGCGGAGCTGCTCGAGGAGGATGGCGATGTCCGACTTCTCGAGGGTGACCTCGCTCATGGTGACGAAGGTGGCTCCGGCGGCCTTGGCGTGCTCGACGAAGTCCTTCCAGCCGTCTGGGTCCTCGTCTTCGAAGACGACGGTGGGGACCTCTTCGGCGATGTATCCGGGGAAGCGGCGGAGGCCGTGGCCTGCGATGAAGGCGACCATGTCGTCTTTGAGCGAGATGAGGTTGTCGGGCTGGATCATTGGCTCTTCATTGTCTCAGATATCCGGACAGGGCGTGTGTGGGCGGGGCGGATGGCTCTCCTTCGTGGGGACGCGCGGGGAGTGCGCGCGGCCGGGGAGGAGGAGCGGGTTGCGCTGGTGTATTCTTTTGGAAACGAGATGATTTTTTCCAAGGACTATGTAGGGTATCTTGCGCGGCAGACAGTGAAGGGTCTGATCGACGCGAAGTTGATTGAGACGGCGAAGCCTCCTGTTCTGAATGAGCGGGTTACGACGGCGATGATTGAGGAACTGTCGCTGGAGGACCGGATCAACGAGGAGGTACGCGTGATCCTGGAGGCGTTCCAGGAGGATATGCGGAAGACGGGCGCGAGCTATCCGGAGATGTTCAAGAAGGTGAAGAACGAGCTGGCGCGGAAGTACAAGGCGGTGCTGTGAGGATCTCGCGCGACAAGGTCAACAAGCTGGCGCATACGATTGCGGATACGCTGGCGGAGATTCCGGATTGCGATTTTCTGGAGGATCGGAATACGATCCGGCAGGAGGCGCGGAAGATTCTGGAGAAGCTGCTGACGGATGAGGTGAAGATCGACGCGGCGGCGCGGCTGAAGATCTCCTCGCAGCGGAAGATTATCCTGGAGGGGTCGCAGGAGTGGGAGATCCTGTACCGGAAGTACTACAACGACGAGGTGAAGAAGCTGGGGCTGTAGCGGCGGCGGAGGCTCCGGGTGGGTTTGAGCCGGGGCGGGTGGGCTGATATAGTAGAGCCTGCGCTGGAGAGAGCAGCCTCCCGCGGCGTTGTTCGATGGCGTTATGGTGTAACTGGTTAACACGTCGCCCTCTCAAGGCGAAGAGTCCGGGTTCGAGCCCCGGTAACGCTACCAAACCTTGAATCACTGTGAGTTGTGTGGAAGAGGCTGCTGAGGGCGGGCTGTCTCGCACTCGTCGCGTCGACGATGCGTATCGTCGTGCCGTTCGCGACCACATTCCGCGACTGATTCCGCGACAGATTCCGCGACACATTTATAGACTCGATTAGACTGATGGCTGATGCCGAAGGGCCAGCCACAACTCGACGCGATCGATTGCAGGCTGTTGATGGAGCTTCAGGCAAATGCTCGCGTCAGCTTCGCGGAGCTCAGCAGGAAGATCGCCCTCTCGACCCCTGCGGTGATCGAACGTGTGAAGCGGCTGGAGGAGGCCGGCGTGATCCTCGGCTACCATGCGCACGTCAGCCCGGCTGCGGTGGGCCGGTCGGTGGAAGCGTTCGTCAAGGTGAGCGTGGCGGGCGACAAGCTTACGCGGTTTGCTCAGTCGGTCAAAAAGATTGAAGAGGTGCTCGAGTGTTACCGCATCACCGGGATGGAATCTTTTCTGGTGCTGATTGCGGTGCGCGATACAGCTCATCTTCAGGCGGTAGTCGACCGAATGATGCCATATATCGCGACGAACACGTCGATCGTTCTCGATGTTCCGGTCAGGTGGAGCCCGGTCGTCGCTGAACCAGAGCAGTGATTGTCTGTCCCGACCGCTCGATACGTGGGGGCCGATGGACTTTGGTCGTCACGGGTGCGATCGGATCGGTGATGGGGTCGGGTGCGGCTCTTCTTTAGAATCCATTGGACAAAGCCAGGTTGACCTT
Source organism: Acidobacteriota bacterium (assembly GCA_030776065.1). Lineage (GTDB taxonomy): Bacteria > Acidobacteriota > Terriglobia > Terriglobales > Acidobacteriaceae > Edaphobacter. The sequence goes on from JALYIA010000180.1 coordinate 9,650, forward strand.
AAATCATAAGGAAAACTGTCGTTTCAAACGATGATTGCTCCTTTCAAATGCTTCCGCAGATCGTTAGGGTTGAGTTGAGATCAGGCGGGAAGCTGAGGACTGCATCGGAGGAGACTCCCCGGCGGTTCGATTCGCCCGAGCGCCCGTCTGATTGCGTGTTCGATTTCAGTGAAGAGGTGTTTGTGGCTACATCGGTGCTGTTGGGCGTGAAGGAAGGTGCGTTCGGTGAGCCCTTGCGCCGGCTCGACGATCTGTCTCATCTGGTCGGCAACACGCCGCTGCTGGAGATTCATCTGGAGTATCGCGGAGAGCCGCGCGTGCTCTACGCGAAGTATGAAGCTTTGAACATGACCGGCAGCATCAAGGATCGTATGGTGGTCAACATCCTACGCCACGGGTATGAGGATGGGCTTTTGAAGCCGGGCGACACGATCGTCGAGGCGACCAGCGGAAGCACGGGCATCTCGTGCGCCTCGATCGGGCGGGCGATGGGACATCCGGTAACGATCTTCATGCCCGATTGGATGAGCCGGGAGCGGTCCCAGTTGATTCGCTCCCTTGGAGCCGAGATTGTGCCGATCACCTCCGATCAGGGCGGCCTTATGGGGAGCATCCGGCAGTGCGAACGGTTCGCGGCGGAGAATCGGGATGTCTTTCTACCCAGGCAGTTCGCGAATCCGGCGAATCTCGCTGCACATGTTCTCGGGACGGGACCTGAGATTGAAGAACAGTTGCGCAGGATCGGTCGCCGACCCGATGCCTTCGTGGCTGCGGTCGGGACCGGGGGAACTGTGATGGGCGTCGGGCGGTATCTTCGGAGGAAGAATCCGAAGGTGCGCGTGTATCCGGTGGAGCCGAAGGAGTCTCCGACGCTCACGACGGGATACAAGGCCGGATCGCATCGTATTCAGGGCGTTTCCGATGAGTTCATCCCGGCGCTGGTCAAGCTGGATGAACTGGACGAGGTGCTTTCGATTTCAGACGGCGATTCGATCCTGCTGGCACAGAAGCTCGCAGTGGAACTCGGTCTCGGGGTGGGTATCTCTTCGGGCTGCAACCTGCTGGCGGCGCTTGAAGCACAAGACCGTCTGGGTGCCTCTGCGACCGTCGTGACCATCCTCTGCGACGACAACAAGAAATATCTGAGTACCGATCTATGCCGCGACGAGCCTGTGCGGCCGGAGTATACGTCTCCGCACGTGCGTTTTACCGGCTTTCGTTCTCTCCCGCGCTGCTTTTAGCCGGGTTGCCGGACCGAGCCTCCGGTGCAGGCGCTTGCGGGTGGGAAAAGATTCGCGTGGTGCGATGCGGCTTCGGTGTGTGGTCCGTGCGTCAGATGGGTGGGGACGAGATGGGTTCCCTGTGACTGCGAGAGGAGGACCATGGGATTTCTTGGCGGGATTGTGTCGGCGGCTGCGGGGGCGATGGGTGGCGGAGATCATGCGGCTGTGGGCGGCGGTCTTATTCAGGAGCTGGAGCAGCGGCCCGGCGGTATCGGCGGCATCTTCCAGTCGTTTCAGCAGAACGGGCTGGGTGGGCTCGTGCAGCAGTGGGCGGGCGGGAACACGGCTCCCGCGAGCCCGGATCAGATCGAGCAGGGGCTGGGTGGGAGTGGGATTATCGAAGGCATTGCGCAGCGTACGGGGATGTCGCCCGGTGTGGTGAAGATGAGCCTTGCGGTGCTGGTGCCTCTGGTGATCCACCACGTTGTGTCGAACGGGCATGTGACGGCTGCGGGTGAGCCGACCGGCGCGCCGATGCCGGAGAGCGGCGGTCTGCTGCAATCGGTGCTGAGCAGGCTTCTGTAGAGGCTAGTTGAGGGACGGCAGCTCCACGTGGTCGATGACGAGAGTGTCGACTTTACCCTTCGCCGATTCGAGCTTGAGGCCGAGCTGCTCCTCGGCGGCGGTGAGGAGGGCGGGGTAGGCGTCTGGCGCGGAGGAGCCTTCGCGGGCGAACTGGAGCTTGAAGGTGTAGGTGGCGGTGGCGGGCAGGCCGGTCTTGTCGACGACGGGGTTGGCGAGCTGGGTTGCGAAGAGGTTGGCGAGGGCGCGGGACATGAAGTGGTCGCCGTCGATCTCGATGCCTTGCGGGCCGCCGCTGGCGTGGACTCCCGGGCCGGGTGCGGGGGGTGGGGCGGAGGCGCCGCCGGGGCCTTCGGGTGGGGCGGGCGGTGTGGGCGTGGGCTGCATCTTGAGGCCTCCCTTGGCGATGGTCATGTTGAAGACGGAGCCGTCGTGCTGCTCCCAGTGGGCTTTGAGCTGGAAGCGCTCGGCGAGCAGGGCCTGGAGCATGTGGAGCTTCTCGAGGCGCGACTGCTCGTCGGTGAGCCTGGCGATCTGCTCATCGACGGAGTGGTCGCACTTGGCCTCGATGCGGAAGTAGCGGTCGCTGAGCCAGTCGGGGCCGTTGACGATCTTGAACGGGCCGGAGCCGAAGGCGATCTGGACGAGGATCTGGAGGGTGATGCTGTGGGCGTCGAACTGGCCGGTGTGCGCGGGGATGGTGATGCCCATGTCGACCGAGCGGGCGGCGGGCTGGCTCTCGCGGATGGAGGTGACGTCGAAGGTGAGGGTTGGGGTGTAGGCAGGCATGTCGAACGAGGGCGGCATGCTGAAGTCTCCGTGCGTGGCGGCGGTCTGGGCGTGGAGGGCTGGGGCGGCGCAGAGAGCGGCGGCGAGCAGGAGGGGCAGGCGTGCGGTGAGAGGCATACCCGGAGGGTACGGCACGGCGCGCGGATTTGTTCTGCGGTTCATGGCTTTTGTTGGCCGGGCTGGGCGGCGTCGAGTGCGAGGTTGAGGGCGAGGACGTTGACGCGGGGTTCGCCGAGGAGGCCGAACTGGCGCGGGGTGATGTGCTGCTGGAGGAGGGTGCGGACGGCGTCCTGGGGCAGGTTGCGCTCGCGGGCGACGCGGGGGAGCTGGTAGAGGGCGGCGGCGGGGGAGATGTCGGGGTCGAGGCCGGAGGCGGAGGCGGTGACGAGGTCAATCGGGACGGCTGCGGCGCTCGGCACGGCCGCGGGGGTCGCGACGGCTGCGGCGCTCGGGACGGCTGCGCTGTCGTTGGATTCGGACTTGACGGAGGCGGCGATGCGGTCGGCGAGCGCCTGGCTGGTGGGGCCGAGGTTCGAGCCGGAGGATGCCTGCGCGTCGTAGCCGGCGCCGGCGGCCGAGGGGCGGCTGTGGAAGTAGCCGGGGCCCGTGAAGGGCTGGCCGATGAGGCGGGAGCCGATGAGGGCGCCGCTGCGGTAGAGGAGCTGGCCGTTGGCGTTGCCGGGGAAGGCGAGGTGGGCGATGGCGGTCAGGGTGAGCGGGTAGAGGATGCCCAGGGCGACGGCGGTGACTGCGGTGTAGAGGGTGGCGGTGAGGAGGTGCTTCTTCATGGTGGCTCCTGGGGTAGTGGGGGTCCCCCCCTCCCCCCTGTTTTGGCTAAAGTCTTCAGAACAGGCGGGTTAGGTTATGGGGTACATGCAAAGTCTTCGAAACAAAGGGGTTGCTGGTAAAGTCTTGAAAGCAGGCGAGTTGCTGGTTTCGGGCGTGACGGTGCGGCGCTGGGTTGGCGTTGGATGTGAGGCTGGGATGTATGGGGTGAGGGTGTTTTTTCCCTCTATCTCTATTATAGCGGGTCGAGGGGGGCAAAC
>JALYIA010000181.1 GCA_030776065.1 Acidobacteriota bacterium
GCCCTCAACCACGCGCCCATTCCCCCCGTGCAGTCCCCTGCGCTGGCGCTGCCCTCGGCCCCCAGGCCTGCCGCGCCGCTGGTCGACGCGCCCAGCGCGCACATCGCGCAGAACAGCCCCCCCGCCCACGACTCCATGCAGGACCTGATCCAGGGAGCCCACACCGGGCGGCCCGGCGAGTACGGCCCCGGTGCACGCCCCAGCTCGGCGGGGCCGCTGCAGGCCGGCGCGCACATCCTCTCCGACACCATGGGCGTCGACTTCACCGCGTATATGCGGCGGCTCCACGACGACATCCAGCGCAACTGGGATCCCCTCATCCCCGAGGAGGTCCGCCCTCCACTGCTCAAGAAGGGGGCTGTAGGCATCCGCTTCACCATCCTGCCCGGCGGGGAGATCGGCAACATGGTCCTCGAAAGCCGCTCAGGCGACGTCGCGCTCGACCACGCCGCCTGGAACGCCATTACCAGCGAAGGTAACTTCCCCCCGCTGCCTCGCGAGTTCCACGGCCCGCAGCTCGAGCTCCGCATCGGCTTCTTCTACAACGAAGCCGTGCAGTAGAACTCACCCAGGCCCGCATGGAGGGGCGTGCCCCCAGCAAAGCGTCGGCACACGCGCTTCGCCGTCGCTTGCATAGAATTCATTGGAGCCCCGATGCCCACCCCCGCCGAGCACGAGCGCCGCCGCCAGCTTCGAGGCCTGCTGCTGCTCGCCTTCGCGGCCCTTGTGTTCGCGATCCTCCGCTTCGGCGTCCACCGGGTGTTTCCGCCGGGATGGTGGCGCGCGTGGTAGCCGACTCACCCCTGCTGGTGGTCGCCGGGCCGACCGCGAGCGGTAAGACCTCCCTTGCGCTGTACCTTGCGGAGCATCTGGCGGGCGAGATCGTCTCCTGCGATTCGGTCTGCGTGTATCGCGGCCTGGAGATCGGCGCGGCCAAGCCGACGGCGGAGGAGCGCGCCCGCGTCCCACATCATCTGCTCGACGTAGCGTCCCTGGACGAGCCCTTCACGGCGGGTGACTACGCCGGCCTGGCCCGGGAGGCGGTCCGCGGCATCGCCCTCCGCAGCCGTCTTCCGATCGTCACGGGAGGCACGGGCCTGTACCTCCGCGCGCTGCTCGAAGGCCTCTCGCCGGCTCCGCCGCGCAACCCGGAGCTGCGCGCCCGGCTGCGCGAACGCGCCGGTGAAGCGCGCCACGGACGAACCGGCGCCGGACGCCTGCACCGTATTCTCCAGCGGCTGGACCCCCGCGCGGCCGCGGCGATCCACCCCAACGACCTCCCCAAGTTGATCCGCGCGCTGGAGGTCACACTCACGGGGCTCCCGGTCCACGGCCGCTCGGGCTTCCTTCCCATGACGGAGCAGTGGCGCGCCGGAGGACGCGATCCCCTGCGCGGCTTCCGTATCCTTCAACTTGGGCTGAACCCGCCGCGCGCCGAGCTGTACGACCGCATCAACCATCGCGCCGGCGAGATGTTTTCGCGTGGCCTGGTCGAGGAGACCAGCCTGCTGGTGGAGCAGTACGGAGCCGACTGCCGGCCGCTCACCTCCCTGGGCTACGCGCAGGCGGTGCGCGTGCTTCGCGGGGAGATCACGCGCGACGAAGCTCTGGCTGAAGCGCGGCAGGGACACCGCAACTACGCCAAGCGTCAGCTCACCTGGTTCCGCAAGGATCCCGCCATGCACTGGCTCGCCGGCGCGGGCAGCGACCCCGCGATCCAGCAGACCGCGCTTGAACGTGCGCAGGGCTGGATCGCGGGCCGCGACTGCGGGCTTTGACCTTCCCGGGGAGTTACGGACGAAGCATCAGATCCTCTGCGAGGGTGAAACGGAGCAGCGACTCGGCCGGGATGTCGAGGTCGCGGTTGCCGGTCAGGCCGGCCACAGCCGTTCCCGCGCCCGCACCCGCTGCGCCGCCGGCCGCGAGGCCGATGCCTCCGCCTGCGAGGCCGCCGATCAGCATTCCCAGGCCCGTGCCCCCGCCGATAAAGGCCGCGGAGCGCTTGCCCTTGCCCTTCTTCGTCTTCACCACGTCGTGGGTGTCGATGGGATACTCCCTGCCGTTCAGGCTCAGCGTGGTCAGCCGAAGCTCCAGCAGCGACGCTCCCTTGAAGTGCCCGCGCTTGTGGGAGGCGTCAACGACACCGCCTACCGCTGTGCCGCGCGGCAGAATCACGCGCCCGTTGGCATCCGACCACGGCTCGGCGATCTCGCCCGAAAAGTGCGAGCCGACGGGTGTGGTCTTCACGCTGATGTGCTGGTTGATCCGGATAGCGAGCGTGGAACCTGCGGGGATGTGGACGTCCACGGGGCGGATCACAGGGCCGCCACCGGCGACGGCCGAGGCGGGTCCGTACCCCTCCGCAGGCTGGCCCGCCTGACCGGTGGAGTTCGCATAGCCGGGTGCCGCACCGTTCACCGGGCCGACGACGGGCCCTCCGCCTGCCACCGCGGGCGCGTTCGCCGGGACCGCCGACTTGGTCGCCGAGGTGGTCGTCGTGGTGATCTGCTGGGTGGCCTGCCCGGGCGCGGGCGGCTGCACGACGACGGTGGTGGTGTTGCCGTCCTTGTCGACCGTCACCACCTGCTGCGCCTGCCCGGTGGTCGCGGCCTGCTTCTTGGCGAGGTCGATCGCCTCGTCCTGCTTGGACTTGCAGCCGGCGATCAAGAGCGTCGCAAGGGCCAGCGCAGTCGCCGCCCGGGAAAATCTCAGCTTCAACGTGTCGTTCATCGTTCTTGTCCCTCTTTCTCGATACAGCCCACAGGTTCCCCGAACTCTGGCGTCATACCCCGATACACCGGGCTCCGATACACCGGGCGATCCGTCACAAACCAAGGCACTTCCCTCTAGGTGAGATGCGCGGCGGAGAGACCGCGGCGCGCTCGCCGGATCTTTCTTTCGCACCGGCGCCGGTCACCGCTGCTGCCTGCCGCCCAGCTGCATCGCCGCGATCCTGTCCGGCTCGGGCTGTGCCAGATCCACAAAGACCTCGCCCCCCAGCGGCGGGCTCCGCTTCCAGTCCGTTCCGGGGACGTCGTACAGGAACCGCAGATCGCGAAAGGTCACCTGCGTGGCCGTCCGCGGGGCGGGATCCACCGCGCCGCCGGAGGCCGGAAGCGGCGCCGGACCTGCGTCGGTCACGACCGGCCAGGAGGACCAGTCCAGGTAGGCCTGCCCCAGCCAGGATCGCTTTGCGAGCAGCGTGGCCAGCGTCGTCGGCGGCTTGAAGATCCGGTCCGCCGAGGCGTCGGTCTCGAACGTGCCGCGCAGGGTGTCGACCCGGGCAAGCTGGTAGAAGCCCGGCGTCTCGGCGACGGTGTGCCAGGCGAACGGATTGATCGGGGAGGGATTGGCGGCGACCCGTTCGACTTCCGCGGGGCCGTCGGCAGGCAGCCCGTAGGCTCCGCTTTCGGCGAGCTGCATGGCGCGCCCGTGCTCCACGAAACGCAGCTCCCAGAGGCCCGCGATCGCAAGCAGCGCGGCAATCGCCCAGCCGCGGCCGCGGAAGCGGGGCCGACGTGCGCCTACCTCGCCCGCGATCAGCCCGAACAACGCGGGGGCGACCAGCGCGGCGACCAGGAGAAGCAGCATCACAGGCTCCACGATGAACACAAACGAGCCCGCATACCAGCGCGGGTTGAAGGGGAAGAACGGCCGAACCCCGTAGTTGTTGCTCCAGTCCAGCACCAGGTGACTCGCCAGCGCGACGATGCAGAAGCCGTACAGCAGCCCCCAGCGTACGGGAGCCTCCTCTCGGCTTCGGCTCGCCGTGGGCGGCTGCGTCGGCCCGGCCTTCGCGTGCCGCCGCCGCACCCGGATCCGGTG
>JALYIA010000182.1 GCA_030776065.1 Acidobacteriota bacterium
GCGGTGGGGAGTAGGTCGTCGGGGTGGTGGGGGTAGTAGAGGTTGGCGATGGTGTCGAAGAGCTGGGTGGTGAGGGCTTCGGCGTCGCGTGTGGTGAGGCCGGTGGTGGGGATGGGCGGGCCGACGATGAGCTTGAGCGGGCGGGGGCTGAGGGAGTAGGTGTGGATGGGGAGGAGCTCGTAGGTGCCGACGAGGGCCAGGGGGACGAGAGGGACTCCGGCGCGGATGGCCATGAAGGCGGCTCCGGAGGCGGCGGGCTGGAGGCGGCCGTCGTGGGTGCGGGAGCCTTCGGGGAAGACGAAGAGGGGGAGGCCGGCCTTGAGGGTAGCGACTCCGCGGAGGAGGCCGGCGATGGCGGAGCGGGGGGAGCCCTGGTCGATGGGGACCTGTCCGGAGCGCTTGAGGTACCAGCCGACGAAGGGGATCTGCCAGAGGTCGTGCTTGGCGAGGATGCGGAACTGGAAGGGGATGGTGGCGAAGAGGGTGGGCGTATCCATGTAACTGAGGTGGTTACAGGCATAGACGGCGGTGAGCTCGGGGTCGAAGTTGTGCGCGTGGACGACGGTGACGGGGGAGCGGGCGATGCGGAGGAAGAGCTGTGCCCAGGCGCGGGCGACGGCGTGCTGGCGGCGGCCCGCGGTGTCCCACAGGGAGACGAGGAGGGCGACGGTGCCGAAGACGGCGGTGGAAAGGGCCATCAGGGGAATGGCGATCAGGCGGCTGTAGAGCCGGGCGGAGCGGGGGATGTGGTGGGCGGGCGTGGCCTGGGTTGGGGTGTGGGTGGGTTGTGTCGCGGGCGGGGGCATCTGGTTGGGCTAATTGTACGGGGTAGTGGCTTTGAGCCAAGGCGATCGGGGAGCCGGGAGGCTGCGGAAGATCTTCGGAAGACTCTCCATTGAGGGCTTAGAAAAATTGGAGGGCTCGGAAGATAGCCGAATCAGTCTGTCAGCGTCTTCTCTCCTTCGCCCCAAAATCGTCGTTCCAACCAACAGCCTAAACAACAACAACGCTGCTTCGCATCGGATTGAGAAGACACACTACCCCGGAACGGGTGCTGTAGAGGAACGGAACGTTACGCTTGGGGAACTTGCGGAAAACAGGTGGCTAATAGAAAACTGTCCCAAAATCGTTACCTCTGGCGGCGAGCGTACTTTGCTGTAGGGGAACCGTATGAGTGCCTGACCCTTGGCGGCCTTTGGCCTGCTTGCTCTGTCCGAAGCACGGCGCGGGCATGGTGCGGCCGTCTCGCGAAGTCTCTCCCAGGCGGTGCTCTGTGAAGCTGCCCTTACGCACGAAATCAGTGGGCACCAAGGTCAGCGGGGCGGAGTTCGCCGCAGCTGGAGGAACGTGCGCCGTCCGCTGTCTCTGTCACGTTGAAGACGACGGCATGAGAGGGTATGAGAGATTTTCGTCAGAATGAGCGATTCTTTGTTGCGCCCAGCCGATAGCAGACTACGCGGTTAGGGCGATCAACACGAGCCGGTGCTCGGCGGTAGACGCCATGCCAGACACACTCGCTTGGTGCAGGGGTCGAGATCGAAGCGGTTTCAGGCGAGGGGCGACCGAGGTGGGAGGCGGGGGACAAAGCAGCTCCCCTTCGGGGATGACAAACAATGGGGATGACAAATGATGGGGCTGACAAACAAATGGGGCTGACAGACATTGGGGGGGCGCTGTTCGGGAGGATGACGTATAGAAGCTAGGCAGGTTCCGTGATTATTCTTCGCCGACTTTGAGGACGGCGAGGAAGGCTTCCTGGGGGATGTCTACCTTGCCGATGCGCTTCATGCGTTTCTTGCCCTCTTTTTGCTTTTCGAGGAGCTTGCGCTTGCGGCTGATGTCGCCGCCGTAGCACTTGGCGATGACGTTCTTGCGGATGGCGGTGACGGTCTCGCGGGCGATGATTTTGGAGCCGATGGCGGCCTGGATGGCGACCTCGAACATCTGCCGCGGGATGAGCTCGCGCATTTTGCTGACGAGGGCCTTGCCGCGTTCGTAGGCGGCGTCGCGGTGGACGATGACGGAGAGCGCGTCCACGGGGTCGCCGCCGATGAGGATGTCCATCTTGACCATGGGCGAGATCCAGTGGCCGTGCATGTGGTAGTCGAGCGAGGCGTACCCGCGCGAGACGGACTTGAGGCGGTCGTAGAAGTCGAGCACGATCTCGTTCAGCGGGAGCTCGTAGGTGAGCATGACGCGGGTCTCGGAGACGTACTCGAAGTTGACCTGGCGGCCGCGCTTGTCTTCGACGAGCTTGAGGATGCCGCCGACGTACTCCTCGTTGGTGAGGATCTTGGCGAGGATGACGGGTTCGGCGATGGACTCGATGTTCGAGGGGTCGGGCCAGCGGGAGGGGTTGTCGACCTCGATGGTGGCGCCGTCGGTGAGGGTGATGTCGTAGCGGACGCCGGGGGCCGTGGTGATGAGGTCGAGGGAGTACTCGCGCTCGAGGCGCTCCTGGATGATCTCGAGGTGGAGGAGGCCGAGGAAGCCGCAGCGGAAGCCGAAGCCGAGGGCGACGGAGGACTCGGGCTCGAAGGTGAAGGAGGCGTCGTTGAGGCGGAGTTTTTCGAGCGCGTCACGGAGCATGGCGTGTTCGTGGGAGTCGACGGTGTAGAGGCCGGCGAAGACCATGGACTTGATGTCTTCGAAGCCGGGGAGGGGCTCGGCGCAGGGGCGCTCGACGGAGGTGAGGGTATCGCCGACCTTGGTGTCGGCTACATTTTTGATGGTGGCGACGAAGAAGCCGACCTCGCCGGCGGAGAGCTCGGCGAGTTCGAGGGGCTTGGGGGTCATGACGCCCATGCTTTCGACGTCGAACTGCTTGCCGTTGGACATGACCTTGATCTTCATGCCCTTGCGGAGGCGGCCGTTGACGATGCGGGCGAGGACGATGACGCCGCGGTAGGCGTCGAACCAGCTATCGAAGATGAGGGCCTGGAGCGGGGCCTCGGGATCGCCGGCGGGCGGGGGGAGGAGGGTGACGACAGCTTCGAGGATGTCGGCTACGTTGAGGCCGGTCTTTGCGGAGACGGCGATGGCGTCGGATGCGGGGAGGCCGACGGACTTCTCGATCATCTCCTTGGTGCGTGCGATGTCGGCCGAGGGGAGGTCGATCTTGTTGATGATGGGGAGGATCTCGAGGCAGTTCGAGATGGCGAGGTAGGCGTTGGCGAGGGTCTGGGCCTCGACACCCTGGCTGGCGTCGACGACGAGCAGGGCGCCTTCGCAGGATGCGAGGGAGCGGGAGACCTCGTAGGAGAAGTCGACGTGGCCGGGGGTGTCGATCAGGTTGAGCTGGTAGGTCTCGCCGTCGTGCGCCTTGTAGATCATGCGGACGGTGTGGGCCTTGATGGTGATGCCGCGCTCGCGCTCGAGGTCCATGGCGTCGAGCACCTGGGCCTGCATCTCGCGCGCCGTCACGGAGCCGGTGAGCTCGAGCAGGCGATCGGAGAGGGTGGATTTGCCATGATCGATGTGGGCGATGATGGCGAAGTTTCGGATGTGGCTTGGATCCATGCAGGTCGGCGAGAAGCCCTCAATGGTCCATGTTAACACCCGCTTGCCGGGGGAGACGCGAGGGGCCCGGCCGCTCGGCCGGATGCGGCTGCGCGGGCGCGGGTTTCTATACGGCGGTGGCGCTGCTGCTGCGGATGCTCTCGAGGCTCTCGTCGTCCATGAAGCGCAGTTCGAGGCGCAGACACAGCACCTCGCCGACGGTGCGGATGCGGAGATGATTGCGCCGGGTGCAGAGCACGGTGAGTGTCTGGTGTCCGTTGCGCGTCAGCTCCACGCCCTCGGCGGCGAGGGTGGCGTACAGCTCGATTACGCCACGGAGCTGGATCTCGAAGCGCAGCTCGATGCTGGTCACGGAGGTCGTGCGGCGATCGAGCACCCAGCCACCGGAGGACTGGATCGCGGTGACGAGGCGCGGGACGAGGCCTTCGCGCAGCTCGTAGGTGAAGGCGGGAATCAGATGCTCCGACTTCATGGGCGGTGCGGGAGCCTCGTGATGGAGCGAATGTGGATGCATCTCCATGCTTCATCGGAGGGTGGGGGCGGCTGCGCTAGGGTGGCCCAGAACCGGGCGTCACGTGACCGGCGAGCGGACGGGCGGCGGCGGATAGAATCGGAGGCACGATGGTGCTCGGGCTGGGGACGGACCTGATCGAGATTGCGCGGATCAAGGCAAGCGTGGAGCGGTTTGGCGAGCGCTTTCTGCGCCGCGTCTTCACGCCCGGCGAGATCGCGTTCTGCATGGCCAGGGGGAAGACCTCGGCCGAGAGCCTGGCGGCGCGGTTTGCGGCGAAGGAGGCCGCCGCGAAGGCGCTTGGCACAGGCATCGCGCGCGGGGTGAGCTGGACCGAGATGGAGGTGCATCGTCTGCCGGGACGCGCGCCCGAGATGCGTCTGCATGGCCGGGCGGCGGAGCGGGCCGAGCGGCTGGGCGTGCGGCGGATCGCCCTGAGCCTGACGCATGGCCGGGAGCACGCGCTGGCTGTGGTGATCCTGGAAGACGGCCGCTGACGCCGCCCTTGCCGCCGATGCCGCCTTGCCGCCGATGCCGCTGACGGCGCCGTGCTGCCGACGGCGATGAGGACGCCTTCGGGACGGGAGCCAAGGGGTCGTCTCTCGTTGCCTTGAACCGTGGGCAGGGTGTGCGTTGACGTGGGGCGGGGTTTGCGTTGACGTGGGTTTGCCTTGAACCGTGCAGCGTATTTGGTTGAAACCTGCGGCGTAGGTTGCGCATCCATGCTTAGTACCGTTTTTGGGATGTGCGGAGGCGTGGGTCTTGCGGGGTGGTACCCTCGGAGCAAGCGTCTGCGAGGCATTGTGTGTGTGCGTGCCGGAGGTTGCAAGCCCCTAGCGGCGCGGGCACCGTGCGTTCGAGGAGAGATATGCCGAGTCAGCAGGAGGTCCGGTGGTCGCAGCTTAAGATCGGCTTGATTGTGGTGGTGTCGGTGATCCTTCTGACCAGCCTCCTGTTTCTGATGACGAGTTCGTCGGGGCTCGGCTTTCTGTCGCACAAGTTGACGTTGACGACCTACTTCGAGAACTCCGCGGGGCTGAAGACGGGGGCGGCGGTCAATCTTGAAGGTGTGACGGTGGGCACGGTGAAGAGCGTGCTGGTGACCAATGCACCGGACCGGAAGCTGACTCCCGTGCAGGTGGTGATGAAAGTAGACAGCAAGTATCAGCCGGGCATCCACAGGGATTCCACGGCGGCGCTGACCACGGTGGGTGTGCTGGGCGACACGATTGTGGATCTGAACAGCCAGGTGGCGTCCGGCCCGCTGATTCAGGATGGCGACGAGCTGAAGACGCTCGAGACGCCGACGGTACAGGATGTGGTCAAGGCGAGCCAGGGAACGATCGAAAGCCTGAACGTGATTCTGGCGAAGCTGAACTCGGTGGTGGACAACCTCCAGGCGGGCAAGGGGTCCATCGGGCAGCTGATCAACAATCCCGACCTGTACAACAAGGCGATCACTACGGTGAACGAGCTGAACAAGCTCGAGGTGGGGCTGAACGAGGGCCGCGGGTCGGTGGGCAAGTTGATGACCGACGACACGATGTACAACCGGCTGAACGACGCCGCGGGCAAGCTGGATACGATAGCGACGGCGTTGAACAGCGGGTCCGGTACGGCGGGCAAGCTGTTGAAGGATGACTCGCTCTACAACAATCTGAACGAGACGCTGAAGCACGCGAACTCCCTGCTGGCGGACGCCGATGCGGGCAAGGGCTCGATCGGGATGCTGATGAAGGATCCGACGTTTGCGAAGAACCTGAACGACACGATGACCAAGGCGAATGCGCTGGTGACCGGGATCAACGACGGGCGAGGCACTCTGGGCAAGCTGGCGACCGACGATGCGGCGTATGCGAATCTGAACAAACTGCTGACCGAGAGCACGACGCTGGTGACTGCCATCCGCCAGGATCCGAAGAAATACCTTACGATTCATATGAAGATCTTTTAGGCTGGGAGCAGCGCAGCCATTGGGAGGCGCCCCGGCACGCAGCCTGACCGGTATGCCGGCGCGTTCTCGTCGTGGCTGCGTCTCGGCCCATCCAAGGAGTTTCATGCGGCCCTCTCCCCGGCAGTTCTTGGCCCTCGTGTTTGCGTTTTTGTGTGTTGTTCCCGTGGCTTCGACTCTCGCGCAGGGTGGCGCGGCGGGCCCTCCGGCGGCTCCCAAGCAGCCGGTCAGCTTCGATGTCTCGGCGATGGATACGTCGGTCGACCCGTGCACGGACTTCTACCGGTATGCGTGCGGCAACTGGAAGAAGGCCAATCCGATTCCTGCGGACAAGGTGCGCTGGGGGCAGTTCGATCTGCTGCGCGAACGCAACGACTATCTGCTGTACCAGGAGCTGAAGGCGGCTGCGGAGGCGCCCAAGACGCCGCTTGCGAAGAAGTATGGGGACTTCTTCGCGGCCTGCATGAATGAGGAGCTCGCGAACCAGCGCGGGGCGTCCCCGGTGAGCCGGGAGTTGGCGGCGATCGCCGGCCTGCACGACAAGAAGCAGCTTGCGGCGTTCGATGTGACGGCGGCGCGGGAGTTCCGCGGGCCGCTGCTGTTCGGGGTGAACGTGACGCAGGACCAGAAGGACGCGACGAAGCAGATCCTGGCGACGGGCCAGGGCGGCATCGCGCTGCCGGACCGCGACTACTACCTGCTGGAGGATGCGCGCTCGAAGACGATCCGCGAGCAGTACCTGGCCCACATGGCGCGGATGTTCGAGCTGCTGAAGGACACGCCGGAGCAGGCCAGGATCGAAGCGGCGGATGTCCTGCGGATCGAGACCGCGCTGGCCCAGGGTTCGATGTCGCGGGTGGAGATGCGCGACCCGGCGAACCGCTACCACGTGGTCTCGGTTGCGAACCTGCAGGCATTGTCCCCGGAGTATGACTGGCGGCAGTTTCTGGCGGGGGAGAACCTGGCGGACGTGCCGACGATCGACGTGATCTCCCCCGGCTATGTGAAGGCGATGAACGCGGTGATCGCGACGGAGAAGGTGGAGGCGATCCAGCACTACCTGCGGTGGCGCGCGCTGCATCCTGCGGCTCCGCTGCTGTCGGAGGCGTTTGCGACGGAGAACTTCGCGTTCTTCCAGAAGACGCTGAACGGGCAGGAGGAGCCGACGCCGCGGTGGAAGCGCTGCACGCGGGCAGCGGACTCCGCCCTGGGCGAGGCGGTGGGGCAGGAGTGGGTGAAGCGGAACTTCCCGCCCGCCTCCAAGGCGAGCATGGAGAAGCTGGTGGACGCGCTGAACAAGGCGCTGGGCGAGGACATCGCCGCGCTGCCGTGGATGAGCGAGCCCACCAAGAAGGAGGCCGAGGCGAAGCTCCAGGCGATGCAGCGGAAGATCGGCTATCCGGAGCACTGGCGCGACTATACGGCGCTGGCGGTGAAGCGCGACGATGCGGTGGGGAACGAAGAGCGCGCGGCGCGATTCGAGCGGGCGCGCAATCTCGCCAAGCTGGGCAAGCCGGTGGACAAGACGGAGTGGAGCATGACGCCGCCGACCGTGAACGCGTACTACTCGGGCAGCGAGGTGAACATCAACTTCCCGGCGGGCATTCTGCAGCCTCCGTTCTTCGACGCGAAGCTCGATCCGGCGGTGAACTTCGGCGGCATCGGGGTGGTGATCGGGCACGAGATGACGCACGGCTTCGATGACCAGGGCGCGAAGTTCGACCTGAAGGGCAATGTGCGCGACTGGTTCACGAAGGAGGATCTGGCGCAGTTCAACGAGCGGACCAAGTGCGTGGCGGACGAGTACTCGGGCTTCGCCGTGGCGTCCGGGCAGAACCTGAACGGACGGCTGACGCTGGGCGAGAACACGGCGGACAACGGCGGCCTGCGGATCGCGTTCCGTGCTCTGGAAGAGACTCTGGCGCTCGACAAAGCCAAGGCGGAGCAGGACTACACCGACGGGAAGCGGGACGGCTTTACGCCCGAGCAGCGCTACTTCCTGGGGTTTGCGCAGGTGTGGTGCGAAAACGTCCGGGAGGCGAATGCGCGTGTGCTGGCGAAGACCGATCCGCACAGCTCGGGCGAGTGGAGGGTGAAGGGCGCGGTCGAGAACTTCGACGAGTTCGGCAAGGCCTTCTCGTGCAAGGTGGGCCAGCCGATGATGCCTGCGAAGTCCTGCCGCGTCTGGTAAGGCGCGCCGCGCGGAGGGCTCGGCGGCGGCGTGCGCGCGTTGCCTGAGGGGATCCTCTCAGGCCTTCGGCTTGGGCTTCGCAGAGGGCTTGTTTGCGGCTGTCTTGTTCGGGGCGGCCTTGTTTGCGGCTGCTTTGTTCGGGGCGGCTTTCTTTGCCGGCTGCTTTGCGTCGGCCGCGGGGGCTTTCTTTGCGGATGCGGCCTTCGCGGCGGGCTTCCCGGCGAGGCTCGTGGTGGCGGGAGCCTTGCGGGTGACGGCTTTGGCGGGGGCCTTCTTGGCGGGCTTGCGCGCCTTGGCGATGGCCGCTTTGAGCTCGGCGTTCAGGTCGGCGACGGAGAGCGTGGTGGCGGACTTGCGGAGGCGCTCGAGTCCGTAGAAGGCGCGCTTCTCGGGCGAGAAGATGTGGACGATGAAGTCCACGTAGTCCATCAGGATCCAGTCGGCCTGGCGACGTCCTTCGACGGAGTTCGGGTAGGTGGCGAAGTCCCGCTTGAGGTGGATCTCGATCTCGTCGGAGATGGCGACGTTCTGGCGCTCGTTGGTGCCGTTGCAGATGAGGAAGTAGTCGGTGAGGCCGCTCTCGGCGGGATCGAGCGCGAGGATGCGGATGTCTTCGGCCTTCTTGTCTTCGCAGGCGGCTGCGGCTGCGAGCAGGAGCTGGTAGCTTTCGGGTGAGGGCATGAATCTCCTTGGGGCTATGGTAGAGGGTGCGGGCGGTGAGGGTCCAGCGTGCCTGCGCGGCCTGTGTCTCTACCGGCTTGCGATGGCGGCGGAACCGGATGGTTATACTACGCGTACTGCAAGTGCGGGAACAATGGTCGGAGGGCTGGCTTGAACGTTAGAGGTGTGGCGGGAGCGGTGTGCGTGGCGCTCGGTCTGGGTGCGGTCTCGGGTGTGGCGTGGTCGCAGGACAAGGCGGCTGGCAAGAAGGACGAGAAGGTGGTGGTTGCGGGGTCCCCCGAGACGCCGGCGCCGGCGGTGGTGCCGGATTCGACGACCGACGGAACGGTGACGGTGGGCGGGCAGACGGTTGCGTACCGCGCGGTTGCAGGGACGATCACGGTGGGGGCAACCGACGAGCAGGACGCCACGCTCGACTTCGAGGGCAGGCTGCTGCCGGACTCCGGCCAGAAGCCGCTCGACAAGGACAAGCCGGAGGAGCAGCCTGCGACGGCGCGGATGTTCTACGTTGCGTACTTCAAGAAGGACGCGGCGGCGGAGCAGCGTCCTGTGATGTTTTTGTACAACGGCGGACCGGGTTCCGCCACCATGTGGCTGCATATGGGCTCCTTCGGGCCGCGGCGTGTGGTGACGCCGGACACGGAGCACCAGGAGGGCGCGCCGTACCGGACGGTGAACAACGAGTACAGTCTGCTGGATGTGACGGACGTGGTGTTTATCGACGCGCCGGGCACAGGCTTCGGCCGGATCTACGGCAAGGACAAGGAGAAGTCGTTCTGGGGCGTGGACCAGGATGCGCATGCGTTCGAGCGGTTTATCCGCAAGTTCCTGACCAAGTATGACCGGTGGAACTCGCCGAAGTACCTGCTGGGTGAGAGCTATGGGACGCCGCGGTCCGCGGTGCTGAGCGCGGCGCTTCAGAATGTGGACCTGAACGGGATCGTGCTGCTGTCGCAGATTCTGAGCTTCGATAACTACCCGGATATGCCGAAGTTCAACCCGGGGTCGGACCAGGCGTACGCGCTGGCGCTGCCGACGTACGCGGCGACGGCGTTCTACCACAGGAAGCTGCCGATGCAGCCGGCGGCGCTCGAGCCGTTCCTGGCCGAGGTGGAGCAGTTCGCGCTGGGCGACTACATGGCCGCGCTGCTGCAGGGGAGCCAGTTGCCGCAGGAGCGCAAGCAGCAGATCGCGGAGAAGATGCACGGGTACACGGGTCTTCCGGTGGCGTTGCTGATGAAGTCGAACCTGCGGATCTGGGCGGGCAGGTTCGAGAAAGAGCTGCAGGGGGACCAGGAGACGACGACGGGGCGGCTGGACTCGCGGTACAAGGGGCCGGACCTCGACCCGTTTAGCGAAGAGGCGGAGTACGATCCGCAGAGCAATGCGATCTCCGGGGCGTACACGGCGGCGGTGAACGGCTACCTGCGCAAGGATCTGAAGTACGGCGCGCAGGAGACGTACAAGCCCGGCGCCTACGGCGACGCGAGTTTTACGTGGGACTTCCGGCACCAGGCTCCGGGCGGGCCACCTGTGACGCAGGGCTTCGGCGCGCCGACCAACGTGATGCCGGACCTGGCGTTTGCGATGAAGTCGAACCCCGCGATGAAGGTGATGCTGGCGGGCGGGTACTACGATCTGGCGACCCCGTTCTTCCAGGGGATGTATGAGATGCATCACCTTCCGATTCCGGACAAGCTGCAGGGGAACATCAGCTACCGGTACTACGCCAGCGGCCACATGGTGTATGTGAACGAGGGTGTGCTGAAGCAGTTTCACGCGGACGTGGCGGCGTTTGTCCGGAGCACGGAGTCGGGCAGGTAGTCCTCCCGTGGGCGTTTCGGCCTGGACCGGTTCAGGACCAGGGGCAGTGCCGGCAGCCGGAGTTGCAGCAGTATCCGCGCCGGCGGTGGTACTGGGCGGTGAAGACGAGCCAGGGGCCGTCGCGATAGGCGTCGCC
>JALYIA010000183.1 GCA_030776065.1 Acidobacteriota bacterium
ACCCCCTTCAGCGCCGCCCGCGCAATCTCCTCCGACTGGTTGAACCCCCGCACCCGCTGCTTCGCCGGAAACAAGGGCACCGCCACCACCACCAGCTTCTTCGCCGCACCCAGCCCCTCGGCCGCCCCCTCCGCAGCCGCATCTGGACGCGCAGAGTCGAACAGCTCCAACACCACCTCCGTCAGCATCTTCCCCAGAATCCCCGCCACCGGCTTCACCCGCTCATACTTCAGCAGCCACATCAGCTCCCGCAGGTGCTCGTCATACTCCGCAAACGCCACCGCCCGCTCAAACTCCGGCGGAGCCATCCGGCACGCACCACACAGGGCTTCGTCCGCACGCTCCCCCCAGCGCAGGCTCTCCAATGCCTCGCCACACCGTACGCACAACACTCCATCCTGTGCCGTCACTGCCCCCACGCACGCCGCACACACCGGTGCCGGACTCGCGCCCACCAGCGCACCCCCGCACACCCGGCAGTCCCCAGGAACCAGCGCAGCTACAGCATCCTCTGCAAACGGACGAAACCGGGAAGCAACCGACGTCAGCCACCCGCCACCACGGGCGTCGCGTCCACTCCCACCCCCGGAACGCCCCACCACCGCACCCGAGCCCACCCCGTGACCCGAGCCCACCCCGGCGCCAAACTCCACACGACGCGCGCCCACACCGGGCGGACCGCCGCTCCCAACCCGAACCGTAGGTTCACTCAGACATTCGCTGAAGATTCACCTCGATCACACGACGCTCCAGGCCCGTCCGGCCGCGTCGTTGCCCGCAGTATACCGCCGCCGCCCCGCCTTGGCTACCCCGATCGCACCCTCACCCGCGAACCAACCCCGCCACCCACGCCTCCCTTGGCCACATCCCAGACGCCACATCCCAGACGCCACATCCCAGACTCGCCATCCCAGACGCGCCCCCTCACCCTCTGTGCCCTCTCCCCCCGAACCGCCGTGTCCTCTGCGATTCGCCTCTACTTCTTCGGCGGCTCCTGCCCATCCGGCTTCTTCTCCGTGATCTCCTCCCCGTTGTAGATGATCCGGCTCGTCGAACGGAACTGCTTGTAGTCCGTAAACTTCACCACATTCCGCATATGCACATCCTGACTCAAAGCCCCCTCCTGCGCCGCAAAGTGCAGCGTCCCCTCGGCCTTGGTATACGTCGGAAACCAGTACTTCCCATCCACCTGCTCGTAGTACGTCGTAAACGGAGGCTGCAGGTCCTCATGCCCCTTCCGCATATCCTGCGGCACCGTCTTCCCGTTGATCAGCACGATCTGGAAGTCCTTCTGGTCCACCCAAACCCGCCCCTGGAAGTAGTGCTGCCCCTTCTCCATCCGCTTCGGCCCCGCATCGAAGACATACGTCTCCAGCTCATCCACCTTCTGCCGCCCCACATACGTCACCTCGTACTTCGGAAGATCGTCCGTCGTCAGCACAAACGGCAGCCTGTGCTCGATCTCCTCAAAGTCCGTCGGCGACATCATCACCCGCTGCAGCGTATTCTGCGGCGCAAACACCACCCGCTCCGTCCGCCTGCCCCCCCTGTCGAACACCACATCCGACACCTGCTGATACTCCCCATCCACCTTGCCCGTATCGTCGTCGATCGTGTCCACCTTCACCGTCTGGCGAAACGTGTAGTTGTCCCGAGCCCGCGCAAACTCCGTCTCCCGCTCGCCAAATTTCTTCTCAATCTCCTCTACCGTAATCCGCTCCGGGCGCGAAGCATCCAGCCGCCCAAACCCCGACTCATCGTCCGCGCGCGCCACCCCACCCCAAACCGGAAGCCCCGCCAACACCACCACCCCTGCCCATACGGCCCCACCGAACGCTCGCCCCATCGCATCCCCCAGATCACCAGACTGAACACCCGGGCAACCCAACATCGGCCCACCCCATTAGACGTCCAACGCCCCAGTTCCGCCAGCGAACCCGCGATCAAACTCCGCGCACGGCAGCCCCCCCGCATCCCCGCAACCGCTCCTGCCTGCCTTCCCCTGCTGACACGCTGACCGGCTGCCGCGGGATACGTCGGCGACGCCCGGGCGTGCAGCTCGCCTCCACTCAACCCGCTGGCAGGTGCAGCTCGGCGAGATCGAACACCCCAATCGCCGCCCCGCTCAAACGGAATCCTGCGGTGAAGCTCCTGCGCACTCTTCGCCATCGGGCGAGATCCTCGCTCAGCTTGGCTGGAGATCCAGCGAGCCGAAAACCTCGCCAGCTATGCCGGACTCGTGCCTCGCATCCAGCCAGCGGCGGACGCATCCGGCATGAGGCATACCGCACCGCAACCGAAGCAAGCAGCCTCTACGAAATCCGCTTGCAAACAACAAAACGCCCCACTCCGAAGAGTGGGGCGTTTCTGTATTATGCCGGCGATCACCTAATCTCCCACACACTTACGCGTGCAGTACCATCGGCCCAACGAGGCTTAACTTCCGTGTTCGGGATGGGAACGGGTGTGACCCTCGCGGTAAACTCACCGGCAAGATTGAGAAGCATCGCTCACGCGATCTTCCACAACTGAATAGATTGGGAGATGTTTGCTAGAAACATCATGGGATAACTACTAAGGCTTGTGTTGAACTGTCCTCAGAAACAGTGATTGCTCACTGCGCAGAGTAAATTCTATGGACAAGCCGAACGGGCGATTAGTACTGGTAAGCTACACGCATTACTGCGCTTCAACCTCCAGCCTATCAACCAGGTGGTCTTCCTGGGCCCTTCATT
>JALYIA010000184.1 GCA_030776065.1 Acidobacteriota bacterium
TGGGGATCGCGGCCAGCGGCTTCGGGGAGAGCGACACCTGCGGGGGGTCGCTGGCGGCGGGCGCGGAGTGCAGCATCGCGCTGACGGGGAGCGGGCCGGGCAGCGTGCGGGTCTCGGCGGCGAATGCGGGCGCGCAGACCCGGGCGATCCCGGCGCCGGGGGCAGGTGCGGCTGCGCTGCCGGTGGTGTTCTCTCCCAAAGAGCTCGACTTCGGCGTGGTGACGGCGGGGTCGCCGGTGGTGCGTACGATCGCGGTGAGCAACCTCACCGCGACGACCCAGACGTTTCGGTCGGCATGGAGCGTGAATGCACGAGCCACGCCGCCGTACACCGTAGCCGAGCAGACGACGGACTGCACGCCGGCGGGAAGCGGGATGCGGGTACTGGCTCCGGGTGGGACGTGCCGCATCTCGATCAGCCTGTCTGCCTCGGCGGCAGCGGCGGACGACGGCGTGATCCGGGCGACGTGGCTGATCGGAGGCCGCGGCGTGGCGCTGACGGCGTATGGGCAGGCGGGAGGGCTGTCTGTGTCGGCGACGGAGATCGCCTTCGGGACGCAGTACAAGAACGGATTGCGGCTGCCCCGGTATCTGTATGTCTCGAACCAGGGCACGGGGAGCTCCAGCCATGCGCGGGTGGCGCTGCCGGCGGGCTCGCCGTTTACGGTGAGCGATGAGTGTCCCAGCGTGCTGGAGCCGCACACGGTGTGCCGGATGACGCTGGGGTACGCGGCGACGCACACGCCTGCGGTCGACTCGGTTACGCTGACGCTCGACGGGGGGCTGAGCGTTCTGGTGACGGGGCGGACGCTTGACCAGCCGGGGGCGGCGGCCGCGGCAGCGAACCCGAACCTGAGCGTCTCGCCGGGCACGGCCGCGTTCGCGACGCCGGTGCCGGTAACGGGAGGCTCGAGTACGCCGGCCACGATCACGGTAAAGAATACGGGCGCGGCGGCGTTTGCGCTGTCGCTGGCGGTGACGGGCGACTTTGCGGAGACGACCAGCTGCGGGAGCACGGTGGCCGCGGGGGGATCCTGCTCGGTGAGTGTGACGTTTGCGCCGTCGGCTCCGGGGACGCGCAACGGGCTGCTGAGCGCGACGGCGGGCGCGGGCACGGGGCCTCTGTATGTGACGCTGTCGGGGACGGGGACGGAGATCCTGTCGCCGGCGACGAACGGCTCGATCGACCTGGGGAGCGTGCCGCCGGGGCAGCCCACAGTGCGGTGGTTCAAGGTGACGCAGCCGTTTACGGCGTTCTCCGCGACGTCCGCGTCGGCGAACGGGGGGGTGCCGTTCCGGGTGGCGCTGGTTGAGGACATCGGGTACGGGCATGGCGAGCCGCCGGTGTCCGCGTTCGGCACAGCGGCGCAGGGTACATGCTTCGACTGCTGGCTGGGCGTGCTGTTCGAGCCGGCGGCCACAGGGGCGAACGCGGGTACGCTGAGCCTGAGTTCGGGCGGAGGCGGCAACCCGTATGTGTTTGCGCTGAGCGGCGTGGGGAGCGCGGTCTCCGGGCTGCTGCTTACGCCCGCGAGCCAGGACTTCGGGCCGGTGCCGGTGAACAGCACAAGCGCGCCGGCGTTGTTTACGCTGACCAACCTGACCGCGGGGCAGAGTGCGGTGACGTTGTCCGCGCCGGCGGTGACGGGGGACTTCGCGGTTTCGAGCGCGCCGAGCGGAGGTGCGCCGTGCGGGGGCTCTCTGGGGTACGGGGCCTCGTGCTTTGTCGAGGTGGGGTTTGCGCCCACGGCGACGGGCACGCGCACGGGAACGCTTCTGCTGCAGGCGGGCGGAGCTACGGTGAGTTCCCCGCTGTCGGGATACGGCGGCCAGGATCCGGGGGTGGCGCTGTCCCCGGTGGCGCTGGTGTACGGCAATGTTCCGGGGGCGAGCTCCACGCAGCAGAGCGTCGCTGTGACCAACACGGGCTCGGCGCCGCTGCAGGTGGGCACGCCGGTAGCGGCAACCACGGGCACGGGGACTGCGGGCGCGGCGGCGAACTCCTTCCAGGCGGCGAGCAACTGCGGGCTGCTGAACCCGGGGGGAGCGTGTACGGTTCTGGTTACCTTTACGCCGGGGAGCGCGCAGGCTGCAGGGACTCTGACGATTCCGGTGACGGCCGGGGCGGGGGGCTCTGCCGTGCTGACGGAGTACACGGTGCCGCTTACGGGGGCGTACACGAACGCCTCGGCGGGGCTTCAGATTCTGCCCGCGCAGGTGCAATTCGGGCCGTCGGCTACGGGGTCGCAGGCGGCCGCGCGGGAGCTCACGATCAACAACCTGAGTGGGAGGGCGCTGTCGCTCGAGGTGTCATTGCCGCGGCAGTTCGTGCTGGTGGGGCGGCCGTGCGCGGGCCTGGCTCCAGGTGCGAGCTGTACCTTCTCGGTGGCGTTTCTGCCGCTGACCAACGGCACGATCACGGGGACGATCTTCGCCGCGGGCACACCGACGGACGGCTCGGCCACGGTGAACGGCACGGGCTACCTGGAGGGCTACGGCACGGGGACAGGCGCGCTCTCGGTCACGGGAGGGCTGCAGCCGGGCGGTGTGCTGGACTTCGGTCAGGTTCCGTCGGGCCAGACGAGCCTGCGTGTGCTGACGGTGTCGAACGTATCGACCACGGCTGCGGTGACGGTGCGGAGGATCACGGTGCAGCCTCCGTTTACGGCGACCTCGACCTGCGGAGGGACGCTGGCCCCGGGGGCGAGCTGCACGGTGGCGCTGAGCTATGCGCCGGTGAACCAGGTGGCGCCGGGGGTGTCGGCTGCGCCGTCGCGGACGGATACGGGCTCGCTCGAGATCGAGAGCGATGCGGCGACCTCACCGGACCGGGTGAACCTTACGGGGACGGTGACGCTTGCGACGGCGAGCACGCCCTCCGGGGTGACGCTGGCGGCGTTCACTGCGTCGCAGAACTCGTTTACGTTCGGGGCGACGCGGGCGGGGGACGTGTCGGCGGCGCAGCAGGCGACGTTGAACAACACGGGCAGCGGGGTTGTGCATATCCTGGGGATCGGGAGCACGCCGGACTTCACGGTGACGAGCGACTGCACCACCCTTCTGCCGGGCGCGAGCTGCACGGCGACGGTGTCGTTTACGCCGCAGCCGGTGGCGCAGGGTGGAGCTTCGACGACGACGCGTGCTGGCGCGGTGGAGATTGCGTCGGACGCGACGACGCCGCTCGAGTTCCTGTCGGTGGTGGGGGTGGGGACGCCGTCGGGGTTGACGCTGAGCCAGACGGCGCTCGACTTCGGGCCGGTGGCGGTGGGCGGCCGGTCTGCGCTGAACCTGCCTGTGACCAACGCCGGATCGGTAGGCGTGACCTTTGGGACCCTGACCGCGACGGGCGACTACAGCGTAAGCGCGGGCACGTGTCCGCTGCCGGGAGCGGTGCTTGCCCCGGCGACGAGCTGCACGCTGCAGGTGGTGTTTGCGCCCTCGTCGGCGGGGGTGAAGAGCGGTACGCTGTCTATTGCGAGCACGGCGTCGACGCTTCCCCTTACGGTCGCGCTCTCGGGCTCCGGGGTGCAGTCGCACCTGCAGATCTCGCCGGGCAACCTCGACTTCGGGCCGATCGCGGTGGGCTCGTCCGCGAACCTCTCGCTGACCCTGGCGAACACCGGCACGGCGCCGATCACGGGGCTCACGCTGAGCGCGACGCGGGGGTACAACGTGTCCGGCCCGTGCGCGCTCTCTACGCTTGCGCCCGGGGTGAGCTGTTCGGTGACGGTGACGTTTACGCCGACGGCGGTGGGTTCGGACGCGGGAACGCTGACGGTGGTGAGCTCGGATGCGAACTCGCCGGGGAGCGTGCAGCTCGCGGGGAGCGGCATCTCGAGCGGCGGCTTCAGCCTGACGGTGGATGGTACGGGGACGGCCAGCGTGCGGTCTGGCCAGCCGGCGAGCTTTGGGCTGACGCTTACCGGGCTGAACGGCTTCACCGGGCAGGTGGTGCTGAACTGCACGCCGATTGCGCCGGCGGACTTTGCCTCCTGTTCCCTGCTGCCCTCGCAGATGACGCTGAACAGCGCGCCGCAGCATGCCTCGGCCACGTTGAACACGGTGACCTCCGTCGCGACGGCGCGGGCGCAGCCGGGGCGAAGCTTTGGGGAGACGGCGCTCGGGCTGCTGTGCCCTGCCCTGCTGTTCTCGTGGAAGGCGCGGACCTCCAGCCGCAGACTGTGGCGGCGCGCGATGCCGTTTGCGTGGGCGGTGTTCGCCTCGATCGCGCTGCTGACTTCGAGCGGATGTGGCGGCAGCGGCGCGGATCCGAACCTGCGCTATGCCACGCCGGGCACGTACCAGTACCAGGTGACGGCAAGCTCGGTGGGTGCGGCGGTGCAGTTGACGCAGACGGTGACGCTGAACCTGACGATCACGCGGTAGGGGCGGATACGCCGACGGGGATGCGGACCTGCTCGACGATCTCGATACCGAAGCCCTGGAGCGCGGGGACGTGGGTGGGAGTGTTCGTGAGCAGGCGGATGCGGCAGATGCCGAGGTCCGACAGGATCTGACCGCCGAGGCCGACCTGCCGGAGGGTGCGCTGGGCGCGGTGGGCGCTGTCGTCGCAGGGGTCCTTGGCGCGGGGGTCGCGATGGAGCAGGAGCCGTGCGGCGTGGGCGGGAGCGCCGGGCACCAGGGCGGGGGCGCGGTCGATGCCGAAGCCGCGGCTGCCGTTGTGGAGGTAGATGAGGGCGCCGCGTCCGGCGCGGGCGATGCTGTGCAGCGAAGCGTCCATGATGGCGTGGCAGTCGCAGAGGGTGGCGCCGAAGACGTCTCCGGCGAGGCAGTGGGTGTGGACGCGGACGAGCGCGGGCTCGCGGCTGCCGGCGGTGGATGGGTCGCCGAGGACGAGGGCGACGTGCGATTCGGCGCCATCGACCTCACTCTCGTAGGCGATCATGCGGAACTCGCCGTGGCGCGTGGGCAGCATGGCCTCCGCGACGCGATGGATGTAGCGCTCGTGCTGCAGGCGATAGCGGATGAGCGAGGCGACGGTGAGCATCTTCAGGCCGTGCTCGGCGCAGAAGGCGACCAGGTCGGGGACGCGGGCCATGGTGCCGTCGTCGTTCATGATCTCGCAGATGACGCCGGCGGGGATGAGGCCGGCGAGCCGGGCGAGGTCGACCGAGGCCTCGGTCTGGCCGGCACGGACGAGCACGCCGCCCTTGCGCGCGCGCAGGGGGAAGACATGGCCGGGGCGGGCGAGGTCGTGCGCGGTGGACGCGGGGGCGATGGCGACGCGGATGGTGTGGGCGCGATCGGCTGCGGAGATGCCGGTGGTGACGCCTTCGCGGGCTTCGACGGTCTCGGTGAAGGCGGTGCCGAAGCGGGAGGTGTTCTCCTGGGTCATCGGCGCCAGGCGGAGGTAGTCGGCGCGGTCTTCGGTGAGGGTGAGGCAGATGAGGCCGCGGCCGAAGCGAGCCATGAAGTTGATGGCCTCCGGCGTGACGTGTTCGGCGGCGAGGGTGAGGTCGCCTTCGTTTTCGCGGTCTTCGTCGTCGACGACCACGACCATGCGGCCGGCGCGGATCTCGGCCACGGCGTCTTCGACTTCGACGAACGGAGTGCCTGCGGGGTTCTTGCCTGCCTGCGTCATAGGTGCCTTGCCGAGCGAAGCTGCTCTTAGATGAAGTTAACCCAACGGGAGAGTCTGCAAGCAAAAGCGCCGCCTGAAGTGGCGGCGCTCGGCTATGGCAGCAACATCCATGGGCTAGAGTGTGGACTCGATCTCGAAGCCCCAGGCCTCGAGGAGCGCCTCCGGGATGTACTTGGAGTTCTTGTTGCGGCGCGCCCACTCCCGCAGGCGGGTGGAGCGGACGTACTGGTCGGGGGTGAGCTTGTACTCCTTCACGACCTGCTCGAACGAAGTGACGGTGGGGACTACGGGGCCGATCGGTTCAGGCTTTCCCCAGTTCGGATTTCCACGACGCTTTGCCATCGGATAGCTTCCTTTGCTGAATTCTGAATTCCACGTACGGCATTCAACGTACGGCGGTGTCTCGGGAGCGGATGCAGAGCACCCCGGCGGTTCCCGTGGCGGTCCCGATGCGCTGGGCATGCGCATGTACGCGCAAGCACGCCACTCTTGATTCTACGGCGTTTACGTTGCGGATGCAACCGCGGGCGGGCTGCCGCGCGTGGGCTCGGGCGGAGGCGGATCGGCTAGGCCAGGGAGTGGCACTTTCCGGCTCCGGTGCGCTGGAGGAAGAGGTCGAACGTGCCTCCCTGGATGACGATCGAGAACACGACGACCAGGTAGGTCGTGGTGAGGATCCAGGGACGGCTGGCGGCGCTTGGGACGGAGAGGGCGAGCGCGATCGAGAGTCCGCCGCGCAGGCCTCCCCAGCCGAGCGTGATGATGGAGGACTGGTGGCCGGGACGCACCAGGCGGACGGCTCCGACGGCGAGGGCGACGACCGCCAGGCGCACGGCGCCGACGGCGACGATGGCCAGCGCGCCCGGGGCGAAGGTCCGCGGAGGAAACGGGATCGCGAGGATTTCGGCCCCCAGCAGCACGAAGAGGATGGAGTTCTGGATCTCGTCGATCACGGTCCAGAAGCGGTCGATCGACTCGTGGGCGATCGACTCGTGGGGGATGGCCGGGTCGGGGATGGCGGGGTTGGGGATGGCGGGCTCGGGGATGGCGCTCGGGGATATGCCGCGACTGAAGTGCCGCAGCGCGAGACCGGCGGCAACGGCTTCGAGTGGCCCGGAGAGCCGGAGGCTCTCGGCAAGCGCATACCCCGCCAGCGCCAGGGCGAGCGAGAGCAGGATGTCGATCTGGTAGGCCGGTACGCGGCGCATGAACTGGGAGGCGGCCCATGCGAGCGCGATGCCGAGCAGCAGGCCTCCGCCGGACTTGAGCACAAGCAGCAGGCCGATCCGGCGAAGCGACGGCGCCTGGCCGTGCGAGGCTTCGAGGACGGCGAGAAAGAGCACGGCGCCGATGCCGTCGTTGAAGAGCGATTCGCCGGCGAGTTGCGCCCGGATGGGCCGGGAGACGCCGACCCGCTGCAGCATCTCGAGCACGGCTACGGGGTCAGTGGGGGCGATGAGCGCGCCGAAGAAGAGGCAGTCGATCCACGCGGCCTGGAAGCCGAGCAGAGACAGCCCGGCGTGCATCGCGGCGGCGACCGCCAGCATGGAGAGCACGGTTCCGAAGACCGCGAGCAGGCCGACCATGAGCTTCTCCCGGGCCAGGTCGACGAGGTCCAGCAGAAAGGAGCCGGCAAAGAGCAGAAGGCTGAGCATGCCGTGGAGGACGAGGTCGCCGAAGCGGATGCGGGTGACGAGCCCTGCACACCAGCGATGGAGCGCGGGAACGATGTGGCTGAGCGCCATCAGCGACACGGAGGAGGCGACGGTGAGCAGCATGGTGCCGATGGTGATCGGCAGCCGCAGCACACGCACGCTGAGCCACCCGAAGAGTGCGGCCGCGGTGACGATGACGCTCAGGAGAGCCAGGGTGGACATAGCTTTCCCAGCGTACTTGTTTCCGCCGAATTGAGAGCAGAAGGCGGCCTCTGCGGGGTCGGTGCGAGCTCCAGACGAACGACGTCGTCGGTTTGATCCCATCGACAGCCAGGTATGGGTTTCCGGTCTGCGACCAACATTTCGCTCGGTGGCGCCCGCGCCCGACAGCTTGCGCTGGACCTCGGTTGAACCTCGGGCGAGCGAACCGCATCCAAGAAAGCTGCTCAAGTATCCGGCCCGATGGCGCTCGCCTTTGCCGTTCGGCCAAACCTTCGGTCGCACCCCAACCCCGCCAAGGATGACTGATGAGCAGCGCTCCGTGCGACGAGCTGGACCTGGACAATGCGAAGCATGAGGAAGGGACCGGGACCGGACCGGCGCGCCTCGGCTTTACGCGTAGAAGCTTTCTCCAATCCGCCGGGGTTCTGAGCGCAGGCGCGGCCTCCGGCCTTCCCGGCCTGGCGACGGCCGCGGGGCCGAGTGGCGCCGGAGCTCCGCACACGGTTACGGCGAACGTGACGATCAACGGCACGATGCAGAAGCTGACGCTCGACACGCGGACCACGCTGCTCGACGCCTTGCGCGAGCATCTGGACCTGACCGGCTCCAAGAAGGGCTGCGATCACGGGCAGTGCGGCGCCTGCACGGTGCTGGTCGATGGACGGCGGGTGAACTCCTGCCTGACGCTCGCGGCTACCGTCGACGGCGCGCAGGTGACGACGGTCGAGGGACTGGGCCACGGCGATTCGGTCGAAGGACTCTCGGCCGTGCAGGCGGCGTTCCTCGAGCATGACGGCTTCCAGTGCGGGTACTGCACGCCGGGGCAGATCTGCTCGGCCGAGGCGCTGGTGCGCGAGACACAGGCCGGGCAGTTGAGCCAAGTCTCGTGGCGGACGGGCAAGACGTCTGCGCCGGAGCTGACCGATGACGAGATCCGGGAGCGGATGAGCGGCAATATCTGCCGCTGCGGCGCCTATCCCAACATCGTAGCGGCGGTTCGCGCGGCGGCGGGACGCGCGAGCAAGGACAAAGGAGCCTCGGCATGAATCCATTTACGTACGAGCGTGCCGGATCCATGCCACAGGCGCTGCACGCGATTGCGGGCCGCGAGGCGAAGTTCCTGGGCGGCGGGACGAACCTGGTCGACCTGATGAAGCTGAACGTGGAGCATCCGGCGACGCTGGTGGACATCACGCGCCTGACGGACCCGATGCTGGCGCGGATCGACGACGCGCCTTCAGGCGGCGTGACGATCGGCGCTCTGGTGCGCAACTCGGAGCTGGCGAACCATCCGCACATCGTCGAGAACTACCCGCTGCTGTCGCAGGCTCTGCTCTCGGGCGCGTCGCCGCAGTTGCGGAACATGGCGACGACGGGCGGGAATCTGCTGCAGCGGACGCGCTGCTACTACTTCATGGATACGGCATTCCCGGCGTGCAACAAGCGGGTTCCGGGCTCGGGGTGTGCGGCGATCCACGGCATCCAGAGGTACCACGCGATCCTGGGGCAGACGGACAAGGGCGCGGAGAGCGGCGAGAGCTGCATCGCGACGAACCCTTCGGACATGAACGTGGCGCTGGCTGCCCTGGGCGCGACCATTCACGTACAGGGGCCGAAGGGCAAGCGGGCGATCGCGATGGCGGAGTTTCACCGGCTTCCGGGAGCGACGCCGCACGTCGATACGACGCTGCATCCGGATGAACTGATCACGGCGGTCGAGTTGCCGGCTCCGGTGTTTGCGAAGAACTCGTGGTATCTGAAGGTGCGCGACCGGCAGAGCTATGCGTTTGCGCTGGTGTCGGTCGGCGCCGGCCTGCAGATGAACGGGGCGACGATCCAGTCCGCGGGACTCGCGATGGGCGGCGTGGCGCATAAGCCTTGGCGTTCGACCGATGCCGAGAGGGCGCTGGCGGGCCAGCCGGCTACTGCCGAGACGTTCCGGAGGGCGGCGGAGATCGCGCTGACCGGAGCGAAGGGATACGAACACAACACGTTCAAGATCGAGATGGCCAGGCAGGCCGTGGCTCGTGCGCTGTCGCTGGCGGCGCGCGGCTCGCATGCAGGAGAACAGGCCGGAGACGCAGAAGGAGCACAGGCATGATGGCGCAGGGGACCTCTGGAAAGAAGAAGCAGACCGACAACGGCCAGGACACGCCGAATCCGCACCCGCGCCAGCTTCCGTATCGCTACGACGCGCTCGCCAAGGTGACGGGCAAGGCGAAGTATGCGGCGGAGTTCTCGTCCCCCTTTCCAAAGGACCGGCTTGTGTACGCGCTGATGGTGCAGTCGACGATTCCGAACGGCACGATTGCCTCGATGGATCGCACGGCCGCGGAGCGCGCTCCGGGAGTGGTTGCGGTGCTGACTCCGTTCAATGCACCGAAGCTGAATGCGAGCAAGCCGGAGCCGCCGGCGCGGCGGAACCTTTCGGTGTTGGAAGACACGGAGGTGCACTACAACGGGCAGCCGATCGCGGTGGTCGTCGCGCAGACGCTGGAGCAGGCGCGCTTTGCGGCCGCGCTGCTGAAGGTGAAGTACACGGCACGGCCAGCCAAGCTCGATCTGCCGGAGAAGCTGGCGAAGGAGAACCGTCTGGGCGAGGCGCGCTGGCCGAAGAACCCAGGCAAGGAGCCTCCCGGGAACAAGCGGGGCGATGTGGCGCAGGGCTTCTCGCAGGCCGCGGTGACGGTGGAGGGCGGCTACCTGACGCCGATCCAGGTGCACAATCCGATGGAGCCTCACAGCACGATTGCGTGGTGGGAGGGCGAGAAGCTCAACATCTACGACGCGACGCAGTACATCTCCGGCGTGAAGCAGTCGATTGCGCGGACGCTGAATATTCCGCTGGACGATGTGCGGGTGCAGTGTCCCTACACAGGCGGCGGCTTCGGCTCGAAGGGCTCGATGTGGTCGCATGTGCCGCTGGCGGCGACCGCGGCCAAGGTGACCGGCAGACCGGTGAAGCTGGTGCTCGATCGCTACCAGATGTTCTTCCCTGTCGGCTACCGGCCGATGACACACAACCGCATCAAGCTGGGCGCGACGCAGGACGGGAAGCTGACGGCGATGCAGCAGGATGTGGTGATGAATGCGTCCGTGATGGAGGACTTCACGGAGCACTCCGCGGGACCGACGAAGGTGCTCTACGCGAGCGAGAACAATGCGGTGACGGAGAAGCTGGTGGAGGGCAACTTCGGCGTGGCGACGTTCATGCGCGCGCCGGGCGAGGCTCCAGGCACCGCTGTGCTCGAGATCGCGATGGACGAGCTCGCCGAGAAGCTGAAGATGGATCCGCTGGAGCTCCGCATGGTGAACTACGCGGAGAAGGATCCGAGCCACGACCGGCCGTGGACGGACAAGCACCTGAAGGACGCGTACACGCAGGCGGCGGAGCGTTTCGGGTGGTCGAAGCGCAACATGACCCCGGGCAAGCTGGTCGAGGGCTCGAGCCTGATCGGGCATGGCATGGCGACGGCGACGTATCCGGCGAACCGGTCTGCGGCGCAGGCGGTGGTGCGGATCACGGCGGGCGGCAAGGTGTTTGGGGGCTCGGGATCGCAGGATCTCGGGACGGGCATGTACACGATGATCGCGCAGACGGCGGCGGACGCGTTCCACATGGACCCGCGGCTGGTGGAGGCGGCGCTTGGCGACTCGAAGCTGCCGAAGGCTCCCGTCTCGGGCGGCTCGCAGTCCACGGCTTCGGTTACGCCCGCGGTGCGCGAGGCGGCGATGCAGGCGAAGCTGAAGCTGTGCGAGCTGGCAGTGAACGATGCGAAGGGCCCGCTGCACGGGCTGAAGACGATGGACCTGGAGACGAAGGACGGCAGAATCTTTTCAAAGGCGAAGCCTTCGCAGGGAGAGACGTTTGCGGAGCTGATGGCGCGGAACGGCGACCAGCCCATCGAGGCGCAGGGTTCGGCCGAGCCGGGCGAGGACAAGTCGGCCTACAGCTCGTACTCCTGGGGCGCGGTGTTCGCGGAGGTTGCGGTGGATCGCTACACCCACATGGTGAAGGTGCGGCGCGTGGTGGCGACCTACGACATCGGGTCGCTGCTGAACGACAAGACCGGGCTGAACCAGCTGATGGGCGGCATCGTGTGGGGCGTTGGATTCGCGCTGCACGAAGAGGCGTACATCGATCCGGTGTATGGGCGGATCGTGAACGAGAACCTTGCGGACTACCATGTGCCGGTGAACCTGGACATCGGGACGATCGATGTGACGTGCCTGAACATCCCGGATACGAAGTTCCAGCCGCTGGGCGGGCGAGGCATCGGGGAGATCGGGATCACGGGCGCCGCGGCGGCGGTGGCGAATGCGATCTACAACGCGACGGGCAAGCGGCTGCGGGAGTACCCGATGACTCCGGACAAGATCATGCAGGCGTAGCGCGGCCCTTGGCCGGGACGGACGGCGACGCATGGGGTGCATTCGGGTCAGGTGCGTTCGGGGACGAGGCCGGGGTGCGGATCGTTGGCCAGTCGACGGTTACCAAAGAGTAGGGCAACGGGCGGCAATTCACCGGTTCAACTGTATGACCTCCTGCATCTTAGGGTGTAGAGGGAACGGTTGCACCGTCCAGTTCCCCGACTCATCCCACCTTTGGGGGAAGACTTTATGGAACGCCTTGTACTGTTTCTTTGCGGTTTCTGGTTCTGGATCACACGCAGGCCGCGCAGCATGCATTACCGGCAGGTTGCGGAGTATCTGGACTCTGCGAAGCTTTACCTGATTCGCGACTTCGACGCTCGTGCCTCGACCCGCGACCGTGGGGGCTTACTGCCCGATCAGCGCGAGGCGGTGGATATCCTCGAGCGCCGACGCGCCCTGGCGTTTCAAACTTCTGGCCGGTTTCACTCGCTGACCGAGTGCGTCCGGATGGTCTCTGAAGAGCTGGCTCAGCCTTCTGAAGCGGCTTGAGTTGGGGGAGGCCCCCCTCCCCCCGTACTTTGGGGGTAAAGTACTTCGTCTAAAGGGGTTACGGTTTAGGGGTTAGGGGTTAGGGGTTAGGGGTTAGGTCTGGCGGTCCACAGGTGGTTGCGGCTGGTGGCGCTGCGACGCACCGTTGGCTGCAGGGCGGGTGTACCCCCCTCTCCCCCCGTACTTTGGTGGTAAAGTACTTTTTCTAAAGAGGTTTGGGGATTAGAGGTTTGGGGTTTGGGGGCTGGCGGGTTCCCAGAGTGCGTGAGCCGCTCGGTGTCGCCTACCTCCCTCCCCGATTTGTTGTGTGGTGATCTCTACTTCTTCTTTAATTGTAGCGTGTTGGACATATCTAAACGGCCAACTATATTT
Source organism: Acidobacteriota bacterium (assembly GCA_030776065.1). Taxonomy (GTDB): domain Bacteria; phylum Acidobacteriota; class Terriglobia; order Terriglobales; family Acidobacteriaceae; genus Edaphobacter. Next base: position 12,774 of record JALYIA010000184.1, read on the forward strand.
CTTTTAGAATGATATGGTTACGTGGTTTGGGGGGTTGACAGATTTCCTGGACTGCGGGGATTTTGACCGTGCGATGGACTGACGGCGTGGGGGCTGGGTGGTGAGCCGCTCAGGAGGACAGTGTTCGCTGGGGGTGCGTCGGGTGGGGGTTAGTGGGCGACGAGCTCCAGGACCTCGATGGTGTAGCCGGGGATGGTGGGGGTGAAGTCCTGGGCGATTCCTTTGGCTGTGCTCTCGACGGGGACGACGCGGCGGGGGTCTGGGATGCTGTTGGTGGCGGCGGTGGAGGCGGCGGTGAGGGTGACGACGCGGGCGGTGGGCTGCACCTGGTGGACGCCCTCGAGGGTGATGTGGATGGGCTGCGGGGTGGAGGAGGCGTTGACGAGCTTGAGGAAGATGGTTCCGGAGGCGGGGTTGCGGGTGGCGGAGAAGAAGAGGCGGTCGGGGCCGGCGGCGGGGGTCTGAAGGTCGCCGGCGAGGATCTCGGTGCCGATGTGGTTGGCGAACATGACCTGGGCGTAGTAGCTGGGGCTGCCGTAGCTGGAGAAGGCGTTGTAGCCGATGAGGTTGGCCTGCCACTGCATGCCCTGTGGGTTGACGTTGACGAGCAGGGGGGCGTAGCTGGCCATAAGGACGAGGTCGGAGTTGCGTTCGAGGCCGGTCATCCAGGCTGCGTCGCCTAGGGCTGCGCCCATGTCTGTGGTGGGGGAGCCTTCGCGGGTGGCCCACTCGCCGACGAAGATTTTGGGGCCATTGCGGTCGATGTGGTCGTAGTGGTGGACGTCTGTGAAGAACTGGTCGGCGCGGCGGTAGAAGTGGTCGTCGATGAGGTCGGGCTTGACGCTGGTGACCTGGTTTCCGCGGCTGTTCTCGCCGCTGTCTGCTGTGGAGATCAGTTGAAGCTGGGGGTAGCGGGCTTTGATGGCCTTGTAGAACTGGGTGAAGCGGCCGTCGTAGGACTTGGATTTATCGAACCAGTCTTCGTTGCCGATTTCGACGTAGCGGAGTGGAAAGGGTGCGGGGTGGCCGTCTTTGGCGCGGCGTGCTCCCCAGGTGGTGGAGGCGTCTCCGATGACGTACTCGATCTCGTCGAGGGCTTCCTGGACGTAGGGCTGGAGTGCGGGGCCGGGTTCGACGTGCTCCTGCTGGAGGGAGTAGCCGGCGTAGACGGCGAGCAGGGGCTGCATGTGGAGGTCTTCGCACCAGTTGAGGAACTCGAGCAGGCCCATGCCGTCGGACGACTGGTAGCGCCAGGGGCTGCGGTGGCCGGGGCGGTCGACGATGGGGCCGATGGTCTGCTTCCAGTCGAAGCGCTCGTTGATGTGGTCGCCTTCGAGGTAGTTTCCGCCGGGAAAGCGGAGGAAGGCGGGGTGCATGTCTGCGAGAAGCTGCATGATGTCGGTGCGGTTGCCGTTGGGGCGGTTGCGGAAGGTGGGGGGGAAGAGCGAGGGCTGCTGGAGCCAGACGGTGCCGGGCCTGTCCACGGAGAGGAGGATGTGGTTGGCTGCGGAGCCGGAGATGAAGGCGGTGTTGAGGGTGAGGGGGTAGCGCTTCCACTGGGTGGTGAGCGCGGGGAGGGTGGCGGAGGCGAGGACGGCTCCGGAGTCGTCGGCGACGAAGCTGACGTGGACGGAGGGGGAGGCTGCGGGGGCGTCCGCACGGGCCCAGATGGAGCCGGTGTAGGTGGTGTTCGGGCGGACGGGGACACCCCACCAGCCGTGGTTGCGAATGGCGTAGGGGTGGTGCGGGTCCGCCTGGGTGACGGTGAGCTTGAGGCTGTAGTTGAGGGCGGCGGAGGGGCCGGTGGACTTGTCGGTGGCGACGGAGCCGGCGGCGTTGCCGAAGGCGACGGGGATCCAATTCTGGGTGTCGCTGCGGCTGCTGAGGAAGGTGCGGTCCTGGACGAGCTCGGCGTAGAGGCCTCCGTCGTAGGAATAGTTGATCTCTTCGGTCATGAGGCCGTAGAGGAGGGGGCTGACGGGGGCGACGGCTTTGGCGGCGTCGATGCGGAGGGTGGCGGGGCCGGCGGGCTGCTGGGCGGGGGGCTGGGCCAGCAGCCGGGATGGGGCGGCGGCGAGGAGGCAGGACGCGAGCAGGATGGATGCGGGACGGGTGAGGTTGGCTTTCGTGGAGGACGTGCTGCGCATCATGCCGTGGGGTGCCTCGTTTGGGGTGATGTGACGTTCGGAAAACGTTTCCGAGAAAACCATACCTCATCTTGGGCGGAGTGGGTG
>JALYIA010000185.1 GCA_030776065.1 Acidobacteriota bacterium
GGTGACGACGTCGAATGTGGGGAGGGCCGGGGAGGGGGTTGGGGCCGAGGAGGGCGGCTGGGCGGGCTGGGTCTGGGCGGGCTGGGGCTGGGTAGGCTGGGTTTGGGCCGGTGAGGGCGCGGTCACGACGAAGAGGGCTGCGGCGGCGAGGAGGCGGAGGCGCATGGAGGGTTGCTACGGGTGCGCGGGGGCGTTGGTTCCATCGGGCGGGATGGAGGCGGGCGGCGGCGGCTGCTGCTCGGCGAGGTAGGTGGCGGTGTAGAGGACGTAGTTGCGCGCGTAGGTGAGGATGAGCTCGCGGTCTGCGGGGGTGAGGGTGCGGCGGACCCTGCCGGGGACTCCGGCGACGAGGGAGTTGGGCGGGACGACGGTGTGCTCGGGGATGACGGCGCCGGCGGCGACGATGGAGCCTTCGCCGATGCGTGCGTCGTTGAGGATGGTGGCTCCGATGCCGACGAGCACGGCGTCTTCGAGGGTGCAGCCGTGGACGGTGGCGTTGTGGCCGATGGTGACCCAGTCGCCGATGGTGACGGGGTAGAGGAGGCGCATGCCGTGGAGCACGGCACAGTCCTGCACATTGGAGTGGGAGCCGATGCGGATGGAGTGGACGTCTCCGCGGACGACGGCGTTCATCCAGACGGAGGAGTGTGCGCCGAGGACGACGTCGCCGATGACCTGGGCGGAGGGGTCGACGAAGCAGGTGGGCGGGACGGTGGGGCGGATTCCGCCGAAGGAACGGAGCATGCTGGAATTCTACCGGGGAGGGGCGGGTGCGCGCCTGGCCGGAGGGGATCGCCACGCACGCGTCGGCGCGTGGCCGAAGGGATAGCGAAGGGCCAGGAGGAGGCGTGAATTAGTGTGTTGTTTCGCCCGCAACGTTTACAATTGTGCGCTATCCTTAACCCTGCCTACATGGCCATGATTTGGAGGTGTATTCAGCCTTGGCAGAGATCAGAGTGCAGGAAGGCGAGCCTCTTGAGAATGCATTGCGCCGGTTCAAGCGCAAGGTACAGACGGAAGACATCATCAAAGAGGTGAAGCGTCACTCGTTTTACCTGAAGCCCGGCGAGAAGAAGCGTGTAAAAGAAGCGCTCGCTCGCAAGCGGAACCGGAAGAAGATTCGCAAGGAACAGGATTAGGCTGTTCTGACACCGGGAGCACGGCCGCCACCTAACCCCTGAGCCTGGTGGCGGCTCCCCCCTAACCGCCGGCCCGGCCACCCCTCCCCAGGTCAAGCAGGCCCCGACGACGACGCGCGGTGCGGCGTTGCTGACGGGTAAACAGATGACGTCCGCTATGCGGCATGGGTATCTTCAGCAGAAGCAAGGAACGGATCGTCGTATCGGATGGGGCTCCAGGCGGGTGCTGTTCGGGAGATGATGTTTTTCCGCGACAATGGGAGATGGGGTTATGGACTTTGTGGACCGGATACTTATCTGTGCAGATTGCGGCGGTGAGTTCATCTTCACTGCCGGGGAACAACTTTTCTTCGTCGACAAACAGTTCAAGAACGACCCGAAGCGGTGCAAGCCGTGCAAGAGCCGGCGGAGCGGGGGTACGGTAGCGGCGACCGGAAGCGGTCCAGCCGCGGCCGGGCTCTCCCGCACGGAGACGCGCACGGAGTGTTCGGAGTGCGGTGTTTCGACGACCGTGCCCTTCAAGCCGACGCAAGGACGCCCTGTGCTGTGCCGGCAGTGCTTCAAGACCAAGCGGGCGCCGAGCGTGGCCGCACCGGAGACCGTGGCGGCGACGCACGAGCTGGTTGCCGCGGCGGCTGCTGTGCTGGTGGCCGCTCCGCTGGGCGTGGTGGACCACCCACCCGCGGTGGCCGGCGAACTGGGCACCTCGGCACAGGCCTCGTAGGCGAAGGTACAGGGCCCAACGCAACGGGCACGTCGGGCGGGTACGGTCGGGCGGGTACGTTGCGCAGCCCGACTGGGCGCGGCGGGCGGGCGCAATGGCCTGACTGGGCGCGGCGGGCGTGGCGACGAGGGTCGTCTGACCGCTATCCATGGGAGGCAGAGAGCCCAGGGTGCGCCGTTTGACAATCGGACGATCGGGACGCGATCTGGGCGGCGGCGGGGTGCACCGCAGAACGGCGGAGGCCATGGTAGAGGAACCGACACGGCCACAGGATGCGGGGCTGGTTCGAGCGAGAGCGGCGCTGGGCGACTTCGAGCTGACGATCTGCACCGACGGCACCTACCGTCTGGATGGCGGCGCGCTGTTCGGGGTGGTCCCCAAGACGATGTGGCAGAAGCGCATGCCGGCGGATGAAGACAACCGCGTGCTGCTTGGGCTGAACACGGCGGTGGTGCGGACGGGCCGGCACACGGTGGTGATCGAGACCGGCATCGGCAACAAGCAATCCGCGAAGATGCGGGAGATTCACGGCAACCAGGAGCTTCTTCCGGCGTCGCTGGGCGCGGCGGGTGTGGATCCCGCCGAGGTGGATTTCGTGGTGAACACGCATCTCCACTTCGACCACTGCGGATGGAACACCACGCTTGAGCCGGACGGCACGGTTCGGCCGACGTTTCCGAACGCGCAGTACATCGCGCATGCGGGCGAGGTGGCGCATGGGCGGCTGCAGATCGAGCGCGACCGGGTGAGCTACCTTGCGCCGAACTACGAGCCGCTGATCGCCTCCGGCCAGATGCGGCTGCTGGATGGGGAGGCGATCCGGGCGACGGGCGGCGCGATCTGCCCGGGGGTCTGGGTGGAGGAGTTTCCCGGACACACGCGGCAGATGCTGGCCGTGCATGTGGCGCCGGAGCGTGCGGTGGAGTCGCGACCGGCGGGGCCGGGGCACACCCCGCACGCCTGTTACATCGGCGACCTGCTGCCGACGGCGCACCATCTGGATGTGACGTGGGTGATGGGGTTCGATCTTGATCCGCTGCGCTGCATCGAGGAGCGGAAGCGGTTTTACACGCGGGCGATTCCGGAGCAGTGGCTTGTGCTGTTTCCGCACGACCATGCCACGCCGATGGCGCGGGTGGGGTGGAATGAGAGGGGCAAGCCGGTGGTCACGCGAGTCGACTGAGGGGGTGTTCCCGGCAGAGGACGGCGACCCGGTCGCGCTTGGCTGTACGGGAAGGGCTGCGCGGGCGCGGTCTATGTCACGGCCCAGCGGCCCAGCTCCCGGTTGCATGGTAGAGGCCCACGCACGGGCGGCGTGGGCTGTCGGGTGAGCGCGCGAGGAACGCCGACGGCGTGGAGCTAGGCCTGGACGGCGACGACTTCCGCGGGGTCCACGGTGACGAAGCGGCCCTGCTGGCCGCGGTTCTGGAAGCGGACTACGCCCGAGACCTTGGCGAACAGGGTGTCGTCCTTGCCGCGGCCGACGTTCAGGCCGGGCTTGAGCGGGGTTCCGCGCTGGCGGACGATGATGCCTCCGCCGAGGATTGCCTGGCCGCCGAAGACCTTGACGCCGAGTCGCTGGGCGTTGGAGTCGCGGCCGTTCTTGGAGGAGCCTAAACCTTTTTTATGTGCCATTTCATCCTCGTTGCGCGGGGGGAAGGCCCCCCGGAAAATCTGGGTGTACCGCACGGCTCCGGCCGGCGCAGGGCCACGCGGAGCCGGCGTGAAGGGACCGGCTTACTTCGCGGTCTCTTCGGCCTTGAAGGTCTTGCCGTTGACGGAGATCTCGTTGATGCGGACCTCGACGAAGTTCTGCCGGTGGCCCTGCATCTTCTTGTACTGCTTCTTGCGCTTCAGCTTGAAGACCAGGATCTTGTCGCCGCGGCCTTCGCCCAGAACGGTGCCGGTGACCTTGGCGCCTTCGAGCGACGGCTCGAACTTGCCCTCTTCGCCGGAGACGGCGAGGATGTCGGAGAACTCGATGGCGCCTTCGGAGTGGTCTGTGCGCTCGAGCTTGAATCGGTCGCCGGGAGAGACGAGATACTGTTTTCCGCCGGTGCGAATGACTGCGTACATGACTAAAGCCTTTTCCGGGCGAAGATCGCAGTGCGACCGAACGCCTGTGGGATAGTTTTGTTCTGCCTGGAGTCGATTGGACAGGCTGAGCGAGCCAGATCGAGGCCCGCGCGAGACAGCCCCTTCACTGGGTCTGGACCCGAAGGGCACACCCGAACGGCCCAAGCGTTTGAATCGTTCAATCTCTCGAACGGCCCAGCGGTTGAATCGTCCAAGCCCCGGCGTTTGAAACGTCCAAGCCGCTTGACTCGTCCAGGCCAGGCCCGGCATGCTTCGCCAAACCTGCCGAACTCTGTGAGTTTACCTTGCGGGGGCGGGTTGGGTCAATGCAGTTGGGCGGCTTGGGTCATGCAGCCGGGCGGGTTGGGGTCAATGCAGTTGGGTCAATGCAGTTTGGGGCAATGCAACCGGGCGGCTTGGGGTGTCCTTTCAGGAAGGGTGGCACAATTCAGGAAGGATGGCACAATCAGGTGTGCGCGCAGGGTTCGAGGTATCCCGGCCGCACGGCGTGCATCTGAACGGGCAGGCCGCGGAGGTGGCGGCGCGCACGGGGGGAGACGGCTAAGTGCAGACGACGGCGCAACCTGAAACTCCGGCGAGGGCAGCGGCGCCGCGAACCGGCACAGGCTCAGCGAAGACCGCAGCGGTGCAGCCGGGGCCCCGCGGGAGCCCGGGGCGGCCGCGCTGGGTGCTGCCGGTTGTGCTCGTCGCGCTGGCTGCGCTGGCTGTGGGGTGGTATGAGGCCGACCGGCACTGGCCGTTCCGCTACCGCAACGTGGAGCCGCTGCTCCAGAAGGTGTTTGCCAGCCAGATCAGGATCGACCACTACCGGCTGACGTACTTTCCCAGCCCGGGATTTGTGGCCGAGGGGATCACGCTGAAGCGCAACTCGGCGCCGGATCTGCCGCCGTTGGGCTCTGCCCGGGCGCTGGTGGTGCGGGGAAGCTGGGGCGACCTGCTGCGGCTGCGCAGACGCGTGGCGCTGGTGGAGGTGACGGGGATGCACATCGTCCTGCCGCCGGTCGGCAGCCGGGCCCATGACGAGGACTTTCCGCCGGGCAGCAGCTCGGACTTTACCGGGCCGACGACGACGGTCGGGGAGCTGCACCTGATCGACGCCACGCTGGACCTGATGCGCGAGGGCGGCTCCAGGCTCAGCTTCCCGATTCACGACCTGGGGATTCGGGACCTCCAGCGCGGGCACGCTCTGCCGTTCACGGTGGACATGGACAATGCAAAGCCCACGGGAAGGATTCAGGCGACGGGGAGCTTCGGTCCGCTTACGCCGAAGAACCTGGGCGGCACGACGGTCTCGGGCAGGTTCAGCTACATGCAGGTTCGTCTGGACGACATCGGCAAGCTGCATGGGACGTTGTCGGCGGAGGGGCGGTTTTCGGGCACGCTCGACGCGATTGAGGCGGAGGCGACCACGCGGACGCCGGATTTCTCGGTCGGCAAGGGCAGGCCCGTCCCCGTGGATGGGAAGGCGCAGGGGACGGTGAACGGGCTGAACGGGGACGTGGTGCTGCACCGTGTGGAGCTGCGGACGGGCACGACGCTGGTGAAGGCGGGCGGAAGCGTGCGAGGCTCGCCCAAGGCAGCCGACTTCGACCTGGACGTGGAGAAGGGCCGGGCGGAGGACCTGCTCGGGCCTTTCCTGAAGAACAAGCCGCCCATCACCGGAGTGGTGTGGGTGAGGAGCCATGCCCACGTCGATCCGGGTGGACATGGGGCGAAGTTTCTGGAGCGGCTGCACATGGACGGGTTCTTCCGTGTGCCGGCGGAGCGGATCACCAATCCGAAGATGGAGCGTTCGCTGACGGCGTTCAGCGAGCGGGCGCAGGGCGGAACCGAGTCGGTGCAGGACGTGAGTCCGAACCCCGCGACGGACGTGCTGTCGTCGGTGGAGGGCAGGGCGCGGATGGACGATGGTGTTCTGCTCACGCGGCATCTGCGGTTTGCGGTTCCGGGCGCGACGGCGGATCTGGGCGGCACGTACAGTCTTCGCACCGGAGCGGCGCACCTTGTGGGGCATCTTTCGATGGAGGCGGACGTGTCGCATCTGACGACGGGGTGGAAGTCGCTGCTGCTGAAGCCGCTGGCTCCCTTCTTCCGGAAGAAGGCGGCGGGTGCTATGTTGCCGGTGGCGATCACGGGAACGCCCGGCCACTACAAGGTGGGTCAGGACCTGCTGCACGATAAATAGCGCTGCCCCACAAGTAGCGCTGCCCGCGTTCACGGGGCGAGCGGACGCGCGGCTCGCGTCCAGACGCGTGTGCGGTCGGCGGACTGGAAGAGCAAGACTGCGAGCACGTCGATGAGCGGCTCGAGCGGATGGCGGAAGCGCGCCTGCACGGTGATGAAGTAGTAGATCAGCGGCAGCAGCAGGAAGGCGGCGAGGAACAGGGTTGCGGCGGGGACTCTGCGGTGCAGGGCCAGGGCCAGGCCGAAGAGGCCGGCGAGCGAGAGAAAGCTGTAGTCGAGCCGGCGCAGCGCTTCCGCGAACGCTGCGGCGGCCGTGTCCGCGGGATGCGGCACGGAGATCCAGAAGAAGTAGACGCGCTTGACGGCGTGTGCGGCGAAGAGCGCGGGGTGCGCGCGGATGAGGAGACGGGCGCGCTGTCCCTGCTCGCGGGAGTAGGCGATCTCGCCGAGGCGGCGGTAGCGGGCGAGCTGCGGCGCGGCCTCGGCGAGCGGCAGGGTGGCGACGTTGGGGAAGCCCTGGTTGAGCGGGTCGGCCGACTCGTAGAGCTCGGCGCCGAAGTTCGAGCGCATGGGGACGAAGGCGTGGAAGGCGCGCCAGTTGCGTGCGATCCACGGAGCGACGACCGCGGTGGTGCAGGCACAGGCGAGCAGCGCGTGGCCCAGGGCGCGTGCGAGGGCTCTGTTGCGCCGTCGCTGGCCTGCCTGTGCGGGAGGGTTGCGTGCGCGGAGGTTGACCCACAGCATCCAGCCGATGCATGCGGGAAGGAAGAGCAGGAGCGAGCTGTTCGAGAGGGCGATCAGGCCCCAGAGCAGGCCGAAGAGGGTCCAGTCTCTGGTGGCGTTGGTGTGGGTGTTCGTGGGGGCGTTGTTGCTGTTTGCGGCGTTCGTGGTTTCGCTGGCGGTGTTGTCCGGGGTGTGTCGGTTGTCCTTGAGTTCGGCGGCGGTTGCGGTCTGGCGGATGCGCAGGGCGAGCAGCAGCGCGGCGGTGAAGAGCAGGGTGGTGAGGCACATGTCCCACACCCAGCGGACGGCGTACTGCAAGGCTGCGGGGTAGAGCGCCCAGAGCCAGGCGGACCAGAGGGCAAGGGAACGGGCATCGGGTGTGCGTGCGTCCCGGTGCGGTGTGGCCTGGGCGAAGGTGCGCAGGGCGAGCGAGTAGACCAGCGGCGCGGTGGCGGCGGAGAAGAGGCTGTTGAGGGTGAGCAGCACCCAGGCTGAGGCGAGCGTGTAGATCCCGAAAAGGCGGAAGACGGCGGCGATCAGGAGCGGGTAGAGCGGCGGCGTCCAGGCGGTTGGGCCGGTGTGGCCGGTGAAGGGGTCGGCGTAGCCGAAGCCGGTGGCGAGCGCGCGGCCGATGCGTCCCATCTCCCAGCCGAACTGGAAGTGATCGTCGATGGGGCGCAGGCGGAAGGTGTGCGCGAGGGTGAGGTAGAGCACGCGGAGGAGGAAGCCGGTCCAGAAGAGTCTCCAGGCGAGGGTGCGGTCGTCGGGCGGCTGGAAGAATCTTCGGGCGCGTGCGGGCAGCATGCAGGGATTGTAGTTTGCTGGTTTGATCGTTGCGGGTTGCGGGTTGCGGGTTGCGGGTTGCGGGTTG
>JALYIA010000186.1 GCA_030776065.1 Acidobacteriota bacterium
CGGGGGTTGGCGGAGTCCATCGCCGCCTTCTTCTCGAAGGAGAAGTCGTCGGCCACGTCCATGATCATGAACAGGTGCGTGCCTGCCAGGTAGATCTCCATGTCCGTGACGCCGGAGTCGTACAGGCTGTCGCGGATCTCAGGCCAGATCCTCTCGTGGTGCCGCTTGTACTCGGCGATCTTGTGCGGATCGTTCTGCAGGTCCAGCGTAAGGCAGTGCCTTGGCATACTCCTCCGGATCGTGGGCTATGGGCCCGGGGTTCGAGACAAAGCGTATCACCGGCGGGCGGGCCGCTCCAAAGTCCTTCGTCTCCGCGGGGCGCGAAGGCGCGGATGGTACCCTCTACGTGTCGTGTTCCAAGCAGTCGAGCAGAACGCCCATGGGGATGCAGAGCAGGACGAACCCAGCGTGTGAACCCTCGCGGGCCGGCCGCGTGGCTGTTCTGTGTCTTCTTGCGCTGTGGGGGAGCAGCGGCCGGGCCCAAAGTCCGGGGCCGTCCGTCGCGCTGCGCCTGCCCTCGGCGATCGCCTATGACGCGCAGGGCGACCTCTTCATCGCAGAGCGCACGGCGCATCGCGTGCAAAGGCTTGCGCCCGACGGCACGTTGACCGTCGTGGCGGGCACCGGCACGCAGGGCTACGGCGGAGACGGCGGTCCGGGCACCGCGGCCTCTCTCGATTCGCCGAGCGGACTGGCGGTCGATGCCTCCGGCAACGTCCTGATCGCGGACACCCGCAACCACAGGGTACGAAGGCTGACGGTCGCCACCGGCACGATCGCGACCGTGGCCGGTACGGGCGTACGCGGCTTCGCGGGAGACGCCGGGCCGGCCACGTCCGCGCGGTTGGATCGCCCGGTCGCGCTCGCTCTGGCGGCGAACGGCGATCTCTACGTTGCCGAAGAGGGAAACCATCGCGTGCGCCGCATCGCGAGCGGCTCCGGCGTCATCTCGACCGTTGCGGGGAACGGCGTGCAGGGCTTCGGCGGCGACGGCGGTCCTGCCGTCGCGGCGTCGATCGACTCGCCCGAGGGCATCGCGCTGGACGCCGCGGGCGACCTCTACGTGGCCGACATGGGCAACCACCGCGTGCGGCGTGTGGATGCTGCTTCGGGGATCATCACCACGGTCGCCGGGGTGAGCGCGAGTGCTCCCGGTCTGCCGGTCGCCTCGGCCGACGGCGGTGCTGCCAGGGCCGCCACGCTCGGCCTGCCGCGCGGGCTCTCGGTCGGGGCGGACGGCAGCGTGTATGTGGCCGATGCGGCGGATCACCGAATCCGGCGCATCGCCCCCGACGGGACCATCACCACGGTTGCGGGGAGCGGACCGCAACAGTTTGCGGGCGACGAGGGGCCCGCCGCCGGCGCCAGACTCGACTCCCCGGCGGCCGTCACCCTCTCCCCCCCGGGGCTCGTCACCCTCGCCGATACGGGCAACCAACGCATCCGCCAGGTGGATGCGGCCGCTGCGCCCGGACCCGACATTCACACGCTTGCGGGCCTGCGTCCGACGGTGAGCTCCGGGGCGCTGACCCTGACCGGCCCCGCGGTCTCCCCGTACGGCAGCGGCTCGGTCTCCGCCACCCTGGCCGCCGGCGCTGCGGCGACCGGGCTGGTCTCCTTTCTGGACTCCGCCAGCGGCGCGTCGGTGGCAGTGGGCAGCGTGGCCCTCAGCAACGCCGCGGCCGCGCTCAGTCTTGCGTCTCTGCCCGCCGGGCAGCATCTTCTCACCGCCGTGTATCAAGGCGACGCCACCCATGCGCCGGCTCAATCGCAGGGGCTCGCCGTTACGGTGACGCCGCTGGCGGTGAGCGCGTCGGCGCAGCCGCTCTCCGTGCTGTACGGCCAGCCCATCCCGCCGCTCAACGGGACGCTGAGCGGCGTTCTGCCGCAGGACGCCGCAGCGGTCTCCGCGGTCTTCAGCTCAACCGCCGCGGCGCTCTCCCCCGTGGGGAGCTACCCGGTCTCGGCGACGCTGAGCGGCTCCCAATCCCGGAACTACACGCTGGTGTCGACCTCCGGCGGTGTGACGATCGCGTCTGCTCCCACCGCCGTGACCCTCGTGCCTTCGGTGAGCAGCGCGCTGACAGGCGATGCCGTAACGCTCACCATCCAGGCCGTCAGCTCCACCGCAGGCACGCCGACGGGAGCCGTTGCGCTGCTGGACGGCGGAGCCCCGTTGTCCTCGGTCGCCCTGGTCGCGGGCAGCGGAAGCTACACCACCCACGCGCTCTCCGCGGGCGTACACCCACTCAGCGCGGTGTATACCGGCGATACCAACTTCCTTGGCAGCACCTCGCCCACGGCGTCGGTGACGGTCTCAAGCGGGCCGGACTTTGCGCTGGCGGTGGTGGGCGACTCTGGGCGCTCGATCCCCTCCGGCAGCTCGGCCGTGTACAGCTTTTCGATGACGCCGGTAGGCGGGGCGCTCGACAGCCCGATCGCACTCACCGTCGATGGATTGCCTGTGGGCGCGACGTCCTCGCTGAATCCCGCGTACCTGCCGCCCGGCGGCCAGGTGACCAGCTTCACCCTGACGGTGCAGACGACCAAGACCGCGGCGGCGGCGGCGGCGATCGAGCCTCCACCTCGCCCGGTGAGGCCGCTGCTGGCGGCGGTACTCAGCCCCATGCTGCTGGCGCTGTGGACCCGAAGGCGGCGCAGAGCGGACAGGCGGGCGAGATTTCCAGTAATTCTCACGCTCTTCGCTTCCACCACATGCGTCCTATTTGCTAGTCTGACGTCTGGCTGTGGGGATCGAGTGAACGCCGGCTCGGCGGCTCAGACTGCCCCAACCTACAGCCTCACCGTCTCTGGAACCGCGACCAGCGCGTCTGGAAGTGTTCTCAAGCACTCCGCCATCGTCACCCTGCAGGTGCTTTGAACAGAGGTCCAATGAAGCCTCCCCGGCCAAGACGTTCCGCCTTCGATTTCGATCAGGAGACGCGCCTGACGCCAGCCGCGCCGCGCGATGTGGCGGTGCTGATTCCGGCGTTCGCTCCCACCGAGTCCCTGATCGACTTGGTGGACAGGCTCTCGGACGCGGGCGTTCCCGCGGTTCTGGTGGTGGATGACGGCTCCCCGGCCGACGCCCAGCCGCTGTTCGAGCTGCTCGCCTCCAACCCGCGGGTCCACCTGTTGCGGCACCCTGGAAACGAAGGCAAGGGCAGCGCGCTGAAGACCGGAATCCGCTACTTCCTGCGTCACCAGGCGCACCTGAAGGGGCTGGTGACCGCGGATGCGGACGGCCAGCACGCGGCGGACGACGTGGTCCGCGTAGCCCGGGCGCTTCATCGGTCTCCGCGGCTGGTGATCGTGGGCGCGCGGAACTTCGATGTGCCGCTCTATCCAGCGCCGCCGCTCGACGTCCCACCCCTGCGCAGCCTGATCGGAAACCGCGTCACCGCGCTGCTCTTCCGTTGGATGACGGGTGTTCCGCTGGCCGATGCGCAGTGCGGTCTGCGCGCGCTGCCCACGTCGTTGCTGCCTGCGCTGCTGAAGCTCCCCGGCCGCCGGTACGAGTACGAGATGTCCATGCTGGTATGGGTTGCGCAGACGCGTCATCCCCTTGCGGAACAGCCCATCCGCACGCTGTACGGTCCCGGGACGCCGGAGTCGCACTTCCGCCCGATGCGCGATTCCGCCCGTGTGCTGCGTGCTCTGTTCGCGCGCGGGTCCGTGGTTCCTCTGCGCTCGCCTCCGGCCAGCCGGCAGCCTGGCTCGGAGCAGCAGCCGGCTGCCGATGCGGCCGCCGCGGCGGAGAGGGCCGCCCGCGCGAAGTAGCGGTCTATCCCGGACCGAGAGCGCGCAGCAGAAGAAACAGCAGCACGCCCGCGAAGAAGACGAGCGCCATGCGAACTCCAGGTTCGCGGTTCACCTCGGGCACCAGGTCGGTGGCCGCGACGTAGAGCGTCACGCCGGCCGAGAGCGGCAGTCCAGCCTTGACCCAACCCGGTTGCAGGTTGATCGCCAGCACGCCGAGCACGGTCATCGCCCCCAGGAACAGCGCCGAGTACAGGGCGGCGCGGCGGCTCTGCCCGCCGGCCAGCATCACGCTCGCGACGGTGAGGCCCTCGGGGAACTTGTGGAGGAAGACCGCGCCGAAGATCACCCAGCCCAGCCAGGACGACAGGGCAAAGCCGGAGCCGATGGCGATTCCGTCGAAGAAGGTGTGGGTGGAGAGCCCGAGCAGCACCGAGTAGGTGTCCTTGCGCGACAGGAAGTGGTCGTGGTGCGTCTCCTCCCCGAAGTGGAAGTGCGGCACAAGCGTGTGCTGGACGAAGTGAACGCCGGTGTATCCGGCGAGCAGAAGCGGCGCGGCCCAGTGCGGATTGACGGCGAGCGACTCGGGCACCATCTCCAGCAGCGCGGCGCCCAGCATGAATCCCGCACCCACGGCGACGAAGTAGCGCAGCGCGCGCATGGAAGGCGAGCGGCGCACAAGCAGCAGGCCGCCCAGACCGTCCGCCAGTCCGGCGACGAGGCCGAGCGCGAGGCTGGTCCAGAGCGGTGAGCCGTTGAACGGCATGGTGGCTGCTGCGGGGTGGGACATCCACTCACAATTCTACGGGCTCGGGCGCACGCAGCCAGCCGCGCGGAAGTCCGCTATTCTGTAGAAGACATGCCTTTGAACTGTGGAATCGTTGGGTTGCCCAACGTCGGAAAGAGCACCATCTTCAACGCACTCACCTCGGCAAAAGCACAGGCCGCGAACTATCCCTTCTGCACCATCGATCCGAATACCGGCGTCGTCACGGTTCCGGACGAGCGGCTCGACAAAATCGCCAAGCTCATCGTGCCGAAGTCGCTGGTGCCGACGACGATGGAGTTCATCGACATCGCCGGGCTGGTTGCGGGCGCGTCGAAGGGTGAGGGCCTGGGCAACCAGTTTCTCGGACACATCCGTTCGACCGATGCGGTGCTGCATGTAGTGCGCTGCTTTGCCGATCCCGAGGTGGTGCATGTCGCGGGCGGAGTGAACCCGATCAGCGACATCGACACGATCAATACGGAGCTGCTGCTGGCCGATCTCGATACGGTCGACAAGCGGTATGCGAAGGTCGAGAAGCTGAACAAGCCGGCGAATGCGGACCACAGGATCAAGACCGAGTTTGCGGCCTTGGCGAAGTTGAAGGAGGCGCTCGAATCCGGCAAGCCGGCGCGAGCGGTGGAGCTGACCGACGAAGAGCGGCCGTACACCCGCGATCTCCACCTGATCACCGCGAAGCCGACGCTCTATGTCGCGAACGTCGATGAAGATGGACTGACAGGGCACAACCCGTGGGTCGACGCGGTCGAGAGGCGTGCGGCCGAGGAGAACTCGCAGGTCGTCCGAATCTGCGGTGCGATGGAGAGCGAGATCGCACAGCTCGATGCGTCGGAGCGCGGTGAGTTCCTGGAGGGCATGGGCCTCAAGGAACCCGGGCTGAACCGGCTGATCCACTCTGCGTACGCGCTGCTCAACCTGATCACGTACTTCACGGCGGGCGTGCAGGAGGTTCGGGCGTGGACGATTGTGCGCGGGACGAAGGCTCCGGGAGCCGCGGGCGTGATCCACACGGACTTCGAGAAGGGCTTCATCAAGGCGGACTGCTATGCGTCCGACGACCTGTTCAAGTACGGCAGCGAGCAGGCGGTGAAGGAGAAGGGCCTGCTGCGGAGTGAGGGCAAGGAGTACGTGGTGAAGGACGGAGACATCCTGTTCTTCAAGTTCAACGTTTAGGCTGCCGAGGCTTTTGTCTTTGCACGGCGATTCTGTTGCTCTACCATGGAGGCATGGAAGGCGTGATCACACCGTGGCAGCTTTGGGCAGCGATGGGCATGCCGACCGTTGTCGCCCTGCTCGGCATCCTCTCCAACCGGCGCGACTCCGAGCGTCTGGAAGATCGGCTGAACCGGCGCATCGATGGCCTGGACAAGCGCATCGATGGCCTGGAAGGGCGCATCAACCAGCAAAGCCAGATCTTCCACCAGGATGTGATCAGCCTGATCAAGATGCACCAGGAGCATGAGACGCGGCTCACGCGGCTGGAAGAGCGGTCCTGATTCAGCCGGTGCGTCGAGCGCCGGCGTCCGCGGAACGCTCGAGGCCTATCAGCACGACCACGGCGAGACCTGCCAGCAGCACGGCTCCTTCGAGCCGTTCGCTGAGCGGGTGCAGGCGTTCAAAGTCAAGTCGCGCGGGGTCCTCGCGCGGTGCAGCGTCGATCTCGCCGCCGGCCGCGAGGCGGTCTCGCTCCATCGCGGGGACGATGCGCCACTGAATCGCGGCCGAGGCTGCGATCATCGCGAGGACGAGCCAGAGCTGGGCGGAGATGAGTCCGCGGGCGCAGGACGAGCGAGCCCGGAGCACTGCGGCGGCCGCAAGAAACACGAGGCCGCACGCCAGGGCGATCCAGTGGAGCACGCCGAGGGTACCGGCGACGACGGTTCCTGCCATGTGCGTGCTGGGCAGGACGCTGAAGGCGACCGGGGCGACCACGAAGGCGAAGAAGACGAGGCCGCCGACCCAGACCACGACCGCGAGCAGGCGCAGGATTCGGAGCGGGGCGGTCATGGTCTTCCTCCTTGAACGGCCGTTTTATTTCTTGCCGAAGACATCGCCCATGCGGCGGATCTGGGCTCCGACACCGCGGAGCTTTTCCTCGAAGTGTTCGTATCCGCGGTCGAGGTGGTAGACGCGGTCGAGGATGGTCTCGCCGTCCGCGACCAGAGCGGCGAGGACGAGCGAGGCGGAGGCGCGTAGGTCGGAGCACATGACGGCGGCGGACTCGAGCGGAGATCGTCCGCGAACGGTGGCGGTGCGCCCCTGCACGGTGATGTTGGCGCCCATGCGGTTGAGCTCCTGCACGTGCATGAAGCGGTTCTCGAAGATGTTCTCGGTGACGGTGGTGGCGCCTTCGGCCTGCGTTGCGAGCGCCATGTACTGGGCCTGCATGTCGGTCGGAAAGCCCGGGTACTCCTCGGTCGAGATGTCTGCTGCCTTGAGCGCGCCGCCGGAGCGGACGCGGATGTGGTCCTTGCCGATGTCGAGCTTGACGCCGCACTCTTCGAGCTTGGTGAGGAGCGCGCCGAGGTGCGAGGGGTCGCAGCAGTCCACGTTCAGGTCTCCGCCGGTGATGGCTCCCGCGACGAGAAACGTCCCGGCTTCGATGCGGTCGGGGTTGATGCGGTACTTGGCTCCGTGGAGCTTCGAGACGCCTTTGACCTTGATGGTCGAGGTGCCCGCGCCTTCGATCTTCGCGCCCATGGCGATGAGCAGTGCGGCGAGGTCGGTAACCTCGGGCTCGCGGGCGCAGTTCTCGAAGAGCGTCTCGCCCTCGGCGAGCGTGGCGGCCATGAGGAGGTCTTCGGTGCCGGTGACGGTGATCTTGTCGAAGACGATGTGCGCGCCTTTGAGGCGGGCGTTTCCGTGGTTCGGGCTTCTGGCTTCGAGGTAGCCGTGATCCTGGGTGATGGTGGCGCCCATGGCTTCGAGGCCCTTGATGTGGAGGTCGATGGGACGGCCTCCGATGGCGCAGCCTCCCGGCATGGCGACGCGGGCGATGCCGGTGCGCGCGATGAGCGGACCGAGGACGAGCGAGCTGGCGCGCATGGTCTTGACGATCTCGTACTTGGCGACGGGATCGGAGAGGATGGCGCACTTGATGCGGGTGCGGTGCTGGGCTCGTCCGTAGCCGAGTTCGACTTCGGCTCCCATGGAGGCGAGGAGCCTGCGCTCGGTCTCGATGTCGCGGACCTGCGGGATGTTCTCGAGGATGACTTCGCCCTCGGTGAGGATGGCTGCGGCCATGCAGGGGAGGGCGGAGTTCTTCGCGCCGGAGACTTTGATGGTGCCGAGCAGCGGGTTTCCGCCCCGAACGACAAACTTGTCCATGGCTCTAGTTTACGGACAGCGGCTCAGGATTTGGGGTGGCGTGCGAGGTGCGGGCGGTGCGTGCGAGCGGGTGCGGCCGGGTGCGGGTCGGAGGTACCCCCCCTCCCCCTGTACTTTGGTCCTAAAGTACTTCGGATAAAGGAGTTAGGTCTGGAAGTCTGGAGGTTCTGGGTGGTCGGTGCGGTCCGTCGTTGAAGCGCTATTCTATGGCGAATAAAGGACTTATGTCCGAAGCTCGCGGGTGCGGTGTGTGGTAGAGGCTTTGGTTTAGGTCCTAAAGTATCTTGGATAAAGGAGTTATTGGCTTTGTCCGGGCGGGTCGTGTGGGTGGTGGTGGCGGGTTGCCCGGGATTTTACTGCTACTTCTATTGTAGCGGGTGGAGCAAAACTAAACGGCCAACTATTTCTTGGTTTTATTCGGTTTAGAGTGTGGTGGTTACGGGGTTTCTGGCAGGATTGGGGCTTGACATGGGGATGACTTTGGGG
>JALYIA010000187.1 GCA_030776065.1 Acidobacteriota bacterium
ATGTGGGCCTGGTCGGGGGGGTCTGGCTGGGGGGTGCGGGCGTGGGCGAAGTGGGGGACGTCGATGGAGCTGGGGAAGGCGAAGACGTTGGGGTGCTGCTCGCGCTTGGCCTCGTAGAGGCTGATGCCTCCGGTGAAGACGACGTCGGCGAGGCGGAAGAGCTCGCGTTCGCGGGCGGTGAGGGATGGGGGGGCGTTGAGGAAGTGGCTGAGCTCGTCCATGCAGTCGTAGACGGTGGCGGCGGCGTGGAGATGGGCGGAGAAGCCGAGGGCCATGGGGGTGTAGTACCAGCGGACGAAGTGGGTAATGCGGGCGGTGGCGAGGAGCCGGTCGAGGAGGGCGCGCTGGGCGGCGTCGGGATCGAGGCCGTGGGTGAGATGGGGGCGCAGGACCCAGAGGGAGGGGCCCTCTTCGACGATCTCGAGGCGGGCTCCCGGGACGGGGGACTGGGGGTCTGCGATCTCGCCCGCGGGGTGCCAGACGGGCTCCTCCCAGTAGAAGACGCGGTAGGTGCGGGCGGCGCGGGTGAGCAGATGCTGGGGCCGCTGGGTGACGAAGCGCCAGCGGAGGTGGCTGAAGCAGATGAGATCGGTCGGGGGATGGGGGCGGACGGCGTCGAGCGTGCCGGGGGTGAAGGAGTTGCTGGGCAAAGGAAGGCCTCTCGGGGATTCCGGGGTCGGGTCGTACTGCGTGCGGCGTGTTGGGTGTCAGTCAGGCTGAACGTCTAGTGTAAGACGGGGGGAACGGGGCGGGAAGTTGGATGGCTGCTGGGTGGCTCCAGGATGGCTGCTGGATGGCTGCTGGATGGCCGGGCGGGGAGGGTAAGTGGTGCAGGGTCGACAGATACGTGGAGCTGTGGTGGTCTGGAGGCGAGAGGCGTGACGGAGGGGAGCGACGGTGGAGCGGGAGGGGCATGGGGTTCGCGCGGGGAGGGCTGCGGGACGGAGGAATACGCCGCGGCAGGTGCTGTTTGCGAGCCTGATCGGGACGACGGTCGAGTTCTTCGACTTCTACATTTATGCGACGGCCGCGGTGCTGGTGTTTCCGAAGCTGTTCTTTCCGGCGACGGATGCGGGGGCGGCGGTGCTGGCCTCGCTGGCGACGTTCGGGATTGCGTTTCTGGCGCGGCCGGTGGGGTCTGTGGTGTTCGGGCACTTTGGGGACCGGGTTGGGCGGAAGACGACGCTGGTGGTTGCGCTGTCGACGATGGGGTTCTCGACGGTGGCGATCGGTCTGCTGCCGACGTATGCGCGTGTTGGGGTGGGGGCTCCGCTGCTGCTGGCGCTGTGCCGGTTCGGCCAGGGGCTTGGGCTGGGCGGGGAGTGGGGCGGGGCGGTGCTGCTGGCGACGGAGAATGCGCCTCCGGGGAAGCGGGCGTGGTACGGGATGTTTCCGCAGCTTGGGGCGCCGCTGGGGTTTCTGCTGTCGGGCGGGGTGTTTCTGCTGCTGTCGCATGGGCTGACGGACGGGCAGTTCTTTGCATTTGGGTGGCGGCTGCCGTTTCTTGCGAGCGCGGCCTTGGTGTTTGTGGGGCTGTACGTACGGTTGACGATCACGGAGACGCCGGTGTTTCGGGCGGCGGTGGAACGACGGGAGCCGGTGGCGGTGCCGGTGATGGCGGTGCTGCGGGAGCACCTGGGGCGGCTCGCGGCGGCGGTGCTGGTGTGCTTTGCGACGTTTGTGCTGTTTTACCTGATGACGGTGTTTGCGCTGTCGTGGGCGACGACGGTGCTGGGGTATCGGCGGGAGACGTTTCTGCTGATCCAGTTGTTCGGGATTGTGTTCTTCGGGATGACGATACCCGTCTCGGCGGTGCTGGCGGAGCGGGGCAGGCGGCGGCTGATGGTGTGGAGCACGGTGGGGATCGGGCTGTTCGGGCTGGCGATGGGGCCGATGTTTTCGGCTGGGATGGGCGGCGCGGTGGCGATGATGGCGCTGGGGCTGGGGCTGATGGGGATGACGTACGGGCCGCTGGGGACGATTCTGTCGGAGCTGTTTCCGACGGCGGTGCGGTATACGGGGAGCTCGCTTGCGTTCAGCCTGGCGGGGATCTTCGGGGCGTCGCTTGCGCCGTATATCGCGACGGGGCTGGCGCGGCGGTATGGGCTGCGGTTTGTGGGGTACTACCTTTCCGCGTCCGCGGTGCTGACGCTGGTGGGGCTGATGTCGATCCGGGAGACGCGGGATGAGGATCTTGCGGTGGTGGAGGGGTAGGCTGGGGCGCGGTCGGGGCGGGGCACCCGGGGGTTCGGGCTGGGTGGGGCAGTGTTGCAGCTCGAGCTGTTTGAGGGGAGCGGGGTTGGTTACATGTAGTCGACGCCGTACTGGACGGGGATCTGGGTGAAGGCGATGCGGGTGGGGGCGGAGTCGCGGGCGGGGAGCATGCCGGCGAAGTGGAGGGTGGTGTGGCCGTACTTGAGGTTGAGCTTGTCCATGGTGGCGGCGAGGCCGGCGCGGTGGTCGGGATCGCCGAAGAGGGTGGCCTGGTGTTCGCTCTCTGGGATGAGGTGGTGCATGGTGACGCCGACGAAGAAGGGGCGGGCGTAGTCGGGTCCGGTGGGGGCCTTGGCCCAGGTGGCGCGGAGTGCTTCGAGGAGGGTGAGGGTGTCCTGGCAGGCGGGGAAGCGTGCCTCCATGGCCCAGCCGAGGTGGCGGATGCCGGAGAAGTGGCGCTTGACTTTGCCTGCGGCGCCGCGTGCCTGGGACTGCGCTTGCGCCTGCTGGGGGGTGAGGGCGTAGCGGATGGTGACGGAGAGGGAGGCGGCGAAGAAGTGCTCCATGCGGAGGCGCATGGCGGCTTTGTGGAGCAGCTTGTGGGCGACGGCCCAGGCGCCTTCGGGGGTGCGGAACTCGGGGCCGAGGACGTGGGAGTGGCCGAGGGACTTCTGGATCTCGGCGGGCACGGGGGCTCCGTCGTCGCCGGTGTCTCCGCCGCGGAGCCAGTGGAAGAGGCGATCGCCCCAGACGGAGTCCCAGAGTGCGTGCATGGCTGGGCGGTCGAGGGCGAGGAGCTGCTCCATGGTGCGGATGCCTTTGGCGTGGAGGCGGAGCTCGGTGCGGGCTCCGACTCCGGGGAGGTCGCGGAGTTCGAGGTGGGCGAGGGCGCGGGGGAGCTGGGAGGGGAGCAGGCCGATGAGGCCGTCGGGCTTCTGCATGTCGCTGGCGATCTTGGCGAGGTAGCGGTTGGGGGCCATGCCGATGGAGCAGCGGAGGGTGTCGCCGACGTGGTCGCGGATGGCCTGCTTGATGTCGAGGGCGATGCGGCGTGCGCGTGGGGGCTCCTGCTCGCGGCCGATGAGCTGGCAGACCATCTCGTCGATGGAGGGGGTGTGGGCGACGGGGCAGCAGCGTTCGACGGCTTTGGCGATGTTGTGGGAGTAGGCGGCGTACTCGGAGTGGTTGCCTTCGACGAGGATGATGGCGGGGCAGATCTTCTTGGCTTCGCCGACCTGGGTACCGGTCTTGATGCCGAGGGCCTTGGCTTCGTAGGAAGCGGCGATGCAGCAGGTGGTGTCGGCGAGTGTAGGGACGACGGCGAGGGGGCGGTTGCGGTACTCGGGGTGGAGCTGCTGCTCGACGGAGGCGAAGAAGCTGTTGAGGTCGATGTGGAGGAAGGCGAAGCGGTCGGGTTGGGTCTCCATCTGCGACCTCCTATCTCCCACTATATTCGCCAATTATTCGTGTCACCACACGCGCGCATGTACAATCCTGGAATGATTCTGGACGAGAAGTTCGTCAGCGACCTCGCCTACGGAACTGTTGACAACGAACCTGGGTCGGTCGCGAAGCTACAGCAGGTAGCAGATTTCTTCCGTACCTCCCGCTGGCCCGCGGAGTATGCCAAAACAACTCACTGGCTGCACCCCGGCGACGCCCGAGAGCTGTCCTGGATACCGGACAAGAGCGTGCATCTGGTGCTCACGTCGCCGCCCTATTGGACATTGAAGGAGTACCAGCCACACGAGCGGCAGATGGGCGCGATTGAGGATTATGAGAGATTCCTGATTGAACTCGACAAGGTCTGGGCTGAGTGCGAGCGCGTCCTCGTTCCCGGCGGACGGATCTGCTGCGTTGTCGGGGACGTATGCATCCCGCGCAAGCGAGGAGGACGGCACCTTGTCATGCCACTCCATGCGGACATCATGACTCGCACCCGCAAGCTCGGCCTTGATTGTCTCACCCCGATTCTGTGGTCGAAGATCAGCAACGGCGCTACCGAAGCTGAGGGGAACGGAGCAGGGTTTTACGGCAAACCCTACCAGCCCGGCGCAATCGTCAAGAACGACTTTGAATACATCCTCTTTCTTCGCAAAGGCGGCTCCTACCGCTCTCCTACGCCCATGCAGAGAGCCCTCTCGGTGCTGTCGAAAGCGGAGATGCAGCAGTGGCTAAGAACATCTTGGTCCGACATTAAGGGGGAGTCGACGCGCAATGGACATCCAGCTCCATATCCCGTGGAACTCGCTGAACGGCTTATCCGCCTCTTCTCCTTCGTAGGCGATACCATCCTCGACCCGTTCGCCGGCACAGCGACTACCAGCGTCGCCGCAATGAACTCCGGTCGAAGCAGCATTGCCAATGAGATCGAACCAAAGTATCTGGCGCTTGCCAAGGAGCGAATGTACCGCACCCAGGTATCGAGACCCCGCACGGTCCCGTTCGATATAGACATCGTCATCGCAGACGCCAAGAGATGAACCCCGCCGACTACTCTTTGCTTGCCGAGTTCCGAAAGCTCTTCGAGGGGCGACCCTATCTACACCGCAACTCGTCGCAGGGCGACAAGGCAGTGAGGTACCTGTTCGAAGACCTGAGACGGCTCAATCGCTCGGCTCTCCTAAGCCAACGCATCGACGCAGGGGCTCGAGTCGTCAACACGGCAAACAAGACAGTGGGGATATCGAGCCGACGGGGAGACGGTGCTTTCGGCGAACTGGTCCCGGTTGCCATGGCAATTGCTGAACCCGGGTTCTTGGTCGGAAGGGGCCCGCTGAGTGCGATTGAGATCGGGGCCGAAGCCAAGATACTGGCGAAAGCCATGATTAAGCAGATTGATCGAGTCATCAGCGATCTTAAACGTCAGGTCGAGGAGTTTCAAAAGAACGCTTATCCCATCTGTATCGCTGTCGTCGGGGTGAATCACGCAACCGAATACACATCCTTCGAAGGTGACCGCAGCTTCGCCACGGACGGAAAGGCCAGATTCCGCCATCCCTCCCAGGAAGCTCCGGAGGCGATCCGAAGGCTTGAATCTGCCGCGAGGTCGGCCTTTGATGAATTCCTAATCCTTCGATTCTCGGCCACAAACGTGGCCCCGTTCCCGTTTGAGTGGATGGACGAACGGGAAACGCTGCTGCAATCCTCCGCCCTGCTTGCACGCGTTTCCAAACTCTACGATCAGCGTTTCGGATCTTCTTCATAAGCTGGTTCCCATTCCGGGAGCCCTCGCGCAGCCTTCGCGGGAGGCGTAAAATAGAGGTGATGGACGGTATAAGGAGCAATATGGCGACTCTTCTGGAACAGCTTCGCGGGATGACTACGGTGGTGGCGGATTCGGGCGATATCAATTCGATTATCAAGTTCAAGCCTACGGATTCGACGACGAACCCTTCGCTGATCGCGGCGGCGGCGGAGATGCCGGCGTACTCGCAGATTGTGGACGATGTGCTGATGCAGGCACGGGAGCAGGCGGGAACGAATGCGTCGGACAAGGATGTCGCGGCGTTTGCGTTCAAGACGCTGGCGGTGGCGTTCGGCCGGAAGATTCTGGAGATTGTGCCGGGGCGGGTCTCGACCGAGGTGGATGCGCGGCTGTCGTATGACCGGGAGAAGACGCTGGAGCAGGCGCGTGACGTGATTGCGCAGTACGACCGCGCGGGGATTGGCCGGGAGCGCGTGCTGATCAAGATCGCGTCGACGTGGGAGGGCATCAAGGCGGCGGAGATCCTGGAGCAGGAGGGGATCCACTGCAATCTGACGCTGCTGTTCGGGATGCACCAGGCGGTTGCGTGCGCGGAGGCGAAGGTGACGCTGATCTCTCCGTTCGTGGGGCGCATTCTGGACTGGTACAAGAAGGACACGGGCAGGGACTATGTGGGCGCGGACGATCCCGGTGTGCAGTCGGTGACGACGATTTACAACTACTACAAGAAGTTCGGCTACACGACGCAGGTGATGGGGGCGAGCTTCCGGAACATCGGGGAGATCACGGAGCTGGCGGGCTGCGACCTGCTGACGATTGCGCCGAAGCTGCTGGCGGAGCTGGACTCGAAGCAGGAGGAGCTGCCGCGGAAGCTGGATCCAACGAAGGCTGCGGGGATGCAGATCGAGAAGATCTCCATGGACAAGGAGACGTTCGAGCGGATGCATGCGGAGGATCGCATGGCGCACGACAAGCTGAAGGAAGGCATCGAGGGCTTCTCGAAGGCGCTTGAGGATCTGGAGAAGCTGCTGGCGAAGCGGCTGAGCGAGATCAGCGAGAAGCAGACGGTGGGCGCGCACTAAGCTGTGAAGGAAGCACGAACGCGGC
>JALYIA010000188.1 GCA_030776065.1 Acidobacteriota bacterium
CCTCCACCCTCGCCTCGGCAGAGCTCACCGCACGCACAGCCTCCTGCGCGCGCACCTGCTCGGCCATCGCGGCGGCGCGCGAACCCTGCGCCTCCGTGGTGGCGTTTTCCAGAAAGCTCTTCTGCGACTCCATCTCGCCCGCCAGACCCGCCAGATGCTCCCGCGCTCCGGTCAGCTCCTCGTCGCCCGCCGCCACCCGAGCGGCCAGCTCTGCCACGCGGTCCGTGTTCGCGGCGATGCGCGCCGCGGTCCGTTCCAGCTCCACCGCCGACTGGTTCGCCCGAGACCCAGCCTCGCGAATCTGCTGGTCCAGTTCATAGCCGGTGCGGACGCCCGCCGTATGCTCGGTGTCCATCGCCTCCACCGTCGCGGCCTGCTCCGCCACCTGCGCGCCGAGCACCTCGATTCGCGCGCCCAGCGCAGCACGCTCCGCGTCCATCTCCGAGAGCCGGCTCGCCAGCACCACACGCAGCTTGCCGCGCAGTTCGTCGCGCAACAGCCCGTAGCGCTCGGCCTTCGCCGCCTGCCGCTTCAGCGTGCCCATCTGCCGCGTCACTTCTTCGAAGATGTCGTTCACGCGAGACAGGTTGAGCTTCGCCGACTCCAGACGCAGCTCCGCCAGCCGCTTCTTGGTCTTGAAGCGCGTGATCCCCGCAGCCTCTTCCAGAATCGCGCGACGATCCATCGGCTTCGAGCTCAGAATCTGCCCGATCCGCTCCTGCCCGATCATCGCGTAGCTCTCACCGCCCAGGCCCGTTCCCATGAAGATGTCCTGGATATCGCGCAGTCTGCAGATCTTTCCGTTCAGCAGGTACTCGGACTCGCCCGAGCGAAACAGCCGCCGCGTCACCGTCACCTCACCCGCACGCACGGGAGAGCGTCCGAACTTGCGCCTGCGGATCTTCAGCACCACGCCCTGGGGAGCCTGCACGCCCGCCTCGGCCGCGGCATTCGCCGGAGCGGCAGCGTCTTCCTGTGCCGAATCGTTCGGCGCTGCCTCTGCCGGTTCGTTCGGCGCTGCGGCTCCCTCTCCATCCAGCACCACGCCGGGCTGCGCCTCGAGCACGGCCTCTTCGGTCTCCTCCGCCCGCTGCTTCCTCAGCTTCGCCTCGTCCCAGTCGCCCGCCATCTCGAGCGCGCGCTCGGTGGAGCCATCGCTCGACCAGTCGCCGACCTCGACCTCGCCGTCGGGCAGCAGCGCGCCGTCGTACACCTCGGGGTCGACCAGGGTCAAGGACACCTCGGCCATGCCGGTCGCCTTACGCTCGCGCGTGCCGGCGAAGATGACGTCCTCCATCTTCACCCCCCGCAGGCTCTTCGCCGACTGCTCGCCGAGTACCCAGGTGATCGCGTCCGAGATGTTGGATTTGCCGCAGCCGTTCGGCCCGACCACAGCAGCGATGCCCTCGCCCGCCAGCTGGACCTCGGTTCTGTCACAGAACGACTTGAAACCCAGGATCTGTACCTTCTTCAGCTTCAGCATGCGCACCTCCGGCGTACTCGTCTATTCTCCCGCTCCCGTGCAGGCTTCCCCCCAACTCTAGCGGTAGGGCAACACCGCATCAACAGCGATAACCCCACATTATGTGGATAAGCCCGGCGAAACCCCACAAATGGGCCACGGTGCGTCTTTGCATCGCCCCCGCAGCGGCCTGCAGGCGCAGCGAAGGCAGGCTGCGAACCCGCGCGGCTAACAAAAAACTTTCTCCACAGGCAGTCCAGTTCGCCGTTTATTCGCTACAATCGCGGCATGGCTATCACCCGGCGACAAAAAGAGGTCATCGACTTCCTCACGTCCTTCACCCAGACGAACGGGTTCTCCCCCTCCTACGAGGAGATCGCCCAGGGACTTGGACTTACCTCGCTGGCGACGGTGCACAAGCACGTCACCAACCTGCAGAACAAGGGCCTGCTGCAGCGCGCGCACAACCGCAGCCGGTCGATCGATGTGCTGCCTCCGCGGTCGAGCAAGCGTGGCTTCGATCGCCTCCCGCTGGTCGGACGCATCGCCGCCGGCCGCCCCGTGGAAGCGATCGAGGCCGCAGAGTCCATCTCGCTGGCCGATATCATCGGCAACCGCGAGGTCTTCGCCCTCGAGGTCCGCGGCGACTCCATGCGCGACGAGCACATCGTCTCTGGAGACTACGTCCTCGTGGAGCGCACCCGCACCGCGAAGGAGGGCGAGATCATCGTCGCATTGATCGACGGAGCCGACGCGACCCTTAAGCGCTTCTATCGCGAGGGCCACATGATCCGCCTGCAGCCCTCGAACACGGAGATGGCCCCGATCTACGCGCCTGCGGCGTCGGTCAGCATTCAGGGCAAGGTGCTGGGTGTTCTGCGCAAGTACGCCTAGGCTGTCTGCTTCAACCAGCTCCTGGTCGATGCCCGGCAAGCACTAGGTGGAGTAGTCCGCGTTGATCCGGACGTACTCCTCCGTCAGATCGCAGGTCAGGAAGCGGCACGCCGCATCGCCCTCGCCGAGATCGAGCGTAATCGTGTACTCCCGCGGAACCATCGCCGCATGGGCTGCGGCCTCGTCGAAGTCGGCAGCCCGCACCCCGTATTCGAACACCGGCACCTCGCCGATCCAGATGCGCACCCGCACCGGCTCGAACACTGCGCCGCTCGAGCCCGCGGCGGCCAGCAGACGGCCCCAGTTCGGATCGCCGCTCGACCACGCCGTCTTGCAGAGCGGGCTGTGTGCGATGGCCTTGGCCACCAGCCGCGCCTCGGCCGCCGTCGCCGCGCCCCGCACGTCCAGCGTCACCACGTGGCCCACGCCTTCGCCATCGTCGACGATCTGGTGTGCGAGCGAGGCGCACACCTCGTTCAGGGCCTGGTCGAACGCGGGCACGATCTCGCGTGTCAGCGGCACCCCGCTTGCACCGCTCGCCAGCAGCAGCACGGTGTCGTTGGTGGACGTGTCGCCGTCGATCGAGAGGGAGTTGAAGGTCGGCTCGACCGCCGCGCTCAGCGCCGCGCGCAGTCCCTCCGCGGTCGCCAGCACGTCGGTGAACAGGTACACCAGCATGGTCGCGTGCGGCGGTCCCACGGGCGCGCCGAGCCGCGGGTGAATCATCCCTGCGCCCTTGGCCGCGCCCCACAGGCGGACCTCGGCGCGTGCACCGTCCTCCGCCCGCACCTCGAACGACGCGCCGGCTGTCTTCATCGTCGTGTCGGTGGTCAGGATCGCGGTGGCAAACAGCTCCGCATGTTCGGCGGTGGAGCCCGAGGAGTCCTTCAGCGCAGGGATCGCGGCGACCACCTTCTCCACAGGAAACGGCACGCCGATGATCCCGGTGGAAGAGGGAATCACCTCGTCGAAGATGCATCCGAAGGCCTCGGCCACAGCCACGCACGAGGCGACACAGCCCTCCATCCCGGCCTCTCCGGTCGCGCAGTTTGCATTGCCGGCGTTGACCAGAACGGCCCCCACGCGCCCGCCCGTCGCCATCAGGTGCCGCCGGCCTGCACTCACGGGAGCTGCGACCATGCGGTTGGTGGTGAAGACCGCCGTCCCGACCGCACCGGCCGGCGCCGCGGCCACCGCGAGGTCCAGAGTGCCGCTGGCCTTGATGCCCGCCCGTACCCCGCCCCACACAAAACCTCTCGGAAGACCCACGCTATCGCCCATGCCCTACTCTATCCTCAGGCCCTACTCTATCAAGGAGGCGCCGCCTGGTTGGAGAGCCCGCCGTCGCGTGCCGCCGTTGTCGCCCGATGCCGTTCTTTGCTCTACTGCAATCAGCCGAACCGCCCCACCTCTGATCCGAAGGAGACACCGTGCACGGGAAGAAGGAACGCGTTGCGAAGGTGAGCGCCGGCACAGGCCTCACCCGCCTGCTGGAGGCGATTCCCCCGCGGCCGTCGCTGCTCATCCTCAACTACCACCGTATCGGCGATCGGACGAAGACGCCGTACGACTCCGGCACCTTCTCCGCCACCACCGCCGAGTTCGACTGGCAGGTCCGGCACATCATGCGGAGCCATCGAATCGTCAACCTCGAGGAGGCGAAGGAGATCGTTCAGGGGCGCGCAACGCCCCGCGATGCGGCGGTGCTGCTCACGTTCGATGACGGCTACCGCGACAACTTCGAGGAGGCCTTTCCCGTACTGCAGCGCCACGGCGTCTCGGCCACGTTCTTTCTGCCCACCGCGTTCGTGGGCACGGGCAGGCTGCCTTGGTGGGACGTGATCGCCTATCTGATCAAGAACGCGAAGCCAGAGCGGATCGCGCTCACGTATCCCGAACCGGCGGAGTTCGACCTGACGTCGGCGAACCGGCCCCGCGCGACCGTGCAGATCCTTCGCCAGTTCAAGAAGCCGGCCGCCTCCGACGCGGAGCGCTTTCTGGGCGAACTCGAGACCGCCTGCGACACGCCCCGGCCTGGGACGGCCGCGGAGCGGTGTTTTCTGAACTGGGACGAGGCGCGCGAGATGCAGGCGGAGGGGATGTGTTTCGGGTCGCACACCCACACGCATCCGATCCTGGCCAAGCTCGGCTACGGGTCGCAGCTCGAGGAGTTGCGCACCTCGCGCGAGATCATCGAGGGCGAGCTTCGGCGTCCCGGCGACACGCTCGCCTACCCGGTCGGGCAACGCGACAGCTTCTCCGCCGACAGCGTAAAAGCCTTGAAGGAGGCCGGGTACTCCGCTGCGTTTTCGTTCTACGGAGGCGTGAACAAGCCCGGCAGCATCGCCCCCTACAACGTACTGCGGGGTGGAGTGGACGATGAGAGCCGCGCGATCTTCCGGCTTCGTCTTGCGCTCGAGTCCGCGACGGGGCGAGCTCTGCTGTAGCGCGCGGGCGAGCAGCGCCGTTCCGCTCGCCGCGGCTAAACCGCCCGGCGGCGGCGCAGTCCCATGCGACGAGCAAGGACACCCACCACCGCACGCAGGCACCCCTTCAGCGTGGTCAAGGTAGGCCGAAGATCGCGGAGGTCGAAGTCGAAGTACCGCAGCCGGCCCCGGTAGGAGCGCAGGATCGCGCCCCACGTAAGCACGCGCTCGCGAACATAGTGGGGAAGGGCAGGGATATCCCGCCGCAGCACCACATGGCGGAAGCCGAAGACGGAGGCCTCAACCTGCTCCACCGGCTGCCCGATCAGATCGAGGTAGTGCAGCCACCCGATGTCCACTCCCGCATAGATCGCCGCATCTGCCGTAACGGAGTAGCGGGGGTTAGCCTCGATCAGCCGCACCACGCCGTCGCGGGTGTCGCGTTTGACCTCGATCTCACAGATGCCCACATAGCCGACCGCACGAAGAAACGCATGGCAGAGTGCGGCCACGTCCGGCTCAACCACCGGTTCGACCATCGATCCGCTGCCGAACATTACCGGGTAGGCTCGCAGTTCGCGGACCACGCAATGCCCGATGCGACGCGCCCCGTGGCCATACACGGAGAGATAGCAGTACTTCGCATCGTCGCCGCCGGCGATGATCTCCTGCGCCATCACCTCTGGCCTGTACGGCTCCGCCAGAGCGTAGTCGGCGAGCATCCCGGCCGCAGACTCCGCCGTGGCCAGCTTCCGTCCCTGCAGGGGATTGCCCGCGGGCAGAGCGTCCCACTCGCGCTGGTGACGCGGCTTGAGAAGACACGGGAACCGGGCCGACGCCACAAACTTCTCTAACTCGGCCCGCGACTGGATGTAGGTGCTGCGCGGGATCGGAAGACCATGCTCGGCGGCGAGCGCGTATTGCTGCTCCTTGGTCGCGAGCGCCGCCTGCACCGCAATCGAGTCGAGCGAGAAGATAAAGTGCTCTCGCAGCGCATCCACATGCCGGCCCAGCGCAGAGACGAACAGATCTGCCGCGGGGATGATCACCGGGCGCTGGCCCAGCGAGCGCGACAGCTCGATCATGAACGCGACCCACTCGTCCGGGTGCGTATCCGGATTCGGACACAAGTACGAGGCGCCGTAGGACGAGCGAAAGCCCTCGTGCTCCGCGACGCAGTCCACGCCCACCGTCCGGACGCCGCGGCGAAGCAGATCGCGCATCAGGTTCAGGCCTGTCTGGAAGACACTGGCCACCACAACGGGGGGCCAGGAAGGGTCCGCTCTAAGAGGATTCACGTGTGGGTTCGTTGCTCCCGCGGAAGTAAATGCATGGTGCGAGTTCGGGCTGAGTGTAGCATGCGGTCACGGGCGTTCTGCGGCAAGCGGAGCCACGTAGCCGATGCCGGTGGCGACGCAGACCGGGCGAGTAGATTAGGGAGAACAGCGGCTCACGCGAGCCCGGGGGAGAGCGGCGGATGCGAAGAGCGGCAGGCGTGGGATTCAAGGTAGTGGTGATGGCCGTCGCGGTTACGGGCGGCGGCTGGCTGGTGTGGAAGAACCAGCCTCCATACAGCCTGGGCACGCACGAGGCGGAGTCCGTCGTCGAAGCCAAGACCAACTCGTCCGGCGCCGCCTCAGGCCCCAGGGTGGGCAACTGCGAGGTCCTGCCCGCGGACAACGTGTGGAACACCCCCATCGACAAGCTGCACAAGGATCCCAGGTCGGACGCCTACGTCGGCAGCATGGGGCCGCTCATCAAACTGCATCCCGACTTCGCATCGGACCTCGGCAGCGGCATCCCGTACAGCGAGATTCCGGCCAATACCCGCGCGGTTCACGTCAACTTCGAGTACGCCGATGAGAGCGACCTCGGCAGCTACCCCATCCCGAAGAATGCGCCCGTCGAAGGCGGCGGCAATCCGAACGGCGACCGCCACATCATCCTCATCGACCAGAGGCGCTGCATCCTCTATGAGTTGTTCGCCACAACGCCCAAACCGGACGGCACGTGGGACGCCGGATCGGGCGAGAAGTACGACATGCTGAGCAATCAGATTCGGCCCGAGGGTATGGGCTCGGCCGACGCCGCCGGCCTGCAGATCTTCCCCGGCCTGGTGCGCTACGACGAGGTCGCCGCCGGAGAGATCAACCACGCGCTGCGCTTCACCATCCCCCACACCCAGGCAGCCTTCGTCTGGCCCGGCAGGCACAAGGCCTCCCGCATCACGGATACGAAGGTGGCGCCGATGGGCGCGCGCTTCCGCCTGCGGCAGGACTACGACATCAGCCGCTTCTCGAAGTCCAACCAGGTGATCCTTACCGCGCTCAAGCGCTACGGCATGTTCCTCGCCGACAACGGAGGACCGCTGTTTCTGAGCGGCGTTCCGGACAAGCGCTGGGACGACTCGGACCTCCACCTGCTCACCAAAGTGACCGCGGAGGACTTCGAAGCAGTCGACGAATCCGAGTGGTGGATGCTGCCCAACTCAGCCCGCGTCGACCCCGTCGCGCTGGGCCGGTAAGCTCGTCGTGCCAGCCCGGTAAGCCGGCCGCGCCAGGCCGTAACCCAGCCGCGCCAGGCCGTAACCCAGCCGCGCTCGTCATTCAGTCACACCCCCGGGCACCACGAATCCGATGATCGCCGCGTACGCCCCGCCGATCGCACCCGGCAAACGCCTGCCGATCGGCAACAGCCGGGCGCGGTCCGAGGGTTCAAGGCCATGCAGCAGCTTCACCAGCAGGATGTAGCACGGAATGGCCGCGAGCACCGCGGCAACCAGTCCCGGCAGGCCCGCCAGGTTTCGTGAGATCAGAAAGGCCACGCCCGCCATCCCGAGGCCGGCCGCCAGCAGCCGGCTCGCCGCCCGCTTGGGCAGACTGAAGCGGTACGCGCCTTGCGCCTGGAGCCAGATCGCGACCAGACCAAACGCCTGCGAGAGTCCGTTGCCCCACGCCGCACCCACGGCGGCATAGCGAGGAATAAGGATCCAATCCAGAAGCATGTTGAGGATTCCCGTGATAATCAGCCAGCGGAACAGCAGCTTCTGCCGGTCCGCGGCACGCAGCAGCGTCTCGGGAATCTCCTGAAATGCAAGCGGAAGGGAAAGCAGGGAGGCGACGATCAGCGCGGGAATCGCGCCCGCGTATTTATCCGTGTAGGCGAACCGGATCGCCTGGCCGGTAAGGGCGGCTGCCCCCAGGTGGACCGGAATTGCGACGAGCAGCAGGTATCTCGAGGCGTTCTTCACGATGCTCTCGACCCGATCCGGATCGCGGCTGCACTCCACCATCAGGGTCACGCCGGTCGCGCCGCCGAACGTCTTCGGCACAAGCAGCAGCTTGGTCGCCAGGCCCGTCGCCACCGAGTAAAAGCCCATCTGCTCCAGCGTGGAGTAGCGCCGCAGGAAGATCAGCTCCGAACGGTTCCAGACGACCGCCATCAGCAGCTGGATACCCATCGCCTGCAGGCAGAAGCGTCTGATTCGGGCCGCGATCTCCTGCGGCAGCGGCTCCTCACCCAGCGTGCGCAGCTTCGCATGCAGCGGAATCGTCCGCATCACCATCTCCACCGATCGCCCGACGAGTGTGGCGGCCGCGATACCGGCCAGGTCCCAGTGAAAATGCAGCGTCAGCACGATCACCACGGCGTACGAGCCCAGATAGCCAAGCGCGCTGATCGTGTTCTTCGAGAGGTCCTCGAAGGCGACGTTCGCCTGCGCAGGCACCCAGGACATGACGCCCGGCACAATCGAAAGCACAAGAAGGGTGGACATCCAGCGGAACTGCGGCTCACCGAACAGCCAGATCCCCAGGACGCCGACTAAAGCGATCACCGTCGCGCCAAGCAGCTGGTAGCGGTACGTAAAGCGGTACACCGAACGCGCCAGCCCCAGCCGCTCCGTCGCGATGAACTCGGACATGTACTTGCGCGTAGCCGTGGCCAGACCGCTGCCGCCTGTCGTCGTAATCACCGAGACAAACAGATTGATGTACCCGAAATACCCAAGTTTGGCAGGCCCAAACGCCCGCGCAACCACGATCGACGTGGAGAGAAAGATGACGAGTTCGAGAATCTGCTCCAGCCCGTACCAGAACGAGTTCTGCAGGATCTTTCCTGAGGATGTTCGCGGGGCGGCTGACTTCATATCCTTCGTTGCTCTCCTCGCCAATCCTCTCACCTCAGCGACGCGGATCCCGCCCGGGTGCCTTCCATCCGCCGCCGCAGGACGCTCCCCAGCGTCCATGCCGCGGCTTTGAACCGAACCGGATGCCACAGCAGGGAGGGCCACAGAACGATCGACTCCAGCATGTACCGCAGCTCACGGGGATTCCGCGTGGCGCGTGCCGTCAATCCCGCCTTGTACGTCTGGTAGCTCAGGATGCGGCGTCTCCAGTACCACCGCCGCAGCCCTCCCAGCCCGTCCAGCAGCACAGGATCGAGCATGCGCTTCACCTCGAGCAGAATGCGGTCTGCATCCGAGCTGACACCACTGCTGCTGATGCGATAGATCAGCATGGGTCCCGCAGCGCTGCAGAACGGCCCCACCCGCAGCAGACGCAACACGAAGTCCCAATCCTCCATTCCTTTCAGCGCAGGATTGAAGCCTCCGATCTGCAGGAAGGCGCTGCGCCGGACCAGGCTGCAGGACGGCGGTATCCCGGGCATGCTTACGCGGATGAGACGTCCGAGGTGCTCCGGCGCGGCAGGGGCGTGATAGCGTTCGGTCCCATCCTCGTCCACCGTCAGAATTCCGGTGTAGCAGAGAACGGCGCCCGGCACCGCCGCAATCGAGGCGAGCTGCCGTTCGATCTTCTCCGCGTGCCACGCGTCATCCGCATCGAGCAGCGCGACAAAGTCCGATTGCGCTGCCTGCACCCCCACATTCCGCGCCACCGACGGCCCGCCGTTGCTCTGCCGCAGCAGCCGGACAGCACCGCCGTAGCTCTCGACCACCGCACACGTCCCATCGCTCGACCCGTCGTCGACGACGATGATCTCGGCTACCCGAACCGTCTGCGCCAGCACGCTATCGATCGCCTTACGGATGAATCGCTCAGCGTTATACGCCGGGATCACTGCACTGACGGTGGGGTGTGTCATGGGATCAGAAGGAGCATACCATCGCAGCGAACGGCAGCACCATCGCGCTACACGGAACGAACCCGCTCACGCAGCGTAGCCGGACCCGCGTCACCGAACCATCGCCGCGGCCGATTCCTTGATCGCATGGATGTAGTTTCCGTACCCCACAATCATGGTGGAGCCGACCAGCAGCGCCAGGCCCGCCGTCACCAGCAGCTTCGTCCGCGCACTCGTCCCATGCCACTCCTTCAGCACCAGGCCCCACAGTGTGGCGAAGATGATGATCGACGCCATGTGCAGCGTCCACGACGAAAAGTCGTACTTGCCCATCTTCGTCTGGCCCATCGAGTAGAAGAAGAACTGGAAGTACCAGATCACCCCCGCCATCGCGGCGAAGACGTAGTTCAACAGCAGCGTCTTCGGAGCGATGCGGTCATACGTGGACGGGTCCAGAGGATCGAAGTCCACCAGCGTGTCTCCCGCCGTCGCGGTCGCGCGCATCGGGTTCAACCCCGGCTCGCCCGCAAACTGCTTGATCGAGCCATTCTTCAGAATCAGGATCAGCGACCACACGAAGTTCGTAATAAAGCCGCCCCACAGCACCACAATCAGCACCGGCAGGTTCGCCCACAGGTCCAGCTTGCCCGCGGAGATCAGCTCCGCCTTCGCCAGCGCCGCAATCG
The DNA here is from genome assembly GCA_030776065.1 of Acidobacteriota bacterium. Taxonomy (GTDB): domain Bacteria; phylum Acidobacteriota; class Terriglobia; order Terriglobales; family Acidobacteriaceae; genus Edaphobacter. The sequence goes on from JALYIA010000188.1 coordinate 10,551, forward strand.
GCTTGCCCGCATCCAGGCCGAAGCTGAAGAACGCCGACATCAGCCCCGCCAGCACCGCGATCGCCAGGCCCTTGCCGAACGAGAAATCGCGCTCGCCCGCCTCAGCCTTTTCTTCCGGCGTAATCTCATGCTCCTTGGAGTAGCCCGCCGCGCCATTCACCGCTACGCCGATCAGGCACACAGCCAGCCCCAGCAGGATGAACTGCCCCGAGTGCGTATGCATCACGCTGCCCATCTCGCGGTGGTAGATCGGTGGCACAATCGTCCCGAAGAACGCGCACAGGCCGAGCGCAATCGCATATCCCAGTGCAATGCCCAGATACCGGATCGCCAGCCCGAAAGTGATTCCGCCCACGCCCCACAGGATCCCCCAGAGCATCGCGAACTCGATGCTGCCCGGATCGTCTCTCCAGGACTGCCCCAGGATCCCCCACACGTGCGGCACAAACAGGCTCGCCAGCAGCGAAGGCGCGACGATCCACGCCGCAAACCCCTGGATGATCCAGTACACCTCCCACGACCAGCGCTTGATGCCGCGGAACGGAATAAAGTTCGTGGCGGACGCGAAGCCGCCAATCCAGTGAAACAGTACGCCTAGAAGCGGATTTGGTCCCAAGGTGCCTCGCTCGATTCGGAACAGCTGGTGTAGGAAACGAGTACCATCCTACTTGATTTCACCCGCCGCGCACGAAGAGGAGAGTCCCTTGCACGGCTTTGAAGAGTGGCTCAAGCTGCACAAGATCCGCATCGGAGTGGCCGCCGACTTCCTCACCTTCGGCGGAGGCCTGCTCCTCGCCCGCGACGCCTTCCGGCACGTCGTCGACCTGCGCGCAGAGCAGCTGGAAGAGGCCTTCCGCAAGCGCTTTGCCCAGCTCGCCCCAAAACTCGTGGACAACAAAGAGGCGGAGGCCAGGGGAGCCACCCGCATGGCCTACCGCGGTCTGGCGTTGCTGATCCTGGGCTTTCTCTTCCAGATCCTGAGCCGCTTCGCCGAGTAATTGCATCCAACTGGCACACGGCGGATTGCCGGAATTACGGATAATCCGGAAATCCGGTATGATTGTTTCTGGAGATTCTGCAGATTCTGGAGATGTTGCCATGAGCGAGAGCTTCGATATGGTCGTCGGCACCAAGCGGCAGGTCACAATCCCCATGGACCTGTTCCGCCGCCTCGCCCTCAAGCAGGGCGATCAGTTGCGCATCACCATCCAGGGCGAAAGCATCTCGCTTGAGCCCATGGTCAGCGTCCCGCGCCACCTCGTCTCCGAGTCGCTGCTGCGCGAGATCGACGCCCGCCGCGGCGAGAAGCCCGACGATCTCACCCTCACCGAGTTCCTGGAACAACGCCGACCGCAGCCCTGGCAGGGCCGCGCCGCCTCCAAAGCGCGCGGAGCACCCTCACCGAGCCGCCCCCCCCGTGCCGCCGCGCCCACTGCCGAGCAGGCGATGACCGAAGAATAAACACTCTGCTACCCTCTCCGGCATGCCGTCCGAGCAGAAGAACGTGATGGTCGCCAAAGAGGTTATGAGCGACATGCTCTCGTACTCAAAGCCGGTCGGCGACGAGATCGAGAAGTTCATCCTGCGCCTCGCAATCAATCCCTTCTCCCCGGCCCTCCTCAAGGAGAGCACGGACAATCGCGACGGCTCCTTCTACCACCAGCTTCCCTCCGGCTGCTTCGTCTTCTGGGAGATCCTGCAGCCGCGGAATCCACAAGGCTTCGGCGGCCTGGACCGCATCAGGGTGCGCATCACCGACCGAAGTAGCTCGCCGCGGCCGCCTGCGTTGCCGGATTGCTGCCCCGAAATATACTCGCTCTTAACGGAACGTCTGCCCCGGAGGGTTTCTCTGCAAGTCTCGCTGTTCATCACGTGCTACAACGACACGCTCTTCCCGGAGACCGGCAAAGCCGTCGTCCGCGTCCTCGAGCGCCTCGGCCACACCGTCGACTTTCCCGCCGGCCAGACCTGCTGCGGCCAGATGCACTGGAACACCGGCTACCAGGCCGAAGCCCTCCCCCTGCTGCCGCGCTTCGTCGATCAGTTCCGCAACGCCGAGGCCGTGGTCTGCCCCTCCACAAGCTGCGTCGGCATGATGCGCGACCACTACCCCATGATGGCCGAGCAGCTTGAACGCTCGGGCAAACACCCCGGCCTGGTCGCCGCTGTCGACGCCCTCCTCCCGCGCGTCTGGGAGTTCTCCGAGTTCCTCACCAAGAAGCTCGGCCTCACCGACGTCGGCGCCTACTACCCCCACCGCGTCACCTACCACGCAAGCTGCCACGGCCTACGTAACCTCGGCCTCGGCGACGGCCCCATGAGCCTGCTCCGCGGCGTCCGCGGCATCGACCTCGTCGAGATCGAGAACCTCGAAACCTGCTGCGGCTTCGGCGGAACCTTCGCGGTGAAAAACGCCGAAGTCTCCTCCGCCATGCTCAACGACAAGGTCCGCGCCGTCCTCAACACCCGCGCCGAAGCCTGCACCGCCTGCGACAACTCCTGCCTCATGCACATCAACGGAGCCCTCCACCGCCTCCGCACCGGCGTAGGGACCGTCCACCTCGCGGAAATCCTCGCCAGCGAAGAAGGCACCGCATGAGCACCGCCCTTGATCCACGCACAGCCCCCGCCTTCCAAGTCGCCGCACACACGCTCCTCGGCGACGCCCAGCTCCGCAAGAACGTCCGTCACGCCACCAACGTCATCCAGACCAAGCGCGGCCGCGTCGTCGCCGAGATGCCCGACTGGCAGGCCCTCCGCGACTCCGGCAAGGCCATCCGCGCCCACACCATGCGCCACCTCGACCTCTACCTCGAACAGTTCGAGCGCAACTGCACCGCCGCGGGAGGCACAGTCCACTGGGCCCGCGACGCCGAGGAGGCCCGCCAGCACGTCATCCGCCTCGTCCGCGCCACCGCCACTCCCGAGCACCCCGCCACCGAAGTCATCAAGATCAAGTCGATGACCACGGAAGAGATTCAGCTCAATCGCGCCCTCGAGACCGCCGGCATCCACGCCTACGAGACCGATCTCGCCGAGCTCATCATCCAGCTCGGCCACGACCAGCCCTCGCACATCGTCGTCCCCGCGCTGCACAAAAACCGCCGGCAGATCCGCGAGATCTTCCAGCGCGAGATGAAACTCGCCGGGGTGGACTTCACCCACATCGGCGAAACTCCGCAGGACCTCGCCGACGCGGCACGCCGCTTCCTCCGCGAAAAGTTCCTCCGCGTCAAAACCGGAGTCTCCGGCGCAAACTTCCTCATCGCCGAAACCGGCGGCGTCTGCATCGTCGAGTCGGAAGGCAACGGCCGCATGTGCCTCACCCTGCCCGAGACCCTGATCGCTGTCGCTGGCATCGACAAGGTCATCCCGCGCTTCGCCGACCTCGAAGTCCTCCTGCAACTCCTCCCACGCTCCGCCACCGGCGAGCGCATGAACCCCTACAACTCCATCTGGACCGGCGTCGACCCCGCGCACCAGGACGGCCCGCGCGCCTTCCACATCATCCTGATGGACAACGCCCGCACCGAGATCCTCGCCGACGAAGAAGCCCGCCAGACCCTCCACTGCATCCGCTGCGGAGCCTGCCAGAACGCCTGCCCCGTCTACCAGCAGACCGGCGGCCACGCCTACGGCTCCGTCTACGCCGGCCCCATCGGCGCCATCCTCACCCCGCAGCTCATGCAGATGCACCACGCGCAGTCGCTCCCCTACGCCTCCTCGCTCTGCGGCGCCTGCTATGAGGTCTGCCCCGTCAAGATCAACATCCCCGAGGTCCTCATCCATCTCCGCAACAAGGTCGTCAAAGAAAACTCCGGCGGCCTCAAGACCCTCACCAATCCGGAGGCCATGGCGATGGCAGCCATGGGGATGATCTTCCGCTCCGAGTCGCGCTTCCGCGCCGCCCAGCGCCTCGGCCGCATCTCCGAGTCCCCCCTCGTCCACAAGGACGGCCAGGGCCAGGGCTGGATCAACTGGCTCCCCGGCCTGCTCGGCGGCTGGACCCAGGTCCGCGATCTGAAGTCGATGCCCAAACAGACCTTCCGCGAATGGTTCGAAACGCGCGCGAAGCCAGCCGACAGCTCGACCCAGTCAACCCCGAACAAACCTCACACACCCCACACCTCACACCCCACACCCCCAAACCCCAAACCTGAACGCTAAACTTTAAACCCCAAACCCCAAACCCCAAACCCTGAATCGGACGACTCAGCCCTACCGCAATCGCCGTCCTCCCCAGCCTATCCCCTCAGAAAATGTCTTCCTGAGCGCAGCGAAGGACCTGCCTTCTACCATGCCCATCGACACCCCCGCCCGCACCGAGGTCCTCCGCCGAATCCGCACCGCCCTCGGCGACGAAACCGCACCCGCTTCCGCCACTCTCTCGGCCGACTGGCACGCCATCCCGCGCACCTATCAGCGCGCCGCCACGCTCGGCCGCCGGGCCATCCTCGAGCTCCTCGACGATCGCCTCCGCGACTACGATGCCAACGTCGTCCACGTCTCTGCCGCTGACCTCGCCTCCACCATCGCCGCCCTCCTCGCCGCCCGCGGCAACCCCCGCATGGTCGCCCCGTGCGGCTTCGCGGAAGGCCTCGCCGCCGACTTTCAGCAGACCCTGCCCGAAGGTCTCGACGTCACCCTCGACGACAACCTCTCCTACGATCAGCTCAACGCAATCGAGGGCGTCCTCACCACCGCGCAGATCGCCATCGCCACCACCGGCACCCTCGTCCTGCAAAACGTCCCGGGGCAGGGAAGACGCGCCGCCACCCTCATCCCCGACTATCACCTCTGCATCGTCCGCGAGCAGGACGTCGTCGAAACCGTCCCTGAAGCCTTCGCACGGCTCGTCGAAACCGCCGCCCTCGCCACCACCTTCATCTCCGGCCCATCCGCCACCGCCGATATCGAGATGACCCGCATCAAGGGTGTCCACGGCCCGCGCTTCCTCGACGTCATCCTCGTCCGCTGACCCCGGGTGCACCGTGGGCCCACATCACTCGGGCACCCCGCACCCACCGCAGGCAGTCTCGCCCCCCCAAGAGTTCCGCGTGCTCGCTGTTTGTTTCAATACAGAGTATATTTCCATTACTTGAACTACTGAGGGATTTGGAATGGTCATCCATCGAGCAGACGCTGCCGCGCACCCAACCGAACGGATCGTCGCAGCACTCGACAGCTTCCGCATCGAGCTCCCGTCCTGGGGATTCGCCAACACAGGTACACGCTTCGGCAAGTTCTCCCAGCCCGGCGCCGCCACCACCATCGAAGAAAAATTCGCCGACGCCGCCGAGGTCAACAAGCTCACCGGAGCCGCCCCCACCGTCGCCCTCCACGTCCTCTGGGACACCCCCAAAGGCAAAGCCGACGTCCCCGAACTCAAGCGCCTCGAAGGGAAGTACGGCGTCCGCGCCGGCTCCATCAACCCCAACCTCTTCCAGGCGCAGGAGTACAAGTTCGGCTCCATCTGCAACCCCTCCGCCGAGATCCGCGGCAACGCCCTCGCCCACCTGCTCGATTCAGTCGAGATAGGCCGCGAACTCGGCTCGAGCGATATCTCCCTCTGGATGGCCGACGGCTCCAACTACCCCGGCACCCAGTCCATGCGCAAACGCATCCTGTGGATGGAGGAGGTCCTCGCCTCCACCCATGCCGCCCTCGGCCCCGACCAGCGCATGCTCGTCGAGTACAAGCCCTTCGAGCCCGCCTTCTACCACACCGACATCGCCGACTGGGGCATGGCCCTCCATCTCGCCCGCCACGCCGGCCCCAAAGCCAAGGTCCTCGTCGATACCGGACACCACCTCCAGGGCGCCAACATCGAGCAGATCGTCACCTGGCTGCTCCACACCAACTCCCTCGGCGGCTTCCACTTCAACGACCGCAAGTACGCCGACGACGACCTCACCCTCGGCTCCATCGACCCCTACCAGGTCTTCCGCATCTTCGCCGAAATCCTCAGCTACCCCGACGCCTCCGCCACCTCGGGCATCGCCTACATGGTCGATCAGAGCCACAACCTCAAGCCCAAGATGGAAGCCATGGTCCAGACCGTCGTCATGGCCCAGGAGCTCTTCGCCAAGGCCGCCCTCATCGATCAGGAGCAGCTCGCCCGGCTCCAGCAATCGACCGACATCGTCGCCGCCGAAGAGCTCTTCCGCGGAGCCTTCTGGACCGACGTCCGCCCCGTCGTCCGCGAGTGGCGCGAGTCCCGCAACCTCCCCCCCGACCCCCTCGCCGCCCTCAAAGCCTCCGGCTACATCGACACCATCAGCCAAGCTCGCGCCGCCAAAAACGCCAGCAGCATCTCCTCCTACGCCTGACGCTCCATCGCAGCCCCATCTCCACAGCTCCTCGAAGAGTGCTTTGCCCTGAAGTCGCCAGTCCAGGAGCACTGGCAGCCCTTCTAGACTTCACGGTTTCGTTCCTCCAGGGATATCACCCAGGCTTTAGGCGTTATGCCAAAGCTCCTTCGAAAACCCTCTACAAAGGCGCTTGGTTGCCTATATCCAACGCAGAAGGAGACCTCCTTGACTGAATGGCCCGCAAGCAGCAGCTCCACCGCCTTTGTCAGACGAGCCTGACGCCGCCACACCTCGAAATCAATGCCAATGTCTTTGCGGAATATCCTCTGAACCGTCCTGACGCTCATTCCTGCATCGCGACAAAGGGCGGCCAGAGTCGCGGTCTGCTCGGGTGCTGACAGCACCGCCCGAGCGAGCGCCAATGCTCGCTCATCTGTGGGAAGCACCACGAAGGTCGGCACCGAAGATGCGGCCTCCAAATGCAAAACCAACAAATCGCGAAGGGCTCGCTCGTGGTTGTGTCGTGCGCGAAGCTCGCCAATGCGTACCGCTTCTAGGATAAGCTCGCGCAATAACGGCGTCACATGGAGTACCGCGCTGGCCAGCGGCGTCATGCGAACTGATCCAGGCCGGAAATACAAAGTTCGCATCGAGACCGGCCTCGGCATGTGAATCCTGTGAGTGGTCTCCGCGGGAATCCAGATCGCAAAGCTCGGAGGGACCAACCACATGTTTGAACCTGAGACTACTTCCATCACCCCGCAGATTGCATAGATCAGCTGATCAGCTCCATGCGCATGTTCCGGTACTTGAAATTCGGCGGGGTATTCGTACGCCAGCGTTGTGACCGAAATGCCCCGCTTCGGATCGAAATCTCGCAAGAGACTGGCCTGTCGCATTATCGATACATTATGGCACAGTACCATTCTTGCGCCACCCTATTAATTGGATCATGATGATCGCATGATTCAACATACCGGACTCAGTAACTACAACATAATTGGATTTGTAACTATTGTTGATGTAGAACGAGCGAAGAGCTTCTACGGGGACACACTGGGACTGCGCCTCGTAAGTGAAGAGCCTCCGTTCGCACTAGTCTTCGATGCAAACGGAATCATGCTCCGCCTGGGGATGGGCAAGCAGCTTCCGCCAGCATCAGGCACGGTCTTAGGTTGGCAAGTTCCCAATATTGAGTCCGTCGTCCACGCTTTGCAAGCAGCCGGAGTTCAATTTGAACGCTATGGATTTTTAGAACAAGATGACTCGGGGATCTGGACCTCGCCCACCAAAGCCAGAGTTGCGTGGTTCAAAGACCCTGACGGAAACACGTTGAGTGTCTCGGAACATCCTGAAGGCAAATGAAATCATGCGTTGCCGTCCCGAGCTGCCAAATTGCCCATGCGTATGTCGACGTGTGCCAATCGCCAATGCGCGTTTCCAGCCTCTACAGATCTAGAAACGTGCATTGCCCTGTGGTCATCCACTCAGCATGGGAGATCATCGCAGCATCGGCGAAGGTATTCCCGGACAGCCGGGTCGCTTTCCAATCCGATCGCCAATTGATAGGCGTGTCGAGCAGCGTCATATGAGCCGGTGCGACCCAGCAAGTTGGCGCGAGCCGCCCAGTACGGCTGATACGAGCTGATTCGCTGGTCTTCGTCTGCGTCTTCCAATGCCGCCAATCCCGCATAGGGCCCTCGCAACTCAGCCACCGCGATAGCGCGGTTGATGCTTGCAACCGGCGACCTCGTCAGTTCGACCAACGCATCGTAGAGGGAGACGATACCATCCCAGGACACCGATCCACTATGGGTACCCTCGACATGCGCCGACTGGAGAGCCGCTTCCAACTGATATCGCCCAATGCGCCGGGCGCCGCTTGCAAGCCGCAGCGCGGCTTCCGCTTCTTCGATCATTGTCCAGTCCCAAAGTGTCGTGTCCTGGCTCCTGAGAGGAATGAATTCCCCTTGGGCGGTGCGGCGTGCCGGTCTTCGCGCCTCAGCATAGAGCATCAAGGCCAGCAGGCCCCGGGCCTCCGGCTCATCGGGAAGAAGCTGCGTCAGCAACCTTCCGAGATAGATCGCCTCGCCGGCCAGTTCCCGTCGCGCACTGTCAGACCCGGTGGCATCCAACCACCCTTCCGCGAACCCCGCGTAGATCGAATCGAGCACCGATTGCAGCCGGTCGGGTAGTTCGTGGCGTTCGGGGATGCGGAACGGGATGTGGGCCTCGCGGATCTTCGTCTTGGCACGTACCAATCGCTGTGCCATGGCGGTGGGCGAGACCAGAAAGGCTGAAGCAATCTGCGCTGCTTCCAGCCCCAGCACCACCTGCAGCATCAGTGGCGCGCGCATTGCCACGTTGATGGAAGGATGCGCGCAAGTAAAAAGAAGCGCCAGCCGCCGATCGGGAAACCCGTCGTCAGCAGACGCGATGATGGCGTCGGCCAAATGCTCCGGCTCGTCTTCGGTTGAGGTTTCACGGTTCCGGCGAAGCTGGTCGATCAGTTTTCGCCGCGCCGCAGTCAGCAGCCACGCCTCCGGATTGTCAGGACAGCCTTGCTGCGGCCACACCGACAATGCCGACGCGAAGGCCTCCGACAAGGCGTCTTCCGCGGCGGCGACGTCTCGGAACCGCGCCGCCAGGTAGGCGATCAGCTTGCCGCGGCTGCGAAGGGCCACGGCCTCCGCTGTCGCACTGGCTCCATTGTCGTTTGCAGGATTCAACATGGCATCTGCTTGTGATTGCCTTGGTGCAAGTCGAAATGCGCCGGGCCGCCAACACGCGCCCGGCGCAGATGCGGTCACATCGTCCAGATCGCGCGCACTTCCACGATCCCATGCTGGGCCGCAGGACATTTGCCCGCCCATTGCATCGCCGCATCCAGGTCTGGCGCCTCGATGAGGTAATACCCGGCGAGTTGTTCCTTCGATTCCGCAAAAGGCCCGTCCAGCACCTGCATCTTTCCATTGTCACTGCGAAGAGTCGTCGCCGAGGCTGAGGGTCGCAGCCGGTTCGAGTTGATCAGTATGCCGGAAGATTGCAGCGCTTCCGTATACGCTGCATAGGCTGCGAGGCCGTGCTGCTGCTGTTCGGGTGTCATTCGGTCCCAGCCGGACTCATCTACGTAAAGAGCCAGTAAGTATTGCATCTTGTCCTCCATTATGGATTGTAGGCGTTGAGCGCCTCACTCCCATGACGACTGGCCCTCGGCCCAATCGACACGCGGACTGAAATTATTTCAGAGACTCTGCCTGACACGCTTTCGGCTGAGGTTGGAATCCCGAGACTAGCTGGCCTCAGTTGGTCGCTCAATGGATGCATAATCGCCGAGTCACTCATCCACGCCAGATGACTCCGCTAAGTCGCCTTCCCGGTAGTGGATTCCGTCAGTGCACCGCGGGCCGCGAACGCAGCAGCCTTCGATGTCGCCGCATCAGCAGCACCAGCCCGCGTCGTATGTACTTCGCAAGCAGCGGCATCGCGCCGCCCCCTCCATCGCCCCGCATCAGAACTGCACCTTCAACCCGAACTGCAGCTGGCGAGACGTCGCGGCCGCGGTGATCACGCCGGCCGTAGGGCTCGCCACCACGGCGGCATTCTGGCTGGAGGCGCTTCCTTGGGTCGGTCCCGACGAAAAGATCACCGGGTTCGGCGTCAGCAGGTTCGTGCGATTCACCAGATTGAACGCCTCCGCACGAAACTGCACGATCGCATGTTCGCCTGCGCGTGTGGTCTTCAAAACCGCTAAATCCCAGTCCGCATAGCCGGGCGCGCGCAGCGTATCGCGGCCAAGATCGCCCACCGTGCCGTACGCCGGCGCAGCGAAGGCTGCGGAGTTGAAGTAGTGCGCCGCTCGCTGGGCCGTACTGCCGCTGCTGTACAAGCTGCCTCGAAAGCCGATAGCTACATCGGGTCGCACCGGATTGCGGGTGTCCCCGCTGCCCGTCGGGTTATACCCAAGCTGCGGGGTGAACGGCAGCCCGCTTTGCAGACTGACGATGCTCGAAGCCGTCCAGCCGGATACCAGGTGGTCCACCAGCGGTGTTGCGTGCGACAGAAACTGCCGGCCGGCGCCCAGCGGCAGGTCGTAGCTGCCGTTCAAGGCTGCGTTGTGGCGGACGTCGGTCGCCGCGGCGCCATAGTCCAGCGCGGGATTCTTCGGGTAGGAGACGTACGCCGGAGTGTTGGCGCTCACGCTCGTGTTCCACGCCGAGCCGTTATCCAGATTCTTGCTGAACGTGTACACGCCACGCAGCCGAAGACCTCTGCGCAGGTTGCGCCGCACGTCCACGATCAGCCCGTTATAGCTGCCGCTCCCCCCGGAGACCCACGAGGTTGTGTTCGCCACGGCTGGGTTCGCGCGCGTCGTCGTGGGATAGTACAGCGTGCCGTTCCGAACTCCCGCAGGGCAGTTGTTGTTGCACACAATAGAGGCGGGCTCGTTCAGGTTCTCGGAAAGAATCTGATGATAGCCATGAGAGCCGATGTAGCCCACCGTGAGCGAAGCGTCCGGCGCAAGCTGCCGCTCGATCTTCAGGGTGTAACTCAGCGTGGTCGGCGTAGCCAGGTCCGTCTGCACCGTGGAGGGCGAGATGAGCCCGGCCGCGCCCGAGGTCGGGTTCGCGACCGTGGTGCCCGTGTACGACAGCGTCGTATTGAACGGCGCAGCCTGATCCAGCCTGTAATCCAGCGTGTCCAGCAAGGAGTGGTGCAGACCAAACCCCGCGCGAACGGCGGTCTTGCCGTCTCCCGTTGCGCCCCACACCGCACCGAACCGCGGTTCGGGGAGAAGCTTCGCGCGGTTCCTCAACAGGCCCTTGCTCCCTACCGTCGGAGTCGTGCTGATGACCCCGTCGGCCAGCGTGTACACACCCGCGCGGCCCTGCGCCTCGTTGAAGCCGCTCGTCGACTCCACGCGGAGTCCAGCCGTCAGTTCCAGCCTGGGCAGAGCCTTCCAGGTGTCTTCGATATAGCCCGCACCGAACCAGGAGCGCCACGCAAGCTCAGTCGCCGCGGGCACCACCGTAAACGTCTTGATCGTGCCCGCGAGAAACGTCGCCAGCGAGGCAAAGCTGGCCTGCCCGTATTGATTCTGTGCCAGGTTGTCATTCGATTGCAGCCGTTGCAGCCAGCCGCCGGCTTCAAACGTGTGTGCGCCCGCGGTACGGTAGATGTGGTCGTCGAAGCTGAACAGGTTTCGTGTGATCTGGTTGTTCGAGCCTACGTTGGAACCCGCGCCCGTGATCTGCGAAGAGCCGTTCGAGGCCGTAGAGCCCGCGATCACGATCGCGCCGATCGGCTTGCCCGCAACAAAGCTTCCCGCCACGGCGGCTACCTCCGGCGGCACCGATCCCATGAAATAAAAGCTCGCTCGCGAAAAGCCGAAGCGCGCCGTGTTCAGCAGGCGCGATGAAAAGACGTGCTGCTCCTGCACGCTGAGCACCTGTTCTCGAAGCCTCTCGTCGATCAGCGAGAGCGGATTCTGCGTCGGCGTGTGCGCCGTGGAGTCGTCTACCGTGTACACGCCGAACAGCAGGTCATTCCCCGTCAGGTTCGCGTCCGCCCGCGTCGTGCCGAAGTCCTCTCGGATATGCTGCGTCGGCGACGAATAGGCCGTAGCCACACCTGAGCCCAGATCGGGTCCATTGGCTACCGGCCACAGGTTGAGCAGCGGCCGTACCGACGGTGCAGCCGCCGCACGGGAGGCGCTGTTCGGCACCAGCGTCACATCGCTCAGGCCGAGCGTCTGCTGGTACCCCTCATAGTTCCCGAACAGGAAGATCGCATCGTGTCGGATGGGCCCGCCCAGCGAAGCGCCGAAGGTGTTCCGCTCGAACTGCGGCCTCTGCGCCTGGTCGAAGTAGTTCCGCGCATCTAGGGCAGAGTTGCGCAGAAATTCATACGCTGAACCATGCAGCCTGTTTGTGCCGGAGGCCGTAACGATGCTGATCTGCGCGCCTTGCCGCTTGCCATAGCTCGCGCCATACGTGTCGGTCACCACGTTGAACTCGCGCACGGCCTCCACGCCAAGCAACTGCCCGCTCGTCCCCCCCGGCGTTACGTTGATCAGCGACGCGCCGGTATATTCCACCCCGTTCAGCAGATATAGATTGTCCTGCGGCCGCCGGCCGGAGATCGAAAACATGTTGCCGACGGAAGAGTTCGACGTACCCACCGAGCCCGAACGCTGAGAGGTGTAGTTCACCGCGCCGGGGTTCAGCGTGATGAGCTGGTCGTAGCTGCGGCCGTTCAGTGGAAGCTCCTTCACCTCGCGCTCGCTCACAAGCCCCGAGACCTGTTCGTTCGACAGGTTCACGGTCGGCCGTGTCTCCACCACGTCGACCTGCTGAATGTCCGTGACCACGCGAAGCGCGATCGTCAGCTGCTGGGTCTCGCCCACCGTCAGCAGCACGTGGCTATGCCGCTCCGTGGCGAAGCCGGCCGCCTCTACCGTCACGGTGTAGGCCCCCACACTCACAGAGGGTGCGGCAAAACGTCCCTCCGCATCGGTCAGCAGGCGGCGTTCGGTGCCGGTCTCCTCGTTGCGAACCCGCACCGTCGCGGAGCCGATCGGTGCACCTGTGCTATCCCTCACATCGCCCTTGATCGTGCCTCCGACAACCTGGGCAACCGCAGACGAAGTTAGAAGTGAGCTGAGACTCAGAGCTAGAACAAGACGCAGAAGAGCGGGCATCGGGGGATCCTTTGTTGTCGTTGGGTTGCCGTGAAGACGCGGGCAGATGCCGCGCGCCGTGGAGGCGTGCTGCTCAGCGACAACAACAAAGGAGAGAGCCGTACATAGGTGTCATTCTCGAGTGCAATGCTGCAACGCGCAGCGAAGCACGGGCTGGGGGAAGCTGGAGTGTAGGCAGGGGTGGGCGCTCGACTATCGGCAACAACAGATGCGGCAGGCGAAGGAGCGGAACACCAAGGAGCGGAACACCATGGAGCTATTCTGCGTCATCCCGCCGAAAAGGTAAAGCTCTTCGGCAGCCGCAATCTCGTACACCGCAGCGAGCCTGTTCCAACCTGCAGCGGTTCGCGCGCGCTCGGCCCCTGCCGCCTCTCTCGACTCTGCAACCCGTGTCGTCAAACGGCTGCATCCGCGAACGCGAACGCAACAGCGGTCGCTCTCTCGTCTGCAACCGGCTACTTCAACCGCCTACTTCAATCCATGCACCGGAGGTCGCGATCGAAGCAGCGACTTGTGCCGCCGCATCAGCAGCACCAGCCCGCGTCGTATGTACTTCGCAAGCAGCGGCATCGCCACCGCGGCCACAACGCACCACACGATCAGCGCGTGCCACTCCCACTGCCAGATCTCGCGCACCAGGCTCCATGGATGATGGCTCAGATGCTCCACCTGCTTCATGTTCAGCGGCAGCCGCTGCGTGTGAAAAAGATGCACCCCCAGCTCGATGAACGGAATAAACAGAAGCAGGTGCAGCGGTGCCACCGCATGCGCCCCAATCTGGGACGCCACATGGTTCAACCCCAGCGTCCATGCCAGCAGCACAACCAGCACCGTCGTGATCCCCACCGACGGATTGATCCCCACCACGATCCCCAGCGCCAGGCTCCACGCCAGACGCCGCGGCGTCACCCCGCCGCGCAGCAGCCGCAGCAGAGGACGCAGGACTTTGCAGCGGATGAACTCGCGGATCACCTCAGGCAGCAGCACAAGGAGATGGTACGCCGACATCTGCCTCTGAGCAGCCCCGCCGCCCCCCCCAACACTTCACCCCATCCCGGAGTGCGTGCCCCTCTCTCGCCTCTCAGCCCTCGGTGCGCGGAGACGCCCGCCGTCCTCCCCCTTGGAGTGACCCCCAGTTTTGAGACAGTAGGCGAAGTCCCCATTTTCAGTGGATGGAGGCTTTGATGAAGCGGACGTATCGTGCGTGGAGTTTGGAGGAGAAGCGTGCGGTTGTGGACCGGATGTC
>JALYIA010000189.1 GCA_030776065.1 Acidobacteriota bacterium
CGTCCGCAGCAGCGTAATCAGCCCCGCCGCGGCCACCGCACCCGCCCCCATCGGCCGCACATACGTCCGCCACATATCCGAAGGGCTCATCTGGCTCACCGGCACCGTCCCCGGATACAGCGGCCCCGGCAGATGCGACCCGAAGAAATAAATCGCCGGCATCAGCACCAGCCACGAGAACACGCCCCCCGCCAGCATGATCGCCGCCACCCGCAGCCCGATGATGTATCCCACGCCCAGGTACTCCGGCGTGCAGTCCGACCGCACACTGCCGCCCTTCAGCAGATGCTGCGTCCCGAAGTCAAAGTCCTTCGTCGGAGTCGCCGGCCACAGCCCGAACAGATTGTCGTTCTGAAACAGCGTATACACCCCGCCCAACCCCAGCCCCAGGAACACCCGCGACGCAAAGCTTCCGCCGCGCTCCCCCGCCATCAGCACGTCCGCGCACGCCGTTCCCTCCGGATACACCAGCGTCCCATGCTCCTCCACAATCAACTGCCGCCGCAGTGGAATCATGAACAGCACACCCAGCCATCCGCCAAACAACGCCAGCGCAAAAATCCTGCTCGACTCCAGGTCGAATCCCAGAAAGATCAGCGCCGGCAGCGTAAAGATCACGCCCGAAGCAATCGACTGCCCCGCATTCCCCGTCGTCTGCACAATATTGTTTTCTAAGATGGACGCCCGCCCAAACGCCCGCAGAATCGAGATCGACAGCACCGAGATTGGAATGCTCGCCGCCACCGTCAGCCCCGCGCGCAACCCCACATACACCGTTACCGCGCCGAACAGCACGCCGAACAGCGCACCCAGCACCAGCGCCCGCACCGTAAGCTCCGGCCGGTCCTCCCCCGCGGCAACAAACGGCCGAAACGTAGTCTTCCCCACCACCCCAAACCCCGACTCACCCACCCCCGCGCCGGCCGCACCAGGCCGCGCCGTATCTGCCACAGACCCATCCGAACCAACCGTAGAACCAGCCATGCGCACTCTCCGTTACAAATCCAAAAACCAACTCCCCCGGAGTGTACCAGCGCCCTCCCACCCCCCACCCGCCCAAACTGCAAGCTCTCACCTCGCAAGGCCCAACCCTGTCGGGTCTCCTCTGTGCCCTCCCTCCTCCTCCGTGCCCCCTGTGATTCGCTGTTGTCCCGTGCTACGGTGGGAGACCCATACCGCACGCCCTCTCCCTTGCCCCACCCTCCCCAACTGGCCCGCCTACAACACCTCCCCAGCCCCGAACGCCGCATCCTCCAGCCCCGCAGCCCAGTCGCCCATCATGCACCTCAACGACCATCCCGCCGCCACCCCCGCCACAGACGCCGCCCGCTACCGCTTCCTCGAACAGCAATGGGCCACACCACCCACCCCCTAACCGTCCAGGCACGCGCTCAACCTCAAACTCAACCTCTGTCTCTGTCTCTGTCTCTGTCTCTGTCTCTGTCTCTGTCTCTAAAGTCAAAAGCCCGACGCCCGCCATAAACTGGCGTCATCCTGAGCGAAGCGAAGGACCCCGAACGACCCCACCACAACCGCCCGCCCACTCACCCCAAACGCCTCTGTGCTCTCTCTTCTAAAACTCCGTGCCCTCTGTGATTCAAGCCGCCCCCTCCGACTCGAAATACAGATACCGCCGCCAGGTCGGATCCGCCGACCCGATCATCCGCATAATGTGCCGCGACGTATGCAGCGAAAACGGCCTGGGCTCCCGCTGCAGCTTCATCTCCGTCAGCTCATGCAGAAGCTGGTTCCCCTTCCGCCGATTGCAGTTGTGGCAGCACGCCACCAGGTTCTCCCACGTCGACAAGCCCCCCCGCGACCGTGGAATCACATGGTCCAGCGTCAGCTCCCCCGCCGTCAGCACCACATTGCAGTACTGGCACGCATTCCTGTCCCGCAGCAAAATGTTTTTCCGCGAAAGCGCCCGCGTCTGGTGCGGTATCCGCCGGTACTCCAGCAGCCGGATCACGCTCGGCATCGCCATATTCAGCCGCGCCGCATGCAACACCGCCCCCTGCTCCTCCTCCGTCCGCGCCACACCCTTCAGCACCAGCACCAGCGCACGCCGAGCCCCGCAGATATTGATCGGCTCATAGCTCGCATTCAGCACCAGCACCGGCGTCTGCATCGCCGGCTGCCGAAACACCCCCACCCGCAGGTCCATCTCCGTCCGCGGACGCAGAACATCGTGCCGCCCCCCCGGTATATGGTGAGCCTTGCTCGTCCGCTGCTTCCGCCCCTTGGACACCTTGGACACCTTAGCCGCCTGCATCACTCCCAGACCTCCTCGTGCCATCCGCGTTCAACCAACCGCCCCAACCTCTTACCCCAGCCCCCAGGACGCGTCATCCTGAGCGGAGCGAAGGACCCGCTTCCCCCCACCCAAACCCCGTCGCCGCCCCTCCCTCACCCCCATCCCACAACGCCACCCGCGCCTTCTGAGCCCGCGCCACCGTCGCCACCCACACCCTCGCCGCGCCCCCGCCCCGAAGTATCCGCGCACACTCCCGAGCCGTCGCCCCCGTCGTGTAGATGTCGTCCACCAGCAGAACCTCACGGCC
>JALYIA010000190.1 GCA_030776065.1 Acidobacteriota bacterium
CGGGGCCTCCGGCCGGCTGTGGAGTTCGCTGGCGAAGCGCGGCTGCGTGGGGGTGGCGGCGGCGCGGATGGGGACCTGCCAGGCGGTGTCCGTGCCGGTGGCCTCGGCGAGCATGCGGGCGCGGCGCTCGGGCATCTCCTGGCGGAAGCCGGTGGCGATGACGGTGATCTTGACCTCGTCGCCCATGCGCTCGTCCATGACGGCGCCGAAGATGATGTTGCAGTCTTCGTGGGCGGCGTTCTGGATGATGGTGGAGGCCTCGTTGACCTCGGAGAGCTTGAGCGAGGAGGAGCCGGTGATATTGATGAGGATGCCGCGCGCGCCGTCGATTGCACCGGATTCGAGCAGGGGAGAGGCCATGACGGCGATGGCGGCTTCCTTGGCGCGGTCGGGGCCGGAGCGGACGGCGGTGCCCATGACGGCGTAGCCCATGCCGGCCATGGTGGTCTTCACGTCGGCGAAGTCGCGGTTGATGATGCCGGTGATGGTGATGATGTCCGAGATGCCCTGCACGCCCTGGCGGAGGACGTCGTCGGCGATGCGGAAGGACTCGAAGAAGCCGGCGTCCTTGGCGACTTCGAGGAGCTTCTCGTTGGGGATGACGATGAGCGTGTCGACGGATTCGAGCAGCTCCTGCATGCCGCGCTCGGCCTGCATCATGCGGCGCTTGCCTTCGAAGGCGAAGGGGCGGGTGACGACGGCGACGGTAAGGGCGCCCATCTCGCTGGCGAGCGAGGCGATGACGGGGGCGGCTCCGGTTCCGGTGCCTCCGCCGAGGCCGGCGGTGACGAAGACCATGTCCGCGCCTTCGAGGGCTTCGATGATCTTGTCGGAGTCTTCGAGGGCGGCGCGGCGGCCGACGTCGGGGTTAGCTCCGGCGCCGAGGCCGGAGGTGAGCTTGACGCCGAGCTGCAGCTTGACGGGGGCCTGCGAGACCTGGAGGGCCTGGACGTCGGTGTTGGCGGAGATGAACTCGACGCCTTCGACTCCGGCGGCGATCATGCGGTTGACGGCGTTGTTGCCGCCTCCGCCGACGCCGATGACCTTGATGCGCGCTCCTTGCGGTCGATCGTCCTGGTACTGGATCCGAAGTGCGTCGTCCGGCGTGTTGAACATTGAGTGCGGCTCCCCCTCGTGCAGGTGATGGTGCGGGTCAATCGTGCGAAACGTGGCGTACTGCGCGTGGGCGCGGATGTGTTTGTGCGAGGGCCATGGTCCGATTCCGGCTTGCGAGAACGGAATGGCGTTCGCTGTTGCTCAATTCTGACACCGCATTCACGAGGGAAAAACGGGCAGGTGTGTGGAGGAACCACGGCGGGTACTTCTTTCGTGCGGATTGCGTGCGGCTGAGGGGCCCGGGCGGAGGCGCCGGGCGGGGCGACCGGAGCGGAAACGCGGGCCGGGGCGACCGGAGCGCAGGCGGCGTGCGGCTGTGAGATCATGCGTGCACTCGCCGTAGCTCCTATGCCGATCGCGAAACTGACTGTCGAGTTGTCGATTGCCCATGCCCAGTCGTTGAAGGACCGGCGGCAGGTGGTGCGGTCGATCAAGGACAAGCTGCGGCACGGGTTCAATGTGTCGGTGGCGGAGCTGGACGAGGCCGCGCTGTGGAACCGGGCTACGCTGGGATTTGTGGCGATCTCGTCGTCAGCGGCGTACCTGGAGGGGCAGATGCAGGAGTTGGAGCGGGCGGTTCAGCGGCTGGCGGTGGGGCTGGGTGCGGAGGTGCTGGATACGTGGGTGGAGGTGCTGGATGGGTCCGTGGAGGTGGAGGATGGGTAGTGCGGAGGTGCTGGATGGGTAGTCCGGCTCTGTAGGAACGACGAACCACAGAGTTCACAGAGGCTGAGGGAAGAGAACACAGGGAGAGCGGCGGGGGCGCGGGGGTGGTTAGCCGATGGGGAGGACTTTGTAGACGGCGAGGCCCTGGGTGTCGTAGAGGAAGAGGGGCTCGTAGACGCGGCCGGGCAGGAGTTCGGGGAGCTGGTTGATCTCGCTGGTGCGGATGACGAGGAGGTGCTGGCCCGGGGGGATGCCGGTGCGGTCGTAGGAGAGGGGCTCCTGGTTGCGGTAGAAGGCGAGGCCGTAGACCATGTCCCGCTTGACGTTGTGGACGACGACCAGGCGGGTGTCCGGGGCGAGACGTTCCATCTCCTGCGCGAGCGGGCGGGCGGAGTAGTTGCGGTCGAGCTCGCGGCCGTGGAATCCGAGCAGAAAGACGAGGGCTGCCATCACGGGAAAGAGTGTGGCGCTGCGGATCCAGCGGCTGCCTCCGATGCGGATGGTGCGGACGATGGCGAAGGTGACGAGCATGGCGGCGAGCGTCGCAGTGAGGAGCCATCCGGCGGAGGGGATCAAGGTCTCATAGACCATGTGCTGGGGTGCGAGCACGAGGACGAAGATCATGACGCCGCAGGTGGCGGCGTGGGCCCACAGCAGCCAGGCAGGGAGGCCTTCGCGGCGGGTGCGGTTCAGGTAATCCCCCGTAAGGATGGTGATGGGGGGGATGGAGGGGAGGATGTATCCGGGGAGCTTGGACTTCGAGAATGAGAAGAAGACGATGGGAAAGAGGGCCCAGAGGACGAGGAACTCGGGGAAGGCGTCGCCGGTGCGCCCGTGGCCGAGGTAGCGGCGCGGATCGAGCGAGACGCGCCACTCGGCAAGGCAGTTCTGGAAGGCGTCGACGAGGGCGCGGATGGCGATGCCGGCCCAGGGCAGCAGGCCGATCAGCAGGACGGGGATGTAGTACCAGACGGGCTGCGTGTGCTGGTAGATGTCGGTTGCGAAGCGTTTGAGGTTGTGCTGGAGGATGAACTCGCGGAGAAAGGTGGGGTTCTTGCGCTGGACCTCGATGTACCAGGGCAGCACCATGGCGAGGTAGAGCAGCAGGCCGGGAATCCACACGGTGCGGCGCAGGACGGACCACTCGCGGCGCAGGCCGAGGAAGAGGCAGATGATGCCGAGCGCCATGAAGGGGGCGACGGGGCCCTTGGCGAGGGTGGCCGCGGCTCCGAAGAAGTAGAGGTCGAAGAGCCAGAACTTCTTGCCGGTCTCATACCAGGCGTACCAGCCGAGCATGCCGATGCAGAAGGGCGCGGCGAGCTGCATGTCGGTGGAGGCACCGCGGGCGAAGCCGATGATGGCGACCGAGGAGGCGGTGATCAGGGCGGCGTCGAGCTGGCCTCCGGGGCGGAAGCGCCGCATGTGGAGGAAGATGAGCACGATCAGCACGAAGGCGCCGGAGGAGGAGGGCAGGCGGGCGGACCAGTCGGAGACGCCGAACTCCTTGAAGAAGCTCATGGCGCGCCAGTAGTAGAGGGCCGGCTTTTCGAGCCAGGGATGGCCGTAGAGGATGGGGGTGACGGTTCCGCCTTCGACGCAGCGCAGGGCGTTGGTGACGGCGTGGGGCGAAAGGCTGGAGGGCACCATGCTGGTGTGCAGCTCCTGGCACACCTCGGAGTGGGCGTTCAGCATCTCGCGGGCGATCTGGGCGTAGCGGGGCTCGTCGGCGCCGACCAGGCCGAGCTGGTCGCCGCCAAAGACCGGCACCAGGCCGTAGAAGAGCAGAAACGCGGTGACGGCGAAGAGGATGACGAACTCGCCGGCAGACACCGTGCGGAACCACTGGATGCACCGTCTGATCCAGAGCACGGGCGTGGCCTGTCGCTGTTCGCTGGGCACGGCGAGTTGGGGGGATTCGATCAAGACATTCCTGGGAAGACGTGCCTGGCTGCTGCGCTCCGACACGGCGGCGAACTCGTGGGGGTCGCGCCCGGCGGCGGCCCGGCTCTGCGGCCTGCTTCGTTCCGGGCCTGCTCGGTTCGGGCCTGCCCGGTTCGGGTGAGACCGGTTCGGGTGAGACCGTGGCCTGCTCGGTTCCGGGCGATACCAAGGCTACCAGAGTTCGGAGCAGCTCAGGGGTGGGGCGTTGCGGAGGGTTGCGGCTCCGCGGCCGGCTGGGGTTCGGGCTCCTGCCTGCGCTGGCGTTTGCGCATGCGTTCGAGCAGTTCATCCATCCGGCCGGTCATCCGAATCGACCGGTCGATGGCGAAGGTGAGTTCGGGGACGTGGCGGACGCCCATCCGGTCGCGAATCTGCGAACGGATGTAGTTGCGGGCGGCCATCAGGCCGGCGAGGGTGGACTCTTCCTCCTCCCCCGAGCCGTGGACGGCTACGAAGACGCGGGCGGACTTTCCGCCGGGCGCGAGCACGACGTCGGTGACGTAGCTGGGTGCGATCCGGGGGTCGGTGAGTTCGCCTTCGAGCATGGCTCCGATCTCGTCGGAGAAGGTGCTGGCGACCCGTTTACGGTGGTGGGTTCTGCCTCGTTGTTCCGCCATTTCCTACGCTTTCGTCAAACCTTGAGGATACCAAATTCCGCACAGCCGCGCAGGGACGTGCAGCAGCGGCGACAGAATGATCAGGGACCGGGAGGAGCACTTTGCCTGCGCCGGGTTGCGCCTGTACTCTCGTCGAGTGCCGGGAGTGCTCCGCCCGGCCGACGCAGACAGGCCCCATGTCCACTTCACCGCTCGCTTCGGAACTCGATATTCTGGATCTGCGCCATTTCTCGGCGCGGCAGCTTCGTCCTCTGCTCGAAGAGGAGGCCAGGCTGTGGCGGGAGCGGCTGCGGTGGGACTATGACTCCTCGATCGAGCTGCTGCTGCAGTATATCGACTCCCGGGTGCTGGAGGGCTATGTGGCGCAGGCGCACGGCCGGGTGTGCGGCTATGCGTTTGCGGTGTACGAGGGCAACAAGGCCGTGATCGGCGATGCGTTCGCCGCGGGGCTGGGGGCGCAGGGGGATGGCTCGACCACCAGGAGTCTGCTGGTCCACATGCTGGAGCTGCTGCGGCACACGCCGATGGTCGAGCGGATCGAGTCGCAGATTCTGCTGTCCGATGCGGGCGAGTTCGCGGAGGTGTTCGCCGGGCTGGAGTGCCGCATCTATCCGCGGCTGTTTCTGGAGTGCGACCTGACTCCCCGGCCGCAGCTTGCGGGTGCGAGGGAGTCGGCTGCAGCCGGCGGTCTGCCGCCCAACCTGGTGCTGGCGCAGTGGGTTCCGCAGGATTACCAGGCGGCCGGCGAGCTGATCCATGCGGCCTATGCCGGGCACATGGACTCCGAGATCAACGACCAGTACAGGACGCTGCACGGCGCGCTGCGGTTTCTGCACAATATCGTGCGCTTTCCCGGGTGCGGTGTGTTCGACCCGGTGCATTCGTGGGTTCTGCGGGACCGGGACGTGAGGACCCCCGTAGGGCTTGTGCTGGCCTCGAAGGTGGGCGGCGAGGTGGCGCACATCACGCAGTTCTGCGTGGCTCCCCAGTACCGCGGCGCGGGGCTGGGATCCGTGCTGCTGCGGCACAGCCTGGCGATGCTGCGCGGCGCTGGCTTCCAGGCGATCACGCTGACGGTGACGGAGGCCAACGCGCCGGCGGTGCGGCTGTACGAGCGGTTCGGCTTTCGCAGGAGGCACCGCTTCGACGCCATGGTGTTGGATCCTCCCGGGCGCCGGTAGCGGCGGCCGATTCAGGCGGCAGGGCTGAAGCTCAGGCGGGAAGACTGAAGCGGGATGGAACGGCGTACGAGCGAAGGATGCGGTTCCGGCGGTATCGGCGGAGGGCGAAGAACGCGAGATTGAAGGCGAGCGCTCCGCAGGTGTCGATCAGCACGTCGGTGCGTGTGCTGGTGCGGCCGGGGATAAAGCTCTGGTGCCACTCATCGAGCGAGCCGACCAGGAAGACACAGGAGACCGCCAGGGCAGAGGCTCCGACGAGCAGCCTGCTCCCCAGCAAGCCGAGATAGAGCCTAACCGAGCGGTGCCAGGCCTTGCGGAAGAGCAGGCCCAGGGTGCCGTAGCCGGTGAAGTGGCCGATCTTGCGCAGGATGTGGTGGACCTCGCCGAAGAAGGGGGAGTTCACCCTGCCGAGGATCGCCGGCCAGATCTCGCCGAGCCACCGTCCCGTGCGGTCGCCGCCCATCAGAGGCGTGGATTCGAAGCAGATGATGGTGAGCCCGAAGAGCACGGGGAACCACACCCTGTGGAGCGCGGGGCGAAGCGAAGGAAACGGAATGGGTGAAGCAGCCATCGCGTGCGGTCTCCAGGGAGGCGGATTGGGCCAGTCTCACCTGGGGTATAAGCACGTGCAGTGCCATACCGCTATTTTTAAAGAAGTATTTGATTCCGCTAACGTTACTGGAGGAACAATGCCTTGGTTACCGCCCGTAACGTAGTGACGCGAGGCGGCTTCGGCGCGTCAACGAGAAAGAATTACGGTGTGCGCCGGCCCTACTCCGCGTGATAGTTCGGCGCTTCGCGGGTGATGATGACGTCGTGGACGTGGGACTCGCGGAGGCCGGCGTTCGAGATGCGGATGAAGCGGGCGTTGGCCTGGAGCTCCGGGATGGTGCCGCATCCGAGGTATCCCATGCCGGAGCGGAGGCCGCCGACCAGCTGGTAGACCATGGCCTCCAGCGCGCCGCGGTGGGGGACGCGGCCTTCGATGCCTTCGGGTACGAACTTGGCGAGGCGATTGGAGCCGTTGGACTCCGGCGCGGTGATGGAGACGCGGCTGGAGGGATTGCCGCTGGCGGTGAGGGCGGCTTCGCTCAGGTCGTCCTTGCCCTGGAAGTAGCGCTCGGCGGAGCCCTGGGCCATGGCGGAGAGGGAGCCCATGCCGCGGTAGGCCTTGAAGCTGCGGCCCTGGTAGAGGATGGTCTCGCCGGGGCTCTCGTCGACGCCCGCGAAGAGGGAGCCGATCATGACGACGTCGGCGCCGGCGGCGATGGCCTTCGTGAGGTCGCCGGAGTACTTGATGCCGCCGTCGGCGATCAATGGGATGCCGGCCTTGCGGGCTGCCCTGGCGGCCTCCGCGATGGCGGTGATCTGGGGCATGCCGGCGCCCGTCACCATCCGGGTGGTGCAGATGCTTCCCGGCCCGATGCCGACCTTGACGGCGTCGGCTCCGGCGTCGATCAGGGCCTGCGCGCCTTCGTAGGTGGCGACGTTGCCGGCCATCAGGTCGGTGTCGGGGAAGCGCTTCTTGCAGTCGCGGACGGCTTCGAGGACGCGCGAGGAGTGGCCGTGGGCGGAGTCGATGGCGAGGGCGTCGACCCGGGCTTCGATCAGGGCGGCGGCGCGTTCGAGGAAGTCGCCGGTCGCCCCAATCGCTCCCGCAACGCGCAGGCGACCCTTGGAGTCCTTGCTGGCGTTCGGGTACTTCAGCTTCTTCTGGATGTCCTTGACGGTGATCAGGCCCTTGAGCTCGTACTCGTCGTTGACGACGAGCAGCTTTTCCACGCGGTGCTGGTGCAGGATCTGCTCGGCCTGTTCGAGCGTGGTGCCGACCGGGACGGTGATCAGGTCGGACTTGGTCATCACGTCGTCGATGGGGATGTCGGTGCGGGAGACGAAGCGGAGGTCGCGGTTGGTGAGGATGCCGACCAGGCGGCGATTGCGGGTGACGGGCACGCCGGAGATCTTGTAGCGGCGCATCAGGTCGAGCGCGTCGGCGATGGGCTGCTCGGGGGAGATGGTGACGGGGTCGACGATCATGCCGGACTCGGAGCGCTTGACCTTGTCGATCTCCCCCGCCTGCTGCTCGATGGTGAGGTTGCGGTGGACCACGCCGATGCCTCCCTGCTGGGCCATGGCGATGGCCAGGCGCGACTCGGTGACGGTGTCCATGGCGGCCGAGATGAGGGGCGTGTTGAGGGTGATGTTCCGGGTGAGGCGGGTCTGCGTGGAGACCTGCGTGGGCACGACATCGGAGAACGCGGGGACGAGGAGCACATCGTCGAAGGTGAGGGCTTCGGGGACTGGGGTGGTGATCATAAGGTGTGTGCCCCGGAGGCCTGCGGTTTTGGCGGTGGGTGCGGGGGTTCTGCTGATTGTAGGGGGAGTGGTGGGTGCGGGCAAATCCGGGAGGCGCTGGATGGACGGCGGAACCGGCGTGGTAGTGGGGAAAAATCTGGGAGGACCCGCTCCCCAGCAGACGGTCCTCCCTTTGTTCGCATACCGGCGCCAGTCTTGTAGGCGCCGGTTCACTCCGCGAGGGATGAAGAAGCTGCTCTACAGAAAAGGCTGCCTGCTGCTGCGGATCCGCAAGCTCGTCTCCTCAATGGTTCGGTGAGCGACTCACCTGCCCCTCTACTGTCTCGTGGATTGCGGGTGCGGGGTATGACTCGTTGGTGGGGGATGGACTACCACCTTTGGGGGAGGGGGTGCGGTCACGGGGTGGGATGGAGGTTGGCCTGGAGGAACTGGAGGTAGATGTCCCAGTCGGTGGGGATCATGCCGTGGCCTCCGACGTGCATGAAGAAGTAGTTCAGGCCGTTGGAGAGGATGGGTGTGCCTGGGGACGGCCAGGCGGTGGTTCCGAGGTCCTGCCTGCCGAGGAGTCTATAGACGGGGCCGGCGGCGACTTCGCTGAGAAACTCGCCTTTGGGATCGGACCAGAGGTCGGTGGAGCCGGTCTGGAGGAGGACGGGGCGGGGGGCTATGAGGGCGAGCAGGAGCGGGTCGGAGAGGGTGTAGCCGCCGACCTTTGACTCATCGTAGTTGACAGGGATGCCGGCGACGGTGTCTGAGAGCTTGGGCGGGGTGGGCGGCGGAGTGGCCGGGTGGGAGGGCGTGGTTTGCGGGGCGTGGGAAACCAGGGTGGCGAGGGCGAGAAGGCTGAGCGGAAGCTTGCTGGACATAAATATATGGGTGTGCGAGAGGGGTCAGGCGTTGCTTGTTGCGGGCCAGAGGCCGGGCAGGGCAGGGAAGTCCACGACGAGCTCGTGGGGGATGAGCGGGGCGAGAGGACGGTCGAGGCTGGATGCGTCGTAGACGGCGTAGGACTCGAGCAGCATGCCGTAGTAGAGCGCGGTGAAGCCCCAGAAGCGAGTCTGGCCCAGGCCTTCACCGGTCTCTGCGTTGTAGTACTCGCGCAGGACAGGGTTCCGGTCGATGGCCATGTGGAAGAGGCGGCGGGCGAGCTCGCGGGCTTCGCTGTGGAAGCCATAGCGTTGCAGGCCCTGGAAGATCATGTAGTTGGTGGGTGCCCAGGAGGGTCCGCGCCAGTTGCACTCTTTGGCTGTGGGGTTCTGGTAGTAGTCGGGCTCGGTCTTGGCGTAGCTGGCGACGGGGTAGGGGAGCCAGAACTCGGCGGGGTTGAGGAGGTGCTCGCGGACCATGCGTTTGGCGCGGGCGGGTGTGGCGGCGCCGGCGAATAGGGGCATGAAGTTGGTGGCGGATTTGACGTTGACGCGTGCCCCGGTCTTCTCGTTGCGGTCGAAGTACATGCCCTGTTTTTCATCCCAGAGGACGGAGTTGATGAGCCCGGCGACCTGGTCGGCGTGGGCGTTGAAGTCTTTGGCGTCGGCGGGGAGGTTGAGATTCTGTGCGATGACGGCCATGGCGCGAAGCTCGCGGATGAGGTAGCTGGCGAGGTCTACGCCTTCGATCTCAAAGGCGCTCAGGGCACCTCCGCGGGACCATTGATTGTCGGTGCCGGCGGCGTCGGCGGAGTTCCAGACGGGGAGGCCGTTGCGATCCGAGTCAAAGGAGAACCACTTGGTGAGATAGGCGGTGAGGCGCACGTAGTATTTGCCGCGGAGCCAGGCGTAGTCGTTGCGGTTCTGTTTGCAGCCGAGCACGGCGAGCTGGGCGAGGAAGGGCTTGAACTGCTGGCGGTCGCGCTGCTTGATGAGCGAGCGGTTGACGTAGCCGTCGGGCTGCTCGCGGTTGAGGAACTCCTTGAGGTTGGTGAAGCAGAGGGGCCAGACGCCGTAGTAGGAGAGGTAGAGGTTCTCGAAGTAGAGGTCCCAGTCGTAGAACTCGTTGTAGGGGTAGCCGGTGAGGAAGGTGCCTTCGGTGTTGGGGATGTGGCGGAGGCCGCGGGCGGCGATATCGTCGTTGACGGTGCGGAGGCGGCAGTGGAGCTCGGCCCAGGCGGCGGGGCCGATGTCGGCGTAGAGAGCGCGGGCGGCGGGGGTGGAAGGGTGCGTGGGGGGTGTGTCGGAGACCTGTGAGAAGCCCAGGCGGTGGGCTGCGGCGAGCCCGGCGAGGGAGACTCCGGAAGCCACGAGCGAACGGCGGGTGACAGGCATGAGAACTCCAGGCGGATCGTTCGAAACGGTATCACGCGGCAGGAGAGGGCGGGAAGGGTGTAGCCGCCGGGTGTGGGCACACGCGGGCCGTTGAAGGGGGATGCCGGCGGTCGTGGAGGTGGGCCTCGGGAGAGGCGGAGGCTAAGGGTTGCGGCTGCGTGGTAGGCTTTCGCTTGCATGGGACATAACGGGTTTGATTTGGCGGCGGCGGCGTATCGGGAGATGGTGAGTGATGGGTTCAAGCCGGATCTTCCGGCGGGGACCACCGAACAGGTAGAGGCGATTCGGAAGGCGCTGGCGGCTCCGGGTGGCGGCGCGGCAGGTGCTGCTGCCCCTTCCGGCGGAGCCGCGCGGGATCTTCGGGAGCTGCTCTGGTCGTCGATCGACAACGACACCTCGCGGGATCTGGACCAGGTGGAGTGGGCGGAGCGGATTGCGCCCGCGGCCGATGGCACGGGCGGCGGAATCCGCGTGAGTGTCGGGATCGCGGATGTGGCGGGGGCTGTGGCGCGGGGCACGCCGATCGACCAGCATGCGGCGGAGCAGACCAAGACGATCTACACCGGCGTGCGGAACTTTCCCATGCTGCCGAATGAGCTCTCGACCGGGCTGACGTCCTTGAACCAGGACGAGGATCGCGCGGCGGTGGTGACCGAGTACGTGGTGGATGCGCAGGGATGCCGCACGCAGGGGACGGTGTATCGCGCGCTGCTGCGCAACAAGGCGCAACTGGCGTACAGCAAGGTGGGGCCGTGGCTGGAAGGCAAGCTGTGTGAGGGGCATCTGCCGTGCACGGATGTGAAGATTGCGGGGTCCCCGGAGCTGCAGGCGCAGCTGAAGCTGCAGGACGAGGCCGCGCAGGCGATGCGGGCGGAGCGTATGAGGAATGGCGCGGTGGACTTCCGCAGGATCGAGGCCGATCCGCTGGTCGTCGACGGGCAGGTCAAGGCGATCCAGGAGGCCGTACACAACCGCGCGACCGAGCTGATCGAGGAGTTCATGGTGGGCGCGAACGAGACCATGGCGGAGACGCTGCAGAAGGCGGGGCGCTCGTGCATCCGGCGCGTGGTGCGCGTGCCGCAGCGGTGGGACAGGATTGTGGAGCTCGCGAAGGCTAAGGGCACGGCGCTGCCGACCGAGCCCGATTCGGCCGCGCTGAGCGGGTTTCTGCAGGCGCAGCGGACGAAGGATCCGGTGCACTATCCGGACCTGTCGCTGGCCGTGATCAAGCTGATGGGCGCGGGCGAGTATGTGTTGGTTGCGGCCAACGATCCGGAGCCGCTGGGACACTTCGGGCTGGCCGCGCGGGACTACGCGCACTCGACCGCACCGAACCGCCGCTTTCCGGACCTCGTCGTGCAGCGGCTCATCGAGGCGCTGCTGGACGGCAAGCCCGCTCCGTATACGGATGACGAGCTGCGGGCGATTGCGACGCAGTGCAACGTCCAGGAGCACGCGAGCCACAAGGTGGAGCGCGCGATGACGAAGCGTGTGGCCGCAGTGGCGCTGGCGGACAAGATCGGGCAGCGCTTCCATGGCGTGGTGACCGGCGCGGGCGACAAGGGGACGTACGTGCGGGTGTTCTCGCCGCCGGTGGAGGGGCGGATCGTGCAGGGCGAGAAGGGGCTGGATGTAGGCGACCAGGTGGATGTGAAGCTGATCCATACGAATCCCCAGATGGCGTTTATCGACTTCGCGCGGGCGTAGAGGAGGCGGGTGGAGACCGACGCTGCGGCGGCAGCCAGAACACAGGCAGGCGAACGGGAGGTGCGGAGCGCGCTGCGGGTGTACCTGGCGGTGTTTGCCGGGTTGGGACTGGCCGGCTGGGCTCCGGAGATTGCGGGCAGGCTGGGCGCGACGTGGGTGAGCGCGGACTACTCGGCCCTGCTGCATGGCAGCAACACGTTCAGCGGGCAGGGAGCGTTCGGGGATCTGCTGGACTTCACGAAGAGAATGCAGCACCTCTCGGGGCCGGGACTGCTGGAGGGCCGGCCGCCGTTTCCCTATTCCCCCGCGGCCGCGTTCGTGTTCGCGTTCTTTCTGCGACTGTTCCGCGAGCCGGTGGCGGCTTGCCTGACCGCGTTTGGCGCGGTTGTGGCCGTGTACCTGGGGATACTGCTGGGCGTGTTGCGGCGGACCAGTGTGGGCGGGCTTGCGATGTGGTCTGCGGGAGTGACGATGCTGCTTGGCTATCCACAGATCTTTGCGGCGAACCGGGCGAATGTGGAGTGGGTGAACGCCGCGCTGACGTGTGCGGCCGTGTTGCTGTTCGGGCGGCGGCGGTATGTGTGGGCGGCGATGTTGCTTGGAGCGGCTGTGGCGATCAAGCCGTTTCCTGCGGTGTTCTTCCTGCTGTTTGTGTGGGGGCGGCGCTGGTGGGAGGCGGTGCTTGGCGTGGCTGTCGCGGGCGGTCTGTCCTTGGCGGCGTTGTGGGCGCTTGGGCCCACGATTCCGGTGGCTGCGCACAGCATCGTGGTGGGAGGGAGCCAGTATGTGGCGCAGTATGTGCTGTCGGTTCGGCTGGAGATGGAGCTGCGCTTTGCGCACTCGCTGCTGGATGCGGTAAAGGTGCCGATCTGGTTTGTGGTGCAGCACCAGGCGTTCGATCCGAGGGAGATGGTGACCGGGGTTGCGGGCGTGCCGGGCTGGGCCCGGCTCGACGTATGGGCGCGGGTGATGGACGCGATTGCGGTTGGCGCGCTGGTGTGGATCGGGTGGTGGTTTCGGAGAATGCCGCTGCTGAATGGAATCTTTGCGCTCTCCATTGCGGAGATGGTGCTGCCGTTGAGCGCGGCTGTCTACACGCTGGTGTTGATGCTTCTGCCCTGGGGACTGCTGCTGGTGATGCTATCGCAGGACGTGGCGAGCGAGAGCGTGAGGATGAGCCGCGGGGAGATGCTGCGGCTTCTGGTGCCGTGTGCGCTGCTGTTTGCTCCCCTGAGCTTTCTCGGGCCGTTC
The DNA here is from genome assembly GCA_030776065.1 of Acidobacteriota bacterium. Lineage (GTDB taxonomy): Bacteria > Acidobacteriota > Terriglobia > Terriglobales > Acidobacteriaceae > Edaphobacter. Next base: position 13,057 of record JALYIA010000190.1, read on the forward strand.
ACGGGGCTGGGGGAGTTGGCGGTGTTGGTGTATCTGGGTTGGCGAGTCGCGCGGACGCCCATGCCGTTTAGCGTGTTCGAGGGGTACGGGAGGACTGGTCGAAGGGACCAATGACAGGGGGCACGGAAGAGCGGGAGGTACACCAGACGACTTTGTGCGGCTACTGTGCGGGGGTGGCTGCGGCAGGCCGGTGATGTTGGTGTCGTCGGTGAGGGTGGGGGTGGTGTGGTCGGTGGTGGTGAGGTGGATGTCGGAGAAGGTCCAGTCGCGGGCGTTGGCGATCGAGCCGGCGCTGGCGGCCTGGATGTCGAGGTGGTCGAACTTGAAGTCTGTGAGCGGGGCATTGGAGTAGGCGGCGACGGAGAAGGCTCGGCGCGCCCCGGTGGCGTGGACGTTCCAGATATGCACGTGCGAGAAGTGCGGGAGGCCCTGCTCGGCCGGGACGGGCGTGGTGAGGGGGACCCAGTAGGGAGGCATCGTCTTGCGGTCGGTGCCGGCGGGTAGCTCGGCGTAGGAGTAGCTTGGGTTCCAATTCATGGTCATCGAGATGGGGGTGGCTACGCCCTGGAGGTCCATGTCGTGGATGCGGATGTCGGTCGCGGTGCCGCCGCGGGTGTGGGCGGACTTGAAGAGGACGCCGTTGGGGACCGCGGCTTCGGCGGTGATGTTCCAGACCTCGATGTTGTGGAAGCCGCCGGAGGTCTCGGAGCCGATGGTGATAGCGGCGGCGCCGCGGCGGATGACGGAGTCGTGGACCTTGATGTTGTAGGTGGGGCGGTTGACGCGGAGTCCGTCGGAGTCGCGGCCGGACTTGAGGCAGAGGGCGTCGTCGTTGTTGTCGATGTCGGCGTGGGCGACGTCGATGTCGTGCGAGGAGTCGATGTCGATGCCGTCGGTGGAGGGGCCGCGGAGCAGTTCGCCGGGTGTGCCGGTGGCGGGAGCGTTGGCGCGGATGGTGAGGCCGTCGACGAAGACGTCGTGGCTGTAGAGGATCTGGACGGTCCAGAACCCGGGGCGCTTGAGCAGGAGGCCTCCGCCGAAGTGGACGTTGGACGAGTTCTGGATGAGGGAGAGGCGGACGCGTTTGGAGTCGTAGTCGGAGGCCCAGCGGAGGTCTTTGGGCTCGTAGGCGGCGCGGAGATCGCGGTAGGCCTTCCACCAGATCTGGCCGTTGCCGTCGATGGTGCCCTTGCCGGTGATGGTGACGTCGTGCTGGTCGCGGACGTTGATGAGCGCGGCGGGCCAGGTCATCTCGATGCCGGCGATGCGGGTGGGGAGCTCCGGGAAGTCGGCGAGGTCCTGCGCGCCGGTGAGGCTGACGCCCTCGGGGATCTCGAACGTGACGCCGGACTTGAGGAAGAGCGCTCCAGTCAGGTAGGTGCCGGGCTTGAAGGAGACGGTGTCGTGGCGGGGAGCGGCGGTATCGATGGCGCGCTGGATTGCGACGGTGTTCAGGGTGGTGCCGTCGCCTTTGGCTCCGGTGTCGTTTGCGTAGAGGGTGGCGGCGTGGGCGGTGACGGAGAAGGCGAGTACGAGGAGGATGCCTGGGGTGCGGGTCATGGTGCGCCTTTCTGTGGGGCGGGTACCTTCCCCCTGGACCTGTACCGATTTGCTGGAACGAAACGGCCCTGTCGATTCGGTTGAGGATTCGAACCCGGGAACCGATGGGGATCCCGCCCTGGCGGAGCTAGCACGGGGCACCCGATGTTTGTGGAGGGTTGTTCCAGGGAACAACCCCACGTCAGACGGTGAAGCTGTCTGAGATGGGGTACGCGGCGCGTCATTTCGTCTCCGTCGTGAGGTGGATGGCGCCGAGGATCCCGGAGGGGATAGGTTTGACCTGGTTGAGGTCCTGCATCTGGAACTTGTCGCCGTACTTGGCGATCAGGGGGCCGAAGTCGTGGGGCGGGAGGGCGGCCCAGTGGTTGAGGGCGGTGTTGTAGACGTGGATCTCGATGTGGTTCTGGCCGGCCTTGAGGAAGCGGGAGACGTCCAGGCGGTAGGGTGGGTGCCAGAGCGCGCCGGCCGGTTGGCCGTTGATCGTGACGAGGGCGGCCTCGCGGACCGGCGGGTCGTAGTAGGCGTGGAGGCCGGGGCCGGGGCGGGTGACCAGCGGGTTGGGCAGGCCGTTCGGGCCGGCGGTGGGATCAAAGCGCTCGGGCGGGGCGTTGGGTGCCCCGGGGAGGGGCTGGCCGCCGTCGATCTGGAGGTAGACCGGTGTGGCCGGCTTGCTGGCGAGGGTGAAGTCGCGGGAGTAGACGGCTTCGCCGGAGTAGTTCCTGGTGGCGGGGTCGGCAGTCCAGTCGGTGAGGGTGGGCTGGGTTACGGTCTTGTTGTCCGCGACGAAGTTGACCTTCCAGTCGGCGGAGAGGTCGGCGACGGGGGAGCCCTTTGCCGCGGGCGCGCTCTCCCGCGCGAGAGGCGCGGCGCCGGGATGAACGGGGGCTTCGGAGAAGAAGAAGACGCGCGACTCGTAGGGGGCGAGGTGGATGGCCTGACCCGTGGGTGACGCTTCCCAAACGGTTGCGCTGTCGGGATCGACGGCAATGGCGTTCTTGAAAGAGGTGCCGAAGGTGGCGGTGGCGTCGATGGTCTGGGGCGAGGTGTTGGCGACGAAGTAGATGTCGCCGGTGGGGAGCTTGCGGCGGATGAAGCCGAGCTGGGTGCGGGCGGTGTCGTCGCCGGCAGTGAGGGCGAAGTCGGGCTTTGCGACTGATGTGAGGTCCTTCGCGAGCTCGTTTACGTTATCTTCGACGATCCATGAGCCCGTCCCGCCGGGCAGAGGCTTGCCCTGTGGATCGATGGACGGGCAGCGCTGGATGCAGATGACGTTGTAGTCCCGGTCGGAGGGTCTGGCACCCTTGTCAGGGTTCTGCATCCGCCATTTGTAAATTGCGTCGAGGGTGGCGACGGGGATGCGATCCATCGGCGGAAGAACAAGGAGCTGGTGATTGCCGAGGCCGCCGTGTTCGATCGCCTTGGCGTCGATGTAGTCGATGTTGTAGCCGGCGGTGAGGATGGGGGCCATGAGCGGCGAGATGCGCGGCTGGAGGGCGCCGGTGACCGTGGTGTGGGTGGGGGAGAACGTGGCCCAGACGTCGTCGGTGGGGAGGAGGATGGCGACCTGGTTGGCGGGCTCGCCCTGCCGCATGAGGTAGGAGAGGCGGGCGATGTAGCGGGTGACCACGGGCATGACGGGGTGCCAGGGGTTGTTGTCGTTGAAGTTGGCGGCAGCGTAGAGCGACCAACCGGGGTAGAAGGCCTGGGGCGGGGAGTAGGGCCAGCCGTGGAAGATGAGCTGGTTCTCGCCCATGATGAAGTCGATGTCGGCCTCGACCTTCATGTCGAGCGGGGTGGCGCGGAAGACGGGAGAGTGCAGCCAGGTGAAGGTCTCTCCGGAGGTGACGGTGTGGTGGAAGACGTGGTTCGCGGAGGTGGCCCAGCGGAGGGTGGACCAGGAGCGCCACTGCGGGCCTTCTCCTTCGGCGAGGGCTACGAGGTTCTGCGAGGAGAAGTCGACGGCGGGCTCGCCGTAGGTCTGGGAGCGGAACCTGGTGTGGTGTGTGTTGGCCCAGTCGTTGATCTGCGTGAGGTAGTTTTCGTCGACGAGTTCGGTGAGGGTCTGGCCGTAGTCGTGGCGGACCTGGTCGGCTGCGGGGGAGCCGCCGGCGACGAGTTCGGCGAGGTGGGGGAGGAGATCGTAGCCGCGGCGCTTGTTGAACTCGGCGGGGAGAGAGGGGGTCCAGTCGGCTCCGTAGGCCTCGAGCGAGTCGGAGAAGACGGCGTAGGGCGGGGTAGCTCCGAAGGCCTTGACGAGGGGCTCGCCGACGGCGCGGAGGTGGGTGGCGACGGCCTGTTTCGAGAAGGGATCGAGGACGAAGCCTTCAGCTCCCACGGCGGCGCGCTTGACCGCCTGCTTGGTGTGCGACTGGATGAAGAAGACGGCGACGCGCGCGCCGGTCGTGGGAGGGATTGTGGCGGTGGTGCCGTTGAAGGGGAGGGGTTCGGCGCCGGCGGGATCGAAGGTGACGGGGCGCGGGCCGCGGGTTCCCGGGGCGGGAGCGGCGGGCGGCGTGGCGGAGGAGGGTTTGGCGAGGACGGCGGCGATGAGGGTTTCGCCCTCGGCGAGATTGGGCGCGGAGATCGCGGAGGTGTTGGCCGGGATCGGTGACTCGGCGACGCGGAGGCGGCCGACGGCCTCGGAGAGCGGGGTGGCGGGGCCGCCGTAGGGCCAGCCGGAGCAGAGGGTGACGTCGATGCGGAGGCCGAGCCTGCGGCCTTCGGCCTGGGCATAGGTGACCGCGTCGAGCATCCCGGGCGAGAGGAAGGGGAGGTTCTGGATGGTCTGGGCGGGGTCGTCGAGCTGTTCGGCGTAGACGAAGGCGAGTTCGGCGCCGCCGATGCCGTCGGCTTTCATCTGGGTGAGTTCGCGGAGGATCTCGGGCCTGGTGACGGCGGGGCCGAACCACCACCACCGGACCATGGGCTTGGCGGGGTCGGGCGGCGAGAGGAACTCGCGGCGGAGGACGTCGACCGTGGGGGCGGTGCGGACCTGGGCTTCGGCGGCGGGCTGCGCGCGGGCTGCAAAGGGCATTGCGAGGGTGAATGCTGCGCCGAGGAGGATGGAGGTCCGGCGGGAGTGGATCGGCGACATGGGACGTGCTCCTGCTGATGTTGCGTAAGGGACGCGTGGGATGCGGGTGGGGCCGAAGGGCGACGAGGCGTGCGCGGCTTCCCAGCCTTTGGGTCGGGGGAGAGTGCGCCGAGAGGCGAGAGGTTGCGGCATCGCGGAGGAAAGGGCTGCCGGATCACAGTAGTTCATTGGGGAGAATGTTTCAAGAAGGGAACTGCGCGCGGGGCGTCGAACCGGATGATTGAGGGTGCTTCGGGCTCCGGGTGCGGCCGGCGGGAGGGCCAGGTTATTCTGCAGAGAACTTCCGGGCTGGGTTTTGCGTATAGGACAACGCCAGGCCGGCGCCAACCAGGCCAGCGCGAAATGGAGAGTCTCAATGAAGCTGCGCATGGTGTTGCAGGTGACGGTGGTTCTGCTTGCGCTTGGAGCGGTGTTTGCGGGGGCGTCCCAGGCGCAGGACCTGGCGGGCAACTGGCAGGGGACGCTCGAGGCAGGCAAGGGTCTGCGGACGATTCTGAAGGTGACCAAGGACGGCGGCAAGCTGCAGGCGCAGATGTTCAGCGTGGACCAGGGCGGACAGCCGATGCGGGTGAGTACGATCTCGCAGACGGGCACGGCGGTGAACTTCACGATCGCGCCGCTGGATGTGACGTACGCGGGCACGATGAATCCGGATGGGAACTCGATCTCGGGCTCGGCGACGCAGAATGGGCAGACCCACACGATGAACCTGGTGCGGGTGACGCCGGAGAACATGTGGCCGATCCCGGAGCCTCCGAAGTCGATGCCGGCGGACGCGAAGCCGAAGTTCGATGTGGTGACGGTGAAGCCGAGCGATCCTGCGCGGCCGGGCAAGCTGTTTACGGTGCGCGGGCGGCACATCGTGACGATCAATACGAATGTGACCGATCTGGTGACCTTTGCGTACGGCCTGCATCCGAAGCAGATTGTGGATGCACCGGAGTGGTTCAGCGACAAGTTCGACGTGGACGGCGTGCCGGATGTGGAGGGGCGGCCGAGTTCGGCACAGTTCCGGCTGCTGATTGCGGATGTGCTGGAGCAACGGTTCAAGCTGACGTTCCACCACGACCAGCGCGACCTTCCGGTGTATGCGCTCGAGGTCGCGAAGGGCGGCCCGAAGATGCAGGTGACGGCGGACAAGCCGGCCGACGCGAGGAACTTCATGTTCGGCGGCCTGGGCAAGCTGCGCGTGAGCAATATGTCGATGAGGGACTTCAGCGACGGGATGCAGGGCGCGGTGATGGACAAGCCGGTGGTGGATCACACGGGGCTGACGGACCGCTACGACTTCCAGCTGAACTGGACGCCGGACCAGTCGCAGTTTGCCCAGATGGGGATGCCGATTCCGCCGCCCACGGACGATCCGAACGCTCCGCCGAGCCTGTATACGGCGCTGGGGGAGCAGCTTGGGTTGAAGATGGAGCCGATGAAGGCGAAGGCCGACGTGATCGTGATCGACCACGTGGAGAAGCCGGCCGCAAACTAGCCGCGGACCTGTGCCGGCGAGTGGGATCTGCCCCGGGGACTGAATGGTCCTCGGGGCAGTATGCTGTTCGGAGTTCACTGCGGGGGTGAAGGGATGCGGGTTGGCTTGATGACGCGGGAGTATCCGCCGAATGTGTACGGCGGGGCGGGCGTGCACGTGGAGTATCTGAGCCGGGAGCTGGCCAAGCTGATCGAGGTGGAGGTGCACTGCTGGGGGACGCAGCGGTCCGACGAGGGCAACCTGTATGTGCGCGGGGATGAGCCTCCGGCGGAGGTGACGGCCGGCACGGACGCGAAGTTCAAGACGGCGGTGGATGCGCTGGCGCTGAATCTCTCGCAGATGAAGGAGCTGGCGGAGATCGACGTGGTGCATACGCATACGTGGTATGCGTCGATGGCGGGGTTCCTCGCGAAGAAGCTGTATGGGGTGCCGTTTGTGCTGACGACGCACTCGCTCGAGCCGCTGCGGGCGTGGAAGGCGGAGCAGCTCGGGTCGGGGTATGCGATGAGCTCGTGGATGGAGCGCACGGCGATCCTGGATGCGGATGCGATCGTCGCGGTCTCGCATGGGACGAAGGCGGATATCTTGAAGGCGTATCCGGAGGTGGATGCGGCGAAGGTGCACGTGATCTACAACGGCATCGATCTGCAGGAGTACCGGAAGACGCCGAATACGGATGCGCTGATGAAGTACGGCGTGGACGTGACGAAGCCGTACGTGCTGTTCGTGGGGCGCATCACGCGGCAGAAGGGCGTGACGCACCTGGTGGATGCGGTGCGGTATCTGCCGCCCGGGACGCAGGTGGTGCTGTGCGCGGGGGCTCCGGATACGCCGGAGATTGCGGCGGAAATGCGGGAGAAGGTGGAGGCGTTGCGCAAGGAGACTCCGGGAAGCCGGCCGGCGGGGGAAGAGGGGCTGCACGCGCAGGTGACGCGCGAGGGAGGCCAGGCGTTTGCCACGGGCGACCCCACCGGGCGCGGGCACAATATCGTGTGGATCGAGCAGATGGTGACGAAGCAGGAGGCGATCCAGCTCTACTCGCACTGCACGGTCTTCTGCTGCCCGTCGGTGTATGAGCCGTTCGGGATCATCAACCTGGAGGCGATGGCGTGCGGGGCTCCGGTGGTGGCGAGCGCCGTGGGCGGGATCCTGGAGGTAGTGGTCGAGGGCGAGACGGGGTGGCTGGTGCCATTTGCTCCCGATGCGGTTACAGGATTTCCGGTGGACGGCGAGCAGTTCGCGAAGGACCTGGCCGCACGGCTGACGGAGATGCTCGGGGATCCGGCGCTGTGCGGGCGGTTTGGCGCGGCGGGGCGCAGGCGGGTCGAGGAGATCTTCGCCTGGGAGGCGATTGCGAAGCAGACCGTAGAGATGTATCGGGGGCTGGTGGGATAGCTACGTCCACAGAACTTGGACGTCGTAGCGCGCGATCTGCGGGTCCTTCGTGATCAATGTGAGCGAGTGAGCTTGAGCCTGTGCGAGAGCAGGGGAGCTCCATTCATCTCGCGCTCAAGGTGTTCGTCGATGCGAGTCGTGTTCGTCCATGTGACTCCACTCTGTTTCCGAGGGAATACGCAGTTCGCCGCGTCCCGCACCCAACGTTCGGTTGCCGGTACGGGAGACGGGCGTGGCCTTTGCTTCCACGAGGGTCAGGCGGAATGACGTGTGCTCCGGCGACGTGATCTCAACCTCTTCGCCGCTTTCCGCGGCGGACAGGAGTTGAGGGAGATGGCTCTCCGCGTACTGGGCACTCACCTTCATGGGTTTCACGGTAGCGAAGCGGGAGACCGGGGTCAATCCGCCGAGTTAGTGAAAGCTAGTTGAGGTTCGCCTGCGGGATCTTGGTGGTGTCTTCGTGCTTCTGCATGGGGGTGTAGGGCAGGTGGAAGGTGGCGAAGGCGTCGGGGTGGGCGGGGTTGAAGTCGGGGACCGTGGGGTCGAGGAATCCGGCGAGTGGGAGCTTCGCTTCGCGGATGCCGTGGACGATCGAGCGGGCGAGCTCGTAGGCGCCGTAGTTGTTGAAGTGGGTGGAGTCGTTGATGGCCGTCGCGACGCCGGGATAGCTGCCCGCGGCGAACTTCATGAAGGCGTGGTCGGCGCCGTTCGGGCCCGGGCCCATGGCTTCGAAGAGGGTCTTCGACAGGTCGTTGAGGTCGATGAGCGCGGTGTGGGTATCGGCGGCGATCTGGCGGGAGGCCTGGGGGTAGCCGCCGAGGGTGTCGCGGATGTGGCCGGCCTCGTCGAAGTCGTCGCGGTTCATGGAGGTGACGATGACGGGGGTCGCTCCCTTGGCGCGCACCTGCGCGACGAAGCCGGTCATGATCTCGGTGTAGCGGGGCAGTCCGTTGGCGATCTTCTGGTCGTTGTGGGCGAACTGGACGAAGAACCAGTCGCCGGGCTGGATGAGGGAGAGGATCTTGGCGAAGCGCTGCTCCCCGACGAAGGACGTGGCGGACTCGCCGGATTCGGCGTGGTTGGCGATGACGATGCCGGGAGTAAAGAAGCGTGGCAGCATCTGCCCCCAGGAGGCCCACGGCTCGACGTCCTGGTCGACCATGGTGGAGTCGCCGGCGAGGTAGAGGACGGGCTCGGCGCGGGCTCCGGTGAGCGGCTCGACGGTGATCGAGCGGACGCTGGGGTTCACGCCGTTGAACTCGAGGGTGAGCTTGGCGTCCCAGTCGAGGTTGCCGATCTCGCGCTGCTTGAGGCGAACGCGTCCGAGCGTGCCGTCGGGGCGCGTGAACTCCGGGACGCGGACGTTGATGTCCAGGGTGCGGGTGAGTGTGGCGTCTGCGGCGACCGGCAGCTTCTCCACGTAGAGGCGGCGAGCCTCCGCGCGCACCGTGGTGGTCGAGGCCGCCCTGCCGCCGAGGGCGAGCGTGACGCGGTAGTTGCCCTCCGGCAGGGGGATGGAGAAGAAGAATGGCTGGTCCGTCGCGGACGAGCTGCAGGAGCCGCCCGCGACGGTGGGCGCGGCTACGAGGTCGAAGCCTGCGGTGGTGTCGGTGAACCGGGTCGAGGCGGTCAGCGGGGTCTGGCCCTTCTTCGCCGCGCCGCAGGTGAAGGTGAGGGGCCCAGACAGCGCGGGCGGCGCCGGCGCGGGTGTGGGCTGCGGCGCTGCGGGCGCGGGCGTCTGCGTGGATGCCGACAGCGCGACGGCAAGGAGAGCAGCGGGCAACAGGCGGGAGATGGCGGAGCGCGGCATGAGCTTCCTTCCAACCGGAAACTATTTCAGTACGGGGGAATCCTAGCATCGCGGCCGTGCGTTCGTGAATGGGAGACAGTGTGCGCCTGCGCCGGGTGCACGTTCGCATTTCATGCGGCAGGATGGTCTGCCGCCGGCGTCCTACAGGATTGGACTGCCGCATGGGGCGGGCACGTACTATCAAGAACGCCATGGAACGATCCCCGGAAGCGGAGTTGCGGATGGAACGAACGAGACGGCGGGCGTGGCTCGTCATGGCGGGCGGTATAGCCGTGGTGCTGATCGCCGTGGCCGTGGTGTGGCCCGTCATCCTGGCTCACATCCGCGCCGGTGTTCTTCTGGACCGGCTGAGCGGACAACGCGTGACTCGCGTGCAGCGGCTTCTCGCAGGTCCGGTGACGTCGCGCCGGGTGGAGATCCCATCCGGCACCCAGACGATCCGCGGGCACCTGTTCTCGCGCGCGCGCGGACGAGGAGGACGCGGCATCCTGATCGTCCACGGCTTCTCGCCGCTGGGGGACGAGTACGGCGACCTGGCCAAAGCGGCCGACGATCTCGCCGCCGGCGGTTTCGTCGTGCTCACCCCAACCATCCCTCCGCTCACGCACTACCTGGTGAACGACGAAGGCATGAGGATGATCGGGGACTCCGCTTCGTGGCTGGCGCGCCAGACGGGCGGACGCGTGAGCGTGTTTGCGATCAGCTTTTCAGGCGGCCTCGCGCTGGTCACCGCGGTGCATCCCGAGTATCGCGCGGCGATCCGGCAGGTGGTGGCGCTCGCGCCCTACGACGACCTCCGCCGGATCATCGCCTTCTACCTGACCGGCAAGGAGGCTCGTCCCGATGGGCAGGTCGTGCCCGGAGTAGCGCCCGATCCCTTCGCGATCGACATCACGGCGCTGCAGTTCCTGGACTCGCTTGTGCCGCCGGAGGATGTGACGGCGGTGCGCGCGGTGCTGCAGCGCTCGATCATGCAGCGGCAGATGCAGCGTCCTGCGGACGCGCACCTGATGGACGAGCTTACGCCGCGGCAGAGGCAGGAGGCGCTCGACATCATCGCCGCGCCCGACGCGCTGAAGCTCAGGCTGCGGGACGCGCTGAGCGTCCGCAGAGTCGACCTTGGGCTGCTCTCTCCGCACGGACAACTGGCGTCGCTGAGCGTGCCGGTCACCGTGATCACCGGCGCCAACGACCCCGCCATTCCTACGCTCGAGTCGAACTGGCTCGCCCAGGACGTGCCCGCGCCTATGCTGTGCACGCTTTATATCTCACCCATCGTGCGGCATGTCACGCTTTCGAGCGAGACCGAGGAGGTGGGGATTCGCCGCCTGCGCCGGTGGGCCGAGAAGCTGCGCCTGGTGCATGCCCTGGCGCCCGCGATGGAGACCGCGGACCCGCACCTGCTGTTTCCCGGCTGTGCAGGGTAATGCGGGCACGCACGCCGCTAAGCGATCCAGCGCGCGGCAATGCGAGCACGCACACTGCTAAGCGATCAAGCGTGCGAGCAGG
>JALYIA010000191.1 GCA_030776065.1 Acidobacteriota bacterium
CCCCACGCGAACCTTTCCCGGAGGCCCAGGCGCCCCCGGCGGTGCACCCGCACGTCCCGGATTCGCTCCCGGAGGACGCCCCGGATTTCCGCCGCGCCCAGGTTTCGGCGCGCGCCCCGGAGCCCCCGGAGCCGGCGGCCCGCCCACCGGTGAAGGCGCGCCGACCGGCCAGCGTCCCGCGCAGAGACCCGGTCAGCGGCGCGGAGGTCAGCGCTACGAGAAGGTGAAGGAAGGCCCGATGAAGGGCTTCAATCCTCCGCCGCGCTACGGCGGTGCGATGGTCTCGCACGAGCCGCTCCCCATCACTAGGACCATCACCGTCACCGAAGGCATCAGCGTCAAGGACCTCGCCGAGAAGCTCGACGTGCGCGGCAAGGACCTCATCGCCACGCTGCTGATGAAGGGCGTCTTCGTCACCGTCAACCAGTCGCTCGAAGGCGAGCTGGTGAAGGACGTCGCGCGGCAGTTCGGCGCGGACGCACAGGTCATCTCCGTCGAAGAGCAGCTCGAGAACGAAGCCATCGAAGGCCTGCTCGAGGACACCACAGGCCTGGTCGAGATCACCCGCTCGCCCGTCGTCACCGTCATGGGTCACGTCGACCACGGCAAGACCTCCCTGCTCGACGCCATCCGCTCCACCGACGCCGATCTGGTCAACGTCGCGGGCGGCGAGGCCGGCGGAATCACCCAGCACATCGGCGCCTACAAGGTCCGCATCGCCAAGCCCGATTCGCCCGCGTTCGGCCGCGAGATCGTCTTCCTCGATACCCCGGGCCACGAGGCCTTCACCCGCATGCGCGCACGCGGCGCGAAGATCACCGACATCGTCGTGATCGTCGTCGCCGCCGACGACGGCGTGATGCCCCAGACCATCGAGGCGATCGATCACGCCCGCGCCGCCAAGGTGCCCATCATCGTCGCGGTCAACAAGATCGACAAGCCCGACGCCAACCCGGATCGCGTGAAGCAGCAGCTCGCCGAGCGCGGTCTGCAGCCCGACGACTGGGGCGGCGACACGCCGTTCGTCAACGTCTCCGCCAAGCAGAAGATCAACCTCGACGGCCTCGAAGAGATGATCTGCCTGCAGGCCGATCTCCGCGACATCAAGGCCACGCCCGACCGGCCCGCCGTCGGAACCGTCATCGAAGCCAAGCTCGATCGCGGACGCGGCGCGGTCGCTTCCGTGCTCGTGCAGAACGGCACGCTGCGCACCGGCGACACCTACATCGTCGGCAACACCTTCGGCAAGATCCGCGCCATGTTCAACGATCGCGGCATGCCCATCACCGAAGCCGGACCCTCGACCCCGGTCGAGATCCTCGGCCTCGAAGGCATGCCCGACGCGGGCGATACCTTCCTCGTCATGGCCGACCGCGACAAGGCCAAGGGCATCGCGCAGTACCGCAAGATGAAGGAGCGCGAGGCGCAGCTCGCCAAGAGCTCCCGCGTCTCGCTCGAAGGCCTCGCCGAACAGATCAAGCAGGCCGGCGTCAAGGACCTCAACCTCATCGTCAAGGGCGACGTGCAGGGCTCCGTGCAGGTCATCATCGAGGACCTGCAGCGCATGTCCACCGAGAAGGTCCGGGTCCGCGTGCTGCACTCCGGGGTCGGCGCCATCACCGAGTCGGACGTCTTGCTTGCCTCCGCCTCGAACGCCGTCATCATCGGCTTCAACGTGCGGCCGGAGCGCAAGGCGCAGGATCTTGCCGACCAGGACAAGGTCGAGATTCGCCTGCACTCCATCATCTACGAGCTCCGCACGGAGATCGAAAAAGCCATGTACGGGCTGCTCGATGCCGTCTACCGCGAGAACTACGCAGGACGCGCCGAGGTGCTCAACGTCTTCAAGATCACCAAGGTCGGCCAGATCGCCGGCTGCACCGTGCGCGACGGCCTCATCAAGCGCGACTCGCAGGTGCGTGTGCTGCGGGCCGGCGTCGAGGTGTGGCGCGGAAAGATCGGTTCGCTCAAGCGCTTCAAGGACGACGTCGCCGAAGTCCGCCAGGGCGTCGAGTGCGGCATCGATCTCGCCGGCTACAAGGACATCCAGGTCGCCGACGTCATCGAAGCCTTCACCACCGAGAAGATGGCCGCCGAACTCGGCCAGAACACGGCCGACATGAAGAAGGCGCAGATGGCCGAGCTCGCAGCCGCCAAGGAGCGCGAACGCGCCGAGGTAGCAGCCAGCGCGTAAACCAACCCGCCGCACGCATCGCCACACACAACAGCAAAGGCCCGCTCCGGGCCTTTGCTGTTTGTGGCGAAGAGGGCGCACGATTGCCCATCTGCCAGTCATCGACGATCAGAACACAGCGATCGGCCAGCGGGGGACGCAGCGCACGGGCTCAACAGCGTGCTAGGCTTTCGGGCATGGATGCGCTTGGAATCTCGCCGGGGAATGTGGCTGCGCTGATCGTCGCGGTGAGCTTTGCGGCGGGGCTGAACGTGTATGCCACCGTGCTGACGCTGGGCGTGCTCGCGACGATGCACTGGGTGATGTTGCCGGGCAGCCTGGAGGCGCTCGCGAATCCGTGGATCATCGGGGCAAGCGGCGTGCTCTTCGCCGGTGAGTTTGTGATGGACAAGATCCCCGGCATCGATCTGGTGTGGAACGCGCTGCACACGTTTGTGCGCATCCCCGTGGCGGGACTGCTGGCCTATGCGGCGAGCTCGCACCTCTCGCCCGGACTGCAGGTGCTGGCTACGTGCGTGGGTGCGTCGCTGGCGATGCTGGCGCACGGGTCGAAGACCGCGCTGCGGACCGCGGTGACGCCGAGTCCCGAACCCGTCTCCAACATCGCGCTCAGTGCCTCCGAAGACGCCCTCGCGGTGGGGCTTACCTGGTCTGCGACGCATCATCCGCTGATCGCAGGCGGCGTGACGGCGGTGCTCGCGATCGGCGCGGTAGCCGCGTTGATGCTGAGCGTGCGGCTGCTTCGGAGAGCGTGGCGGAAGTTCTTCCGGCGCGACGTTGAGGTGCCGGAGAAGGACCGTCGGGAGCTGCCCGGCAGGTAGAATCGCCTGCATGGAGATCGATGCGATTCAAGCTGCTTTGCAGGACGCCGGGCTGGACGGCTGGCTCTTCTACGACCATCATCACCGCGACCCGCTCGCCTATCGCATCCTCGGACTCGACCCCGGCATGCACGTCACGCGGCGCTGGTTCTACCTGATCCCGGCCACTGGCGAGCCGCGCAAGCTGGTCCACCGCATCGAGTCCGGCCGGCTCGACTCCCTGCCCGGCACGCGGGAGGTGTACTCCTCGTGGCAGGAGCTCGAAGCGAAGCTCAAGCACATGCTCGCAGACGCCGGGCGCCTGGCGATGCAGTACTCGCCGCGCAACGCGATCATGTATGTCTCCATGGTCGATGCGGGGACGATCGAGCTGCTGCGGGAGTGGGGCAAGCAGATCGTCAGCTCGGCGGATCTGGTGAGCCGGTTCGAGGCCGTGCTGACCGAGCCGCAGGTCGCGTCGCATCTCGCGGCAGGGGAACGCATCGACCGCATCCTCGCCGAGGGCTGGCGCGAGATGGCTCGGCGTGTGCACGCGGGCGCCTGCGACGAGTACGGCCTGGTCGAGTGGCTGAGCGAAGCCATGCGCCGCGAAGGCATGGTGTGGGAGCACGGCCCCAACGTGAGCTGCGGCCCCAACTCCGCGGACTCGCACTACGAGCCCACGCCCGCGAACTCCCGCCCGATCGCGCACGGAGACTTCGTGCTGATCGACATCTGGGGCAAGCTGGAGCGCCCGGACTCCGTGTACTACGACATCACGTGGACCGGCGTCGTGGGCCGCGCGCCGAGCGACCGCGAGCAGCTCGTCTTCCGCACCGTGCGCGACGCACGCGACGCCGCAGTGCGCCTGGTCGCGGAGCGCTTCGCAGCCGGCGCACCCCTCGCAGGCTGGGAGGCCGATGACGCCGCGCGCCAGGTGATCGCGAACGCCGGCTTCGGCGAGTGGTTCACCCATCGCACAGGGCACAACATCGGAACGGAGATCCACGGCAGCGGCGCGCACCTCGACAACCTGGAGACGCACGACGTCCGCCGCATCCTTCCGCTGACCTGCTTCTCCGTCGAGCCGGGCGCGTACTTCGCCGGAGAGTTCGGCGTGCGCAGCGAGGTCAACATGATCACGCGTCCGGGAGAGGCTCGCGTCACCGGAACGGTGCAGACGGAACTGGTCCGGATCTAGGGACGCCGCGGCCGCGGCTGGTATGATGATCAGGATGTCGACACGTGCAGAGATGGCTGGTCTACAAGCAGGACGCGAAGCAAGACGCGGAGCAGGACGCGCGGGCCGCGTTGCCCCCGCGGTGGCGCTGGTCGCCGGTTGGCTGGTGCCCGGCGCGGGACATCTGCTGCTGGGCAAGTGGATCCGCGCCGCTCTGCTGGCCTTCTCCATCCTCTGCATGTTCACCATCGGCATCGCGCTGAACGGCAAGGTCTACACGCCGAACACGGGCGATCCGCTGGACATGCTCGGCTTCGTCGGCGACGTCGGCTCGGGGCTGCTCTATGCACTGGCCCGGATGCTTGGCTGGGGCGCGAGCCAGGTGCAGATCGCGGTGGCCGACTATGGAACCAAGTTCATCGTGGTGGCCGGGCTGCTGAACATCGTCAGCGCGGTGGACGCACACTCCCTCGCGAGCGGAAGGAAGCCTTCGTGACGCTGACCCACTTCTCTGCCGTGCTGCTGTTTGCCCTGTTTACGTCGGTGGTCTTCGGGATCACGCAGCGCGCGGAGCCGCGGATGATGATCCGCTTCGGAGCCTACTGCTTTGTGCTGTTCGTCGGCGGAACCATAGCGGCAAGCTGGGTGATGTGGCTGATCAAGCACTGAGCGGGCCACGCGAGCGCCCGGACTGAACGGATCGCGAGCTGCTGCCGATAGGGTAGAGGAAGGCTTTGGGCGAGGCGTGTCCGATGCGCTGCCCGCCGCTTCGATCCCTATGGACTCTGCGCACGCGAACCCCGAAGACACTGCATCGGAACCTGCACACGACGAGGCGCATCCTGGCGCCCGGTACGCCCGCGAGCTGCTCAACGGCGAGTGGGAGAGCGAGTTCGACGAACTCGCACAGCTTGCGGCCACCATCTGCGGCACGCCCATAAGCGCGATCACCCTGCTCGACGGGTGCCTGTATCGCTTCAAGGCGGCGGTCGGATTGGACCTGCCCGACACGGCGTGCGAGTTTGCGTTTTGCGACTACGCCATCCGCAGGCCCGGGCTGTTCCTGGTCGAGAACGCGCTCGAAGACCCGCGCTTCGCCACAAACCCGCTGGTCGTCGACGAGCCCCGGATCCGCTTCTACGCCGGGATGCCGCTCGAGACGCCGGACGGCTTCGCGCTCGGTACGCTGTGCGTCATCGACCGCAGGCCAAGGCGTCTGACCGAGCAGCAGCGCGATGCCATGCGCGTGCTCGCCCGGCAGGTGATGGGCCGCGTAGAGCTGCGGATTCAGCAGAAGGCTGCGGCCGAGGCGATCGCGGAGAAAGACAGGCTCACCGCCTGGCTCGCCGAGTATCAGAGGCAGCTCGAAGATGCCAACGACCGCCTGCGCAGCCTGGCGACGACGGACGTGCTTACCGGCCTGCGCAACCGCAGAGTGTTTGAGGAGCGGCTGACGTTTGAGTTCTCGATGGCGCGCCGCAAGCAGCGCGATCTCGCCGTCGTGGTCCTCGACGCCGACAACTTCAAGAACGTGAACGACGAGCTGGGACACGCCGCCGGAGACGCCGTGCTGCAGATGCTCGCCCGCGTGATGATGGAGAGGGCGCGGACCACCGACGTCCCTGTACGCCTGGGAGGCGAAGAGTTCGCCGTCATCCTGCCCGACACCGACGAGCACGGCGCGCTCGGCTGGTCGCGCAGGATGCAGGAGGCGCTGGCCGCCGCGCCCTGGACCGGACGTGCCGTCACCGTCAGTATCGGCGTCGCCGGGCTGATGCCGTGGTGCGCGGACCCCGCCCAACTGGTCGCACGCGCCGACGAGGCGCTCTACCGCGCAAAGGCGAACGGGAAGAACTGCGCGGTGGGCGCACACGAACTCTCCATGCAATCGATCGCCTGACACAGCCACACGGTAAGAATCGTGTTCTGGTCGGACGGGTGCGGGCTGCGCGGTGCCAGCTTACGGTGCCGGCTACGGTTCTGCGTTCGGGTCCGGAGCCTCTCCCGGGTTCTGCTCTTCGAGCTGCTTGGCGAGCTCTTCGCGCTTCTTTGTGCGCGCCTCCGCCCGCTTTGCCGCCTTCTCGCTCAGCTCGTGCTCGGCTCCCAGGAGCTCGATGAACGCCATCTCGGCGGCATCGCCCTTGCGGGCTCCCACACGTACGATGCGCAGGTAGCCGCCGTTGCGCGAGCCGTAGCGCGGCGCCACGGTGGCGAACAGGCGGTCGACCGATGCGGGCGTCATCAGGTACGCGAGCGCCTGGCGGCGGGCGTGGACATCGCCGCGCTTGCCGAGGGTGATCATGCGCTCGACCAGCGGACGAATGGCCTTGCACTTGGTGATGGTCGTCTGGATGCGATCTTCCAGGATGACCGACGTGACGAGCGAACGAAGCACAGCCCGGCGATGACTTGTGTTGCGGCCTAACTTGTAGCCCGCGTTGCGATGACGCATGGTTTTTCTCCTTCGGCCTGGCTGGAGCCATCGACCGGATTGCGAGGGATCAGGGATCAGGGATCAGGGATCAGGAAAGCAATTCCTAGAGCTTCTTCAAGATTGCGGCTAGCATTTTGCCGACCTCTTCCGCAAGACCTTCCGCTCTGTTCCTTGCTTCCATCTCTCCAAACCCCAACTCTCTTGAGATCACCAGTTGGGTTTGAACTTCCAGGACGGAGCCGCGAGCCATCCCGAGAAACTGCCTGTACTCCCCGGTAGACATGCGGCCATAACCTTCTGCGATGTTGCTTGCTACTGATACTCCAGCGCGCCGAAGCTGGCTGGTTAGTCCGAACATCTCCTGCTTCGGGAAATCGGCGGTCAGCTTGTAGATGGCTACCGACAGTTGAACGGCACGTTGCCACACCAGAAGATCGCGGTACGAATCGCCCATCGTTCCCGATACTGCGGCCCAGGGAAAGAAGACTGATCCCTAATCCCTGTTCCCTGCCTTTAGCCTGCGGCCCAGGAAAGGAAGACTGATCCCTGATCCTGGGCCCTGTTCCCTGCCTTTAGAAGTTTTCCGGCTCGTTGTGGACTTCGAGGTCGAGGTCTTCTTCGTCCTCGTCTTCATCGTCGTCGTCGAAGGAGCCGTAGCTCGCGGCGAGCGTGGCGGCGGGCAGAACGGAGGTGGGTCCGGGCTGCGGGTTGCCGTTCTCGTCGATCTTCATGCCGAGCGACAGGCCCATCTGCGCAAGGATCTCCTTGATCTCATTCAGACTCTTGCGGCCGAAGTTCTTGGTCTTCAGCATCTCGGCTTCGGTCTTCTGGATGAGCTCGCCGATGGTCGCGATGTTGGCGTTCTTCAGGCAGTTGTAGCTGCGGACGGAGAGCTCGAGCTCTTCGACCGAGCGATTCAGGTTCTCGTTGCGCAGGGCCGGGCCGTCGTGCGCGTCGTGGCCGGCCTCCATCTCCTCCTCGAAGTTGATGAAGATGCTCATGTGGTCCTTGAGCAGCTTCGCGGACAGCCCGAGAGCGTCGGCCGGGTACACGGTGCCGTTGGTCCAGATCTCGACCGTAAGCTTGTCGTAGTCGGTGATCTGACCGAGACGCGCCGCTTCGACCAGGTAGTTCACCTTGCGGACCGGGGAGTGGACGGAGTCGACCGGGATGAAGCCCAGGCCAAGGTCGCCGTCGAAGTTCTTGTCGGCGGAGATGTAGCCGCGGCCGCGCTTCAGCCGCATCTCCATGTCGATCTTGCCGCCTTCGCTGACGGTGCAGATGTAGACGTCCTTGTCGAGGATCTCCACGTCGCCGTCGGCCTCGATCATGCCGGAGGTGATGACGCCCGGCTGGTCGGCCCGGAGGTAGAGCGCCTTCGGACCGTCGCCCGCAAGCTTGAAGGGAATCTGCTTCAGGTTCAGGATGATGTCGGTCGCATCTTCGACGACGCCCGAGATGGACTGGAACTCGTGCAGGACGCCTTCGATGCGGACCGCGGTAACCGCTGCGCCTTCGATCGAGGAAAGCAGCGTGCGGCGAAGTGCGTTGCCGATGGTCGTACCGAAGCCGCGCTCAAAGGGCTGCGCGCTGAACTTGCCGTACTTCTCGGTGAGGGTGTCGGTATCGACTGCGAGACGCTTGGGCTTCTGGAAACCTCTCCAAAGCATGTGTGTTTCTCCTTTATCCTGCCGGCGCGAGGCAGTCTGCGCCGGTTCAGGGGGTGGTGCGGTAAAGCAGGGTAAAGCAGGGATCAGGGCCCAGGGAACAGGGAGCGGTAAAGCAGGGATCAGGGATCAGGGATCAGGGAACAGGGATCAGAAGTCGATTGAACATTGAGCCCTGATCCCTGAGCCCTAGTACTTGCAGACCACGGGAGTGAGAGGCCCAACAACCAGACACATGACGCCTCCGGTTTGCTGGGCCCTAATCCCTGATCCCTGATCCCTAGCACTACTTGCTGTAGAGCTCGACGATGAGCTGCTCGTTCACCGGCAGGTTGACGTCTTCGCGCTTGGGCAGGGCGAGCACCTTGCCGGAGAGCGCGTCGCGGTTGATGTCGAGCCACTGCACCTGGCGCTGGCCGCTGGCGAAGTTCTTCGACTCTTCGAGGATGACCAGAGCCTTCGAGCCTTCACGGATCTGGATCTCGTCGCCAACCTTGCACTGGAAGCTCGGGATGTTGACCTTGCGGCCGTTGACCTGGACGTGTCCGTGGCGGACGAGCTGGCGCGACTGGCGGCGCGAGAGCGCGAAGCCCAGGCGATAGCAGACGTTGTCCAGGCGGGTCTCAAGCTGCTGGAGCAGCAGCTCGCCCGTGACGCCGGTACGGTCGGCGGCCTTCTGGTAGTAGGCGCGGAACTGGCCTTCCAGAGTGAAGTAGATGCGCTTGGCCTTCTGCTTCTCGCGAAGCTGCAGACCGTAGCCGACGACCTTCTTCACCTTGCGCGACTGACCGTGCTGGCCCGGGGGGAAGTTGCGCTTCTCGACCGGGCACTTGTCCGTGAAGCATTTCGCGCCCTTGAGGAAGAGCTTGGTGCCGTCGCGGCGGCAGAGCCGGCAGACGGGTCCTGTATAACGTGCCATTTCGCTTTCTCCTTGGTTCAGGTGACGATCGGTTTACGCGCGTGCTGAGCGGGTCATCCCGATCCGGGTTGGACTGTGTTGTCCGTTCTTCGCTGACCTTTGTCCGTTGAAGACTGCGCCTCAACGAACAACGGAAAACGGAGAACCGGGGTTGAAGGATGAGGGCCAGGGATCAGGACAGCGCGTGAGCAACTGATCCCTGATCCCTGTGCCCTGATCCCTCGTACTTATACGCGGCGGCGCTTGGGCGGACGGCAGCCGTTGTGCGGCATCGGCGTGACGTCCCGGATCGAGCGGACGTCGATGCCCGCGGTGGCGAGCGCGCGGATCGCGGACTCGCGGCCGGAGCCGGGACCGGAGACGCGCAC
>JALYIA010000192.1 GCA_030776065.1 Acidobacteriota bacterium
GGAACGCCGTGGGCGGCGATGCAGCGTGTGCTTGCCGCGCACGGCCAGATGGTGGCGCTCGACCCCTTGTGGGCGGGACGCGCGACGGTCGGCGGCGTGCTGGCGGCCAACGACTCCGGCGCCTGGCGCGTGCGGTACGGAGGCGCGCGCGACCTGGTGATCGGGATGACCCTGGTGCTCGCGGATGGAACGGTCGCGAAGACCGGCGGCAAGGTGGTGAAGAACGTCGCCGGGTACGATCTGCACAAGCTGATGCTCGGCGCCTTCGGGACGCTGGGCGTCATCACGGAGGTGACCTTCCGGCTGCATCCGTTGCCGCGCGAGCTGCGCAGCGTCACGCTCCGCGGTGCGGATTCGGCGGCGCTGCGGAGCGTGCTCGACTCCATCCGCGGCAGCCACCTGCTGGTCGAAGGGCTGCAGGTGCGGGCTGCTGGGATGGAACCGTGCGTCGATCTTCAGCTCAGCGCTCTGCCGGACGGCGAGGCGATGCGGACGGTCGCCGCTCTCGCCGCCGCCGCGCGGTGCATGGTGGAGCCCGCGGCGGAGTCTGTCTGGGCGGAGCGCGAGTCGTTGTTCGTCCCCCCGAACAGGCTGGTCGTGAAGGCTGGCGTGTTGCCGCAGGACGTCGTTTCGTTCGCCGACGAGGTGTACCGGCAGGGCGGTGCGTGCGTCGCGCAGTCTGTGGGTGCGCTGTTGGCCTCCTTTCCCGGCGACGCGGTGTCGTTCCGGCTGGCCGAGGAGTTTCGCGAGCGTGTGGGGCTGCGGGGCGGAACGACCGTGCTGCTCCGGCGAACGGCCGCGTCCTCCGGTGCTGCGTGGTCGGCGCTTGCGTCGGACGGCGAAGCCGGCATGGGGTTTCCTCTTATGCGGGAGATCAAGCGGCGGTTCGATCCCGAACGACTGTTGAATCGCGGGGCTATGGGAGGCGTTTAGGTGCAGAGGCTGGGTGAAGACGAAGGACACGGCGCGCAGGGGCTGCTTCCGCCGCACACGATTGCGCGGGCAGAGCCTCCGGCCGCAGGGTCGAGCTTCGACGGCCGGCGTGCTCCCGAGGCGGCGCTGCTGGCGGACTGCGTGCATTGCGGGTTTTGCCTGCCCGCCTGTCCCACGTATGCGCTGTGGGGCGAGGAGATGGATTCACCGCGCGGGCGGATCTACATGATGGAGCGTGCGAGCCGGGGTGCGGCTCCGCTCGATCAGCAGTTCCGGATCCACATGGACAACTGCCTGGGCTGCATGGCGTGCATGACGGCGTGTCCTTCGGGCGTGCAGTACAGCAAGCTGATCGAGGACACGCGCGGGCAGGTGGAGCGGAACATCCCGCGGCCGGTGGGCGACTCCCTGTTGCGGCGGATGCTGTTTGCCTCCTTTCCGCATCCGCGGCGGCTGAAGCTGCTGGCGCTTCCCCTGCTGGTGTACCAGCGCTCCGGCCTGCAGTGGCTGGTGCGACGGCTGGGCGTGCCCAGGCTGCTGCCCGGCCGGCTGCGGGCGATGGAGGAGCTGCTGCCGCGGGTTCCGGCGCGCTTCGGGCGCAGGGTTTCGGGTGCGCCGGCCAAAGGCACGCCGCGCCTCCGCGTGGGGATGCTGACGGGGTGCGTGCAGTCGGTGTTCTTTCCGCACGTGAACGAGGCGACGGTGCGTGTGCTCGCGGCGGAGGGGTGCGAGGTTGTGGTGCCCGCGGCGCAGGGCTGCTGCGGGGCGTTGCTGGTGCACTCGGGGCTGGACGGCGAGGCGGCGGCGATGGCGCGGCGAACGATCGCATCGTTCGAGCGGGCCGAGGTGGACACGGTGGTGATCAATGCTGCGGGTTGCGGATCCACGATGAAGGAGTACGAGCACCTGCTGCGCGACGACCCGGAGTGGGCGCCGCGCGCGCGGGCGTTTGCGGCGAAGTGCAAGGATGTTGCGGAGCTTCTGGCGGAGCTCGAACCTGTGGCTCCGCGCCATCCTCTGGCGATGCGTGTGGCGTACCACGATGCGTGCCACCTGCGGCATGCGCAGGGTGTATTTCGGCAGCCACGTGAGCTGCTGGCCGCGATCCCGGGAGTGGAGGTCGCGGAGGTGGCGGAGAGCTCCATGTGCTGCGGGTCGGCGGGTGTGTACAACCTGCTGCATCCGGAGCCGGCGGGCGAGCTGGGCGACCGGAAGACGGGGCACCTGCTGGCGGCGGAGGCGGAGGCGGTGGTGTCGGCGAACCCGGGGTGCCTGCTGCAGTTGATGAGCGGGCTGCGGCGGCGCGGGGAGGCGACGATGCCGGCGCTTCACCTGGTGGAGCTGCTGGACGCTTCGATCCGCGGGGTGTCGCGGGAGGAGGTGCTGGGGGTCGAACGCGGCACCCCCCCCACCCCCCGTACTTAAGTCCTAAAGTATCTCGTCTAAAGGGGTTAAGTCCAAAAGTCCGGCGTAGGGTCCGTGCTCGGGCGGTTGACGCCGGCGCGGCTGGTGATTCTAGTCTCTGTCTTGTTCTCTGTCTTAATTGTACCGGGCGGAGCATAACTAAACGGCCAAGTATATTTCGTTTGGTTTGTTGGGTTTAGGTGGTTTGGGGGGTTG
>JALYIA010000193.1 GCA_030776065.1 Acidobacteriota bacterium
GACTGCGACCCCGCGCGGCCCATCGCCTCGTTTGCATCTCGCAGCCGTTCGAGCGCCTGCGCGACCCGCGGGTCGGTATTCCCATCGGGGTTGCCGCGCGAGTTGGCGCGCGAAGCAGCCTGGCCACCGGACGGCGTGCGCCCCTGGCCCTGCCGTCCCTCCTGCCCCGACTGCCCCTGCTGGCCCGACTGCCCCTGCTGCCCGGCAGCCGCCTGTTGCCCCTGCATCTGCTCCATCTCACGCTGCAGTTGTTCGGCCTCGCGTCGCAGCATCTCCTGCTGCCACCGCTGCTCGAAGTTCTGCGCCTGCGTGCCCTGCTTCGCCGCGAGCTCTTCCTGCCGCTTGGCCAGCGCATCCAGCTTCTGGAGCGCGTCGTCCACCTTCTTCTCCGCCTGCTGCGCGGGGGAGGCCCCGGCGGTCTGCGCGGTCTCGTACTGATTCTTCTCCGTGTCCATCTCCAGGTCGAACAGGCTGGCCAGATCGCGGCCCGCGGAGCCTCCCCCGCCACCGCCTCCTCCACCGCCGCGCTGTCCGAACGCGACCTGGATCTGGCGGAACGTCGCCTCCGCGCGCAGCAGCGCCTGCAGCACCTTCTGCTCGAGCGGCAGCGCGTCCGCCCACTGCTGCGCCTTCAACTTGTCGGCCGAGGGCTGCATGTTCGCGGCGGCACTCTCCATGTCCTTGTCGAAGGAGTTGAACTCCTCGTTGGCCTGCGCGAGATCGCGGCTCTGCATCCGCGCGCTCAGCGCAAGGGCTTGCTCCTTCAGCTTCATCTGCGCCTCCGCGAGCAGCCTGGCCTGCGCGGCCGCCTGTTCGGGAGTCGCCTTGCGGTCGTTGCCCTGTTTGAAGGTCGCCTCGATCAGCTCCTTCTCGCGGCGCGCGATGTCGGTCTGGCTCTGCTGCCGTCCGCCCGCCCCCCCGCCCCCGCCGCTCTGCTGGGACTGCGAGAACTCCCGCTCGAACGGATCGACCTGGATGAAGCTGATGTCGGTCCTGGTCTCGGCATGCGCGTCCTTCGCGGTCGCATACACGCTGACCACGTCTCCCGGCTGGAGCTTGAAGTCCTCCAGGTTGAGCGTCGCCGAGCCCGCCGTATCCTTCGCGCCGGGCTGCTTCAGCAGGTTCACGGTCTGCTCCGCGGCGCCGTTGACCGAGTAGTGCAGGCTCAGGTGCGTGAGGCCGAAGTCCGCACCCGCCTTGACGCCCACCGTCACCTCCTCGATCGGGCTGGCGCGGTAGTCTCCGCCCGGGCGGTCGATCGCAACCGACGGCGGTGCCGCCTTCGTGGTCGAGAGGAAGTAATCCTCCGAGAGCCGCACCGGCTGGCCGCCATCGGTTGCGGCGACGTGGTATGCGCCGTCGCGCTCCATGTGGACGGTGCCGCGATACTGCGCCGTGGCGCCGGGCACGGGCGTGAGCGGAATCGGCCTCGCGCCATCGATGGCGAGCATGCCGTCCTTCAGCGGGCCGGTCATCGTGACGACGACGTCCGCATCCGTGCCCTCAAGCGCGCGCAGATCGCCGCCGTGCTCCTCCGACACCGTCTTCAGGCCCGTCCACCTGGGGTAGCGGTAGGTCACCTGGAGAGATTTGACCGCAGGCAGATCCGCGACGCGAAACCTGTAGTGCCGCGAGATCGCAGCGCCCGCCTGAACGTAGTACTCCACATCCTCCGGCAGCCCGGCGAACACGAACCGGAAGCCCGGGCCGTCGCTCTGCGGCTGCATCGCCACGGGCTCCCACCGCGAGGCGCTGGCATAGCGGGCGAAGAGGTTCGCCTGCCGCGCGGCGAGTCCCGTGACCTCCGCGGTCACCACCTGGTCCGAGTTGCGGCGCACCACCGCATCGCCCGGAAGCACACGGATGTCATACAGCGGGGGCACATCGCTGTGTGGTCCGGTCCAGAGCAGCGAAGCTCCGTAGCCGAGGAAGCCCGGCCGCGCCGACACCATCCACAGCAGAACGCCTGCGCAGACGGCGACCGCCCCCAGCATGGCGACGAGCCGGCGCGCGGGAACAAGGCGTGCGGGGCGCGCCCCATCCGCCAGCCTGAGGGTGTCCGCGGCGAGCAGCTCCAGGAAGACACCCGAGCGAGGATCGCCGGCCTGGCCGTCGCGTTCGGAGAAGGTGAGCAGGCGCTGCTCGAACTCCGGATGCGCCGCCTCCGCCCGGGCGATCGACCGCCTGCGGCCAAGGCGTGCGACCGGCCGGCACAGCGCCACGCCCGCCGCGACGAAGATCGCCGCGAACAGCGTGATCCGTGCAGGCGTAAGGCCATGCTCCGGGAAGGCGTACGCGTTCAGGATCAGCCCCAGCACGATGGTCGCAGCGAGTGCGGTGGCCGCGACGATGGCCGCGCCGCGCGCTCCCGCACCCACACGCAGGCGAAGTTGTACGTGGCGGATGTAGAGGTTGAGCTGGTCGCGTTGCGTCATCGCAGACCTCCGAAACCTTTGGCCGATCGCGCCCGGTGTACGGGCAGAGAAGCTTCGCCGTTGGCTGGAGAGCCGCCACGCGGTACGCGGGTGACGCCGGGGATGGAATCCACCGGGCTCATGGCTGGCTCCCGGCTCATGGCTGCTCCCGCGGCGTGCCGAGGTACCGGCTGGCGAGCGCCGACTCCGCCACTGCGGTCACCGCTACCAGAAGCATAATCCACCACCAGACCGGAGAGGCGTTTGCGGTCTTCTGCGGAGCCTCGCCCGCTGCGCCCGGGCTCGGCGTCCCGGCGCCGCTCCACAGCCTCAGAACGTCGGCAGGGACAGGTTCAAGGTCGGACTCCCGGCGGTCGGGGTTAACGGCGAGCAGCTCATCGCGGCCGTTGGCGAAACGAACCTGGTAGAACCCCGCCCGCCGGAGCTGAACGCTCGATGCGGCGGCCGCCTCCTTCAACGTGAGCGGACGCGTGCCGCCGGGCCCGACGATCTCCACCGCAGCAACCGCATCCGCGGCGGCCCGGGGCACTGCGGCGGCTTCGGGCGCTGCGGCGGCTTCTGTCGAAGGGTTCCGTAGCAGGGCAAACGAGTCGACCACGCGACCGCCGTGCGTGGAGTCTTCGCCCGACAGCAAGCGCGCCGTGTGGTCCACGAACGCCACAAACGCCGGGCTGAGCGGCAGGTCGTTGGTAAGGTTGTCGAAGCCGGACGCGAACACCACCGCGTGGCCCTGGCCGAGTTGCCGGTCGATCAGCAGCGGCGTGCCGTCCGCCAGCCGGGCGACGACCCGCGCCGAGCCGGGGTCGACCTTCGCCGCAAAGAAGAACCTCGTGCCCGGCCAGCCGTTCGAGTCGCGCATGGCAGCGTGCGAGGCATCGGCTTGACCGAGCGAGGAGGAGCCTCCATCGCGTGCGTAGACGTTCGCCCCCTGGGCGCTTCCCCCGAAGACAGGGATGTGCTCGCGGTGCGCGGCGTTCGTGCCGAGCGCGATCAGCACGCTGCCTCCCGCCTGTACCGTGTGCACCAGCGCGTTCTCAAGCAGCGACGGCACAAACGCCACGTCCGACAGGACCACGAAGGCGTACTTCGAGGGATCGATGTCCGCGGTCTGGTCCGGCGTCATCGGCTGGAGGATGAAGGACGCCTGTGCGGCCGAGGCGAGCGCCGTGCCGAAGTAGAGCGGCGAGCGGGTATCGGACGCCTGGTGGAGAAACAGCACGCGCTCGGGATCGCCACGCCGCACGGCAAACAGCGCCTCGTTGTCCTCGGGAAACGCGTCCGGCAGGTCCAGGCGCACGGCGCAGCGGCTGGTTCCGTACGGCACGGCCAAGCCATCGAACGCGACCGTGCCGCGGCCGTTCGCCGGCACGGTGACCTGCCGCGTTGCCACGGTGGTTCCGTTGATCACGAGGGAGACGCTCTGGGTCGCCGCCGCTGTTCCATGCCCGGCGATCACCGCCAGCACGCGAGCCTTCTTCGTGTCGACCAGACGCCACGGCGCGTCCACCGTCTCCACCGTCCAGTTCGGCACCGGCCCCGGCCCCACAGCATGCAGCACGAGATCGACGTTGCCCGGCATCGCCATATCCGCGAAGTTCGCGGGCATGTTCGAGCGCTGCATGTCGCTGAAGAGGTGAAGCTCGATGGGTGTGTGGACGGTCTCGGCCATCGCGCGCATGCCGCGTCCGAGTTCGCCGAAGGTGCCGTGGCCGTCCGCGGGCGCGATGCCTTGGACCGCGGCACGCAGCGCGGCTGCATCCGCGATGGGCTGCGTCAGGATGCGCATCTCGCCGCCCAGCGCGATCACCTGCGCCTTCTGCCCGCCGGCCCGCCCCGCGAGGACAGCCAGCGCGGCGCGGCGGGCGTCATCCAGACGCGTGGCGCCGGCTGGCCCGGCGCGCATGCTGAACGAGTCGTCGATCGCGACGATCAGAAGCTTGTCCGACGCGAGCGCCTGCCTGTGGCGTACGAACGGCTGCGCAAAGGCCACGGCCAGCAGCACCACCAGCAGCGCGCGCAGGGCGAACAGCACGTAGTACCGCAGGCGGCGGTGCCGCGTGGAGCTCTGCGTGCCCTGCTCGAAGAACATCAGCGAGCTCACCGGTCGCGGGACCGTGGTCTGTCGTCGCAGCAGATGCACGTACACCGGCAGACCGACCGCAAGCAGGCCCCCGAGGAACCACGGAGCGAAGAAGCCCATCAGGCGCCTCCCCGCTGGCGGAGCGTAAGGTATTCCACCAGCGCGCGGTCGAGCGGCTTGTCCGTCAGCAGCAGGTGGTAGCCCAGACCGGAGGACTGCGCACGGTTCCGTAGCTGTTCCAGATGGCGATCCATCCTCGCGCGGTACCGTGCCCTCACGTACTCGGGGATCACCTCCATGCGCTGCTCGGTCTCGAGATCGACCAATATCGCCGGCCCTCGAAGATCCGGGTGAATCTCCTTCGGGTCGAGGATGTGAAAGAGCACGACCTCGCTGCCGTGATAGCGCAGGGGTTCGATCGCCTGCACGATCGCCTCCGGCTGCTCGTAGAAGTCGGAGAGAACCAACACGATGCCGCGGCGATGAAGGAGCTGCTGAAAGTGCTGGAGCGGCTTGCCGAAGTCCGTGCGCGCGGCGGGCTCCGCCTGCTCCAGCCCCGCCAGCAGACGATGGAGCTGGCCCTGCCGCGTGGAGGGCCGGATGTAGTTGCGCACCTCGTCGTCGAAGACGATCAGGCCTGCGGGATCGCGCTGGTTGTGGATCGAGAGATACAACAGCGAGGCCGCGATGTAGCGCGCGTAATCCATCTTCGAGACCGCGTGGCTGGCGAACTTCATCGAGTTGCTGGCGTCGAGCAGAAGCGTGAGCTGGCTGTTCGTCTCGCCCCGGTAGCGCTTCACGTAGGTGCGTTCGGTGCGCGCGAAGAGGTTCCAGTCCACG
This sequence comes from Acidobacteriota bacterium, assembly GCA_030776065.1. GTDB lineage: Bacteria > Acidobacteriota > Terriglobia > Terriglobales > Acidobacteriaceae > Edaphobacter. Next base: position 5,356 of record JALYIA010000193.1, read on the forward strand.
TGGCGCAGATCGTCCCCCGGCGCATAGGCGCGGTACTCGGCGAACTCCTGGCTGAAGCCGAAGTCCGGCGAACGATGCACCCCGTTCACAAACCCGTCCACCACCGTGCGCGCCACCAGATCGAGGTTCGAAATGCCGTGCAGCACAGCGGGATCGAGGAAGCGCTGCAGCATCAACTCTCCTTCGGCTTCGGCAGATGCGCGATCAGGCGCGTCAGTATCTCGTCCGCATCGATGCGCTCGCTCTCCGCGTGAAAATTCAACAGAATGCGATGCCGCAGCACAGGGATCGCGAGCGCGGTGATGTCGTCGTAGGTGACGTGATAGCGCCGGCGGCTGAGCGCGCGCGCCTTGGCCGCCAGCACGATGAACTGCGCGGCCCGGATGGAGCCGCCGTAGTTGACGTACTTCTTCACGAAGTCCGGCGCGTGCGCGCTCCTGTGCCGCGTGGCGCGGACCAGGTTGACGACGTAGCGCGCAAGCGAGTCGCCGATCGGCACCATGCGCACCAGCTGCTGAAACTCGAGCAGCTCCTCCCCGCTGGTCACCGCGACAACCTCCGCAGTCTGCGTGGCCGTGGTCAGGTCCACGACCTTCAGCTCGTCCTCCGCGCTCAGGTAGTCGAGCAGCGAATTGAACAGGAACCGGTCGAGCTGGGCCTCGGGCAGGGGATACGTGCCTTCGAGCTCGATCGGGTTCTGCGTGGCCAGCACGAAGAACGGCGCGGGCAGCGCGTAGACGTGGCCGCGCACCGTGCAGGAGCGCTCCTGCATCGCCTCGAGCATCGCGGCCTGGGTCTTGGGCGGAGTGCGGTTGATCTCGTCGGCGAGCACGATGTTGCCGAAGATGGGGCCTTGAACGAACGTCCATGTGCGGCGGCCGGTGGTGGTGTCTTCCTCGATGATGTCTGTGCCCGTGATGTCGGACGGCATCAGGTCGGGCGTGAACTGGATGCGGCGGAACGACAGACCGAGAGTCTGCGCGATGGTGCGGACCATCAGGGTCTTCGCCGTGCCGGGCATCCCCGTGATCAGGCAATGGCCCCCCACGAACAGAGCGATCAGGATCTGATCGAGCACCTCGTCCTGGCCTACGATCACCTGCCGCACCTGCGCGAGAATGCCCTCCCGCACCGCCTGGAAGCGCTCGATTCGTTGTTGCAGTTGCACTGCATCCTGATTCAGTCCAGCGAAAGACGCCATCGTGTGCTTCCTCCTACTTGCCGTTGGGTATGACCCTGTCCTCTTCGGTCTGTTTGTGCGGCGCGCCCGGCTGAAGCTCGAGCAGCAGCGCCTGTGCCTGTCGAAAGCCCGGTGCGGCTTCAAGCGAGGCAAGCACGCTCTCCTCCGCGCTCGCCCTGTCCCCGGCCGCCATGTAGGCGCGCGCAAGATCGTACTGTGCCGCTGCGCGGTCGAGCGGCTTCAGCGCGAGCACCGCCCTGTACTCCCGGACGGCGCCCGCCGCGTTGCCCTGCGCGAGCCACAGCCCGCCGAGCTGCCGGTGCAGCGCTTCATCCTCCGGATACACGAAGTTCAGCCGGTCGAGCGTCGCGGCCGCCGCCTTTGTGTCCCCGAGCTCCGACTGAAGACCGCTGAGCCTCTTCAGCGCCTCCGGACTCTGACCACCTTCGGTTACATACGCCGAGAGCGTCCGGACCGCCGCCTGCTTGTTGCCCTTCGCGAGCTGCGCGGAGGCGAGGAGCTCGTACGCGTTGGCGTCCCCGATGTACTCAGGATAGAGCGTGATCAGGGCCGGCGCCGCCGCCATGACGGCTTCGTTCTGGCCTTTCGCCGCCATGGCCGCGAGCGCCTTCAACTGCGTGCGCCAGGTGTCGAAGCCCGCCGCAGTCGCGCCCGCTCGCCTCTCCACCCACGCCTTGTACCGCGCGTCGAACTCTCCGGGCGAGAGGTGGAGCGAGTCCGCGATCGCCTCGGCCGTCGTCTTCCGTTGCGCGAACGCGTGCACCATGCCGAGCAGCGCATCGGCGCCCCACTGCTGCTGGACGAAATCGCAGATGGTGCCTGCCTGCCAGTAGCTGACCAGAACCTGCTCCGGGTACTCAGGGAAGATGAAGCCGCGGTCGAGCTGCGCGACGGGCAGCAGCTTCTTGTCGCGGATCGCGAGCACCACCTCAGGGGTAAGCCGATTCGCCCACTCCGGGTTCGCCTGGCCTTCTTCGTGCACGGCGAGCCCTTCGGTGAACCACCGCGGCACGCGATGGTCCGTCGCGGTCAGGATGAACACGTGGCTCAACTCGTGCCACAGCGTGGCGCCCCAGTTGAAGTCCCCCGGCTTGCGGCCCGAGGGCGAATCCATCGCCACCACCGTGCCGAAGGTGACACCCAGAGCGCCCAGCCCGGGCATCCCCATCGTGCGGACCGCGAAGTCTTCGTGGTCGGGGTACACCTCAAGCTGCACCGGTCCGCCCAGAGTAACCTTGTACTTCGCGGTGTACGTCGCGAGCGCCGTGTGCAGCTGTTGCTCGAAGTACGGACGCAGCAGGTCCGCTTCGTCCTTGCGCATCCGCAGGATCGTGCTCGCATCGCGTGTGGTGACGAAGTTCCGGTAGCTGTCCAGCAGACGCAGGCTGTTGGACGTGGCGGCGTCGGTCTGGCCGTGGTTGTACGCCAGCTCGAGCTGCATGCGCGGCTCCTCTTCCTCGCCCAGACGCGTCAGGTTGATCCCCAGGTCCGAACGCGCCGACCAGAGAGCGGGATCCGCCGCAATCGCCTTGCGGTCGAACTCGACCGCATCGGTGTAGCGGCGATTCAAAAACAGGTGGCGCGCCACAATCGCGTACGCGCGTCCATAGTGCGGATTCACCGCCTGCACCTTGCCGAGCCACGCCTCCGACTCCGCGGTCCGGTCGCCCAGCCTGGCCTCTGCCGCGCGCACCGCAAAGGCATCCAGCGCATCCGAGCCTCCGTGGTAGGGCGACAACGCGATCGCAGACTCCGCCTCCTTCACCGCCTCGTCCGGCTTCACCTCTTCAAGCGCAAGGTCCGCCGCAAGGCTATGGGCCTCCGCCAGCTTCGGGTCCAGCTCGATCGCCTTCGCGATCGACTCCGCTGCACGCCCGTCGAAGCCATCCTCACCCAGCGTCGCGAGCCCCACGTACGCGAGCGCGTTCGCCGGATCCTGGTGCAGCGCCTCCGCAAACAGCTTCGCGGCCTCCGCGTTGTTGAAGCGCTCGTGGAAGAGCATGCCGTACCGCACCGTCCACAGCGCCGGCGCATTGGGTTGGCCGACGGCCTTCTCGAACTCCTGCTTCGCCTCCTCCCATCGCCCCAGGCCCCACAAGCCCTCCGCCATGCGGTACGGATCACCGCTGCGACGAAGCGATTCGAAGCACGCGAGCGCCTCGCCTTCGCGTCCATGCAGGCGCAGACCGCGGCAGGACTCCGGCGTCGTCGCTGCGCACGCCCGCGCCGGCCCCCACGCCAGGGCGGCCCCGAGCAGCGCGGCATAAAGCAGGCGGATCATCTGTCCAGCTCCTGCTGCACACGCGCGAGCTCCACCAGAGCGGCGGTCAGCGCACGTCTGTACTCGCCCGGCTCCATGGCCGCCTTCTGGTACTTCAAGGAGTCCACCGTCTGCTCCAGCGCCTCCTTGCGCGCCAGCAGATCGCGCTTTGCGGGATCGTTCATCGCCGCCTGCGCCGCGCCGAATCGCACGACGGTGAAGGCGGCAAGCAGCGCGCCCTCGCGGCTCTCCGCCTGGGCGGAGCGCACCGGCTCACCGCGGCCCGCGTCTTCAAACTCCGCGTGCTCGGTCGCCAGCCGCTTCTGCGAGGTGTAGAACGCCGCCGTCTTGCGATCCGCATACTGAAAGGCCTCGAGCGCGCTCACGGAGTCGCTCTTGTCCACATCGGCCGTGGGATCCTGCAGAGCCTCCACCCAGTACCGCGCGAAGACGGTTGCGTTCTTCTCGGTTCCGGATTTTGTCGCCGCGATCACACCGCGCCCACTGCGATCGAGCGCCGCGACCGAGCCTCCGCTCGCCGATGTTGTATTCACCACAAGCTGGCGCTTCGCACGAACGCGGTCGCACAGCGCCGCCAGCTCCGTCGCGCTGATGTCCGGCCCCGCCAGGTTGAACTTGTACTCCGCGCCATCGAAGCTGCCGTGTCCGATCAGGATCACGACCAGGTCGTCCTCCGGCTTCGCCTCGCGCGCAAACACCGCAAGCGTCTCGGCCAGCCTCGCGCGTGTGGCCTGCCCTCCCGTCAGCGTAACCACATGCGCGCCGGCCACCGTCCGGAAGATCCGGTCGAGGTCCGTTGCGTTCGCGGTGAACCGCTGCTCGTAGTCCGGCTCCCCGCCAAGCCCCGCGACGGTCAGGTAGAAGGCGGCCGCCTCGCATCGCACAGCCAGCAGAAGCACCGCGCACAGCCAAGCCGCGCGGCTCATACCACACCCCACTTCCGGCGCAGCAGCCACTCCGCAGCCAACAGGCCAAGCAGCAGCAGGAACACGATCGGCATGTTCCACAACTCCTTCGTATCGCGCACGGAGAGGCCTGCCTCCGAGTACGTGATCTCCTGCGGCAGGCGGCTCAGCTCGCCCTCCGTCCAGTACCGCCCGCCCGTCTCGCTCGAAAGCTTCTGCAGCAGCTCGCGGTTCTGCCCCGTGTGGAAGTTCTCCGCAACGCCGTCTTCGCGCCGAAACGTCACGGCGTCCCGGCCGAGCTCCTCTGTCCCACCCCCCTCTGCCGCGCGCGCGGCAGAGACCTCCGCCACGTAGCTCCCGGCCTTCTCTGCCGTCCAGTCCACCTGAAACACGCCCGGCGTATTCGGCTCCGGCGCCATCTCGACCTCGCCCGAGATGCCCTCCGGCCCCACGATGTGCGCCGCCACGCGAGCCTCCGCGGCCGGCATGAACTCCCCATCGCGCACCATCGCGGTCAGGTGCACGTGGCCGTGGTCGGAGAGCGTCTCCTGCGCCGGCGACGCGCTCACAGCACCGGGAGACTCCTCCGCCAGCCAGCGCAGAAGCTGCTGCCAGAAGAGGTCGTGCGCCTGGTCGCCCAGGGGTGAGCTCATCTGCCAGCGCCACGTGCCGGAGGTCGCCAGCAGCGCCGTCCGTCCGCGACCGTAGCGCTCCGTAACCAGCAGGGGCAGCGTTCTGCCGGAGCCCGGATCCTTGTATCCGGCCAGCACCGTAGCCCCGGGCTTAGGCGTGCCCGCCGTCTGGTAGTCCGCCAGGTACGGCAGCTTCTTCCACCGGTCCACGTTGCGCCCCGGTTCGTCCACCAGCCGCGTGATCGGGCTCTCCGCGCCCGCAGCGGTCAACTCGACCGTAGCCGCGGCACGATGGAAGCTGCCCCGCTCCGAAGGGAGAAACGTCGGCAGCAGGTCGGCCGCGCCGGAGGTCCCCCACCCGCCCTCCGACAGCGCGTACCGGCCGCCCAGAAACAGCACCCCGCCGCCGCGCCGGTCCACAAACTCCCGCAGCAGCTCCTGCTGGCCAGGCGTGAAGTAGCCCGCCTCCACACTGCCCACGATGATCGCCTGATAACGAAACAGATCCACGGCCTGCGTCGGAAACCCCTCCGCAAGCTCCCCGGGATCGGCGATGCCCTGGCGATAGATCTTGTTCTCCGTCGTCCGCAGCATCGACACCACCTGGATGCCCTTGTCAGCCTCCTCCGCCCTGCGCAGAAACTTGTACTCCCACCGCGGTTCGCCTTCGACATACAGAATGCGGCGCTTCTCTCCGCTCACGTCCAGCAGCCGCGTCAGCGCGTTGTTGGCGGTGCTCTGTTCGCCCGCGAGAACGGCCAGCGAGAAGGTTAGCGTCTTCACCCCCGGCGCACCCGCGCTGAACAGCACCGTCTCGCTCTGCGCGGCTCCATCCGCCCCGAGCACCACCTCGCGCGAGGCGATCGGCTTGTCTCCTTCGCGGATCTCGAGCGTGGTCTTCCTCCCCGCATACCCACGCTGATGGAAGTGGACGGCGGCGCTCATGCGCGATCCGGCCATCCCCCTCGGCGCGACGTTGACGTCGTCGATCTCCAGGTCGTCGGCCGCGCTCTCCTGTCCAAAGCCGATCGTATGCACGGGAATCCGCCGGTTGCGCAGCTGGCTGATCGTGTCCAGATCGATGCCGCCCGAGTTCTCGGCGCCGTCGGTCGCAAGCACCACGCCGCCCAGCGGAAGGTCTGAGGTCTCCGCCAGCAGCTGCCGCAGCCCTTCGCCGATGTGGGTTGCTCCGCCCTCCGCGCGCGGCGTGCCGGCACCCTCCATGCGCGTCAGCGCGCCGTCCAGCCGGTACGCCCGCACCTGGAACTTCTTCTCCAGTCCAGGCAGCACCCGCGCCAGCGCACGCTGCGCTTCGGCCTCCCGGACCGCCTTCCCGTCCGAGCCCGCATCCGCAAGGCCCATGCTGCGCGAGTCATCCAGCAGAACCGCGATGATGTTCTGCTGCGACTTCAGCTCGGCCACCGAGACGGCCGGCTCCCACAGCAGAAGAAGCAACAACGACACCACCCCGGTCTGCATCCCCCACAAGGCCCACGCCCGCCAGCTCCGGAGGCGCGGCGCCGCTCCTGGAAGCCGCCGCCATGTGAGCCACGCAAATGCGATCCCCGCATCCACGATCAGCAGCGCAAGCACCCACGCAGGCCACGCGGCCAGCAGAATGTAGCTGCCTTTGCTGAACACCGGAATGGGGTACTTGAACAGAAGCTCGAACATGCCGGATGGACCTGCGCCTGAACTGCAACCTGAACTGCACCTTCCATCCAGCGGATGGCGCCACGTACGCCTGCACTGCCGAGTTGCCCGCCTGCACTCCCAAACGGCTAATGCGTCATGCTGTACATCACGTAGTTCAGCCCAACGCGAAAGGCCATGGAGGCAAACTGCTCGGGGTACTCCGGATCGTCGGCCCACTCCCACGCATCGCCCAGGTGCATGTTGTGGCAGATGGCGACCACAAGGCGCCCCCGTTCGTCGCGAATCCCGCGCCACTTGGCCACATAGCCGTCCTTCTCATACGTGCGGCCGGTGCGGACGTAGTGCTCGCCGGGAACCTGGAAGCGATCGTCGATGTCGTACAGCACGTGGAAGATCTCGTCCTTGTCGGTCAGGTCCTCCACCGGATACTTCGCCCCATCGGGAAAGATCTGCCGCATCCCGGCGAGGAAGTTCTCCCAGTCCGCCGAGCCGTGGAAGTCGTCCACCATCAGGAAACCGCCCCGCAACAGGTACTCGCGCATCCGCTTCGCCTCGTCCTCGCTGAAGCTCCACGTCTGCACCTGCACGGCATACACAAAGGGATAGTTGAAGATGTCGTCGTTGTCGAGCGAGACGACCTGCTCGGTCGACCGCCCCTGAATCCGCGTCAGCCGGTTCAGGGCGACCAGGAACTGCCGGTCCGCCTTCGGATAATCGCGCTGCCACGTCGCCCCGCGCCCGTACCCGAACCCGCCCCGGCGACCGTACCCGCCGTAGCCCTCGCCCCCCATCGCCGTCGTGTACGAGAGCCTCGACCAGGAGAACTCTGCCGTCTCATGCGTCTGCGGCAGAGGCTCGCCCCAGTTCGCCACCCGCTGGAACGCATACACCCCCGTGCACAGCGCCAGCGCAAACCCCGCGACAGCCGCGGACTGGACCAGGAGCTTCATCCGAAATGAACCCTCCTGCGCCGGAGCATACCAGAGAGCGACAACCCTTCGCTGCACCCGCTCGGCCGACTTTCGACGGCGCCACACGCTCGGTTGCATAGGTAGACGGAGCAGACAGCAAGGAGTTGCACCGGCTCTGTCGCCGCCCGCTTGCATGTTGCTAAAATCAAGCAGAGGCGCAATGACCTTCCACATCACACTTACGCCGGATGAAGGCGGCTGGATCGTAGCCGATTGCCCGGCTCTGCCGGGTTGCGTCTCGCAGGGCCGGGACGAAGAAGAGGCCATCCACACCATCCGCGAAGCCATCACGGCATGGATGTGGGCGGAAGACCAGAAGGCCATCAAGAGCCTTCCGCAGGACCAGACCTCTGTGCTGGTAGCGGTTTAGTGGCATGTTTCGTGGTCTCACAGGGTGAGACCATCGGCCAGACGTCGCGCTCTGCCGCATAAGCCCGGGTGCTCTCTCGTGAATCGCCGCGATCTGCTCAAACTCACCCCCGTCGCACTCGCCGGCCCCGCCCTCGCCGCCTCGCTCGCGCGCCAACTCGTCATGCTCCCCGGCTCCGAGCCCCCCGAACAGCCCCACGCTCAAAACACCTCCGCCGACATCACCCTCCGCATCGCGCCCGTCACCGTCGAGATCGCGCCCGACCGCATCCTCTCCACCATCGGCTACAACGGCAGCGCCCCCGGCCCCGTCCTCCGCATGAAGGAGGGAAAACCCGTCACCGTCACCGTCATCAACGACACCGACACCCCGGAGCTCGTCCACTGGCACGGCCTCACCATCCCGGGTGAGGTCGATGGTGTCGAAGAAGAAGACACCCCAGCCATCGGCCCCCACGCCTCCCGCACCTACCAGTTCACCCCGGCGCCCTCCGGCTCCCGCTGGTACCACTCGCACGCGATGGCCATGTCCGACCTCCACAAAGGCGCCTACACCGGCCAGTTCGGCTTCGTCTACATCGAGCCCGCCGCCAGCCCCGCCGCCCCCTCGCCCCACTACGACCAGGAGCTCTTCCTCGCCCTCCGCGACTGGGAGCCCTTCTTCACCACCCAGATGGTCGACACCGACGAGAACGACGACCCCAACGCCCCCCAGCCCGAGCGCCCCGCCACGCTCAACACCGCACCCAACGGCCTCGAGGTCAACTCCACCACCTTCTCCATCAACGATCGCGCGCTCGGCGCCGGCGAACCCATCCGCGTCCACGCCGGCCAGCGCGTCCTCTTCCACTTCCTCAACGCCTCGGCCATCGAAAATCGCCGCCTCTCCCTCGGCGGTCACACGTTCCAGGTCCTCGCCCTCGACGGCAACCCCGTCCCCGCACCCGCCGCAGTCGAGACCCTCTTCCTCGGCGCAGGCGAACGCATCTGCGCCCTCGTCGAGATGAACAACCCCGGCAACTGGATCCTTGGCGAGCCCACCGACCTCATCCGCAACGCCGGCCTCGGCGTCATCGTCGAATACGCCAACCAGCACAGGCAGGCGCAGTGGATCAAACCCAAATCCCTGCTCTGGGACTACACCGCCTTCGGCAATAAAGCTCCCTCGGCGCCCTACACTCCGCCCGCCACCAACATCGACATGATCTTCGAAAAGGTCCCCGGAGGCGCCGGCAGGTTCAACACCTTCCTCGTCAACGGCAAGCCCTACCCCCACGAGCGCGAGTTCCTCCTCCACCAGGGCCGGCGCTACCGCCTCACCCTCCGCAACCGCACCGACGACGGCCACCCCGTCCATCTCCACCGCCACCAGCTCGAGCTCGTCGACGTCAACGGCAAGCCCACCTCCGGCGTCATCAAGGACACCGTGGTCGTCCCCTTCTACGGCCGCGCCGCCGTCGAGTTCACCGCCAGCCAGCCCGGCCTCAGCCTCTTCCACTGCCACATTCAGGCCCACATGGACTTCGGCTTCAAAGCCCTCTTCCGCTCCGCATGAACAGCGGGCCATCCACCTGCTGCGGGATCACCTCCGCCCCTCGATGAAGTCAGCCCTGCACAAATCCCCGCCAGGCCCACACGTTCACTCTCCCTCGCAGCGGTAGCCTCGCGCACACCACCCCGCACATGGCCGTTCTCCCAAACTCCCGCCGCCACTCAATATCCATTCGCCAGCAGACTCTCCACCGTCACCCCACCGCCCCGCTCCGCCCGCCCGCGGCTCTCCGCATACTTCGCCAGCACATCCACCTCCACATTCACCCCGTCCCCCACCGCCAGCGTATGCAGGTTCGTCGCCGCGTACGTATGCGGAATAATCGCGATCCTCACCTCGTCCCCGCTCACGCCAGCCACCGTCAGCGAGATCCCCTCCACCGCGATTGACCCCTGGCTCGCAACATACTTCATCAGCGGCTCCGGCACCCGGATCCGCAGCACCCAGTCCGTCTCTCGAACCCCAGGCCGCACCGCATCCAATGCCAGCAGCGTCCCCACCCCATCCACATGCCCCTGCACCACATGCCCGCCCAGCGGAGCGCCCGCGGGAGTCGGCAACTCCACGT
>JALYIA010000194.1 GCA_030776065.1 Acidobacteriota bacterium
GCTTTACCCGGAGCCCCGCGTCGCCGCCGGCCTCGCGCTGGTTCGCCGCCGCCTCGCCACCGCGGCCATCGATCTCAGCGACGGCCTCTCCACAGACCTCGCACACCTCTGCCGGGAGTCCGGCGTAGCCGCCGAGATCGACCAGGCCAGGCTGCCGCTGCATCCGCTCGCCGCGGCGACGAGCGAGGGCGCGGCGCACGCCCTGCACCTCGCCCTCAACGGAGGAGAAGACTACGAGCTGCTGTTCTCCGCCCCCGCCGCCGTACGCGTTCCCCGGCGGCTCGCCGGCGTGCCGGTCACCCAGATCGGGCGAATCCTCCGCCCTGCGCCGCGCCAGGCTTCGCCCATCGTCCTGATCGCGCCCAATGGAACGCGCCGCCCCCTGGTGCCGGGCGGGTGGGAGCATCTCAAACCAGACGGGCCGCGGCCAGACCCACCCGCTCGCCGCCGCTAGAATGGGAGAGACGCGTGGGAGGCTCCCCGGCTTGCAGGAAACCACCAGGATCATCCGCTCCACCCTCTCTCCCGCGCAGTCCGGCGAACCCCTCCACGCCGGCCCGGTCTTTGCGGCGCCCTACCACACCCCGGGCGACATCACGGACACCACGTACACCTACGCGCGCTCGGCCAATCCCACCTGGACGCGCCTCGAGCAGGCGCTCGCCGCCATGGAGTCCGGCGCAGACACGACCGCGCACGCGCTGATCTTCGCCTCCGGCATCGCCGCCTGCCACGCCGTCTTCGGCGCCGTGCTGCGGCCCGGCGACGTCGTCGTCATGCCGTCCAACTCCTACTACACCGCCCGCAACCTGGTGCGCGAGTACCTCGCCGCGATGGGCATCGCGGTCCGCCACGCCCCCGCCTCCTCCGCAGCCGACCCCGACCCGATCACCCCGGAGCTGCTCGACGGCGCGCGCCTGCTCTGGCTCGAGACCCCGGGCAATCCCGGCATGGAGGTCTGCGACATAGCCGCCCTGTGCGCACGCGCCCACACCGCCGGCGCCCTCGTGGCGGTCGACAACACCACACCCACCGCGCTCGGCCAGAAGCCCCTGGTTCTCGGCGCGGACTTCTCCGTCGCCTCCGACACCAAGTCCATGACCGGGCACAGCGATCTGCTCCTCGGCCACGTCGCCGTGCGCGATCCGGCGCTGCTTGGTCGGCTCGACCGCTGGCGCACCCTCACCGGCGCGGTCGTCGGGCCCATGGAGGCCTGGCTCGCCCTCCGCTCCATCGCCACGCTGCCCCTGCGCCTGGAGCGAAGCTGCCACAACGCCCAGCGCATCGCGGAGCTGTTGACCACGCGCCGCGAGGTGCGACACATCCTCTACCCCGGCCTGCCCGCGCATCCAGGCCACTCCCTCGCCGCGCGGCAGATGAAGTACTTCGGACCCGCGCTCGGCTTCGAGCTCGCCGGCCGTCAGGCCGCCGAAGCCTTCCTCAGCCGCGCCCGGCTCGTCACGGAGGCCACCAGCTTCGGCGGCATCTGCACCACAGCCGAACGCCGCGCGCGCTGGGGCGGAGACGCCGTGCCCGACGGCTTCATCCGGTTGAGCGCAGGCTGCGAGGACGCCGGCGACCTCCTCGCCGACCTCGCCCAGGCCCTCGACGGTCTCCCCCCGCACGGGGCCGCGCGCCCGTGAACCACCCCGCCCGCTTCTCCCACCTCTGGCGAGCCGAGATCCTCCCCGCACCGCCGCTGATCGCGCCCGCACGGCAGTTCGTCTATCCCCGGCAGATCCCGGGCGAAGAGGACGCGCTCGCCCGCGGAGCCCTGCAGGTGCTCGTCCACCCCGCCACCGGCGGCTCGTTTGTGGCGACCTTTGCCCTCGGATTCACGGGCCCCGGCCTGCCGACCGGCGTGTGGCCGTGCCCCAACCCCCATCAGCTCTGCGCTCTCGCCGGCGGCTACGCCTACCTCCTGGACACCGCCGACCCCGCACACTCTCACCTGCTCCCCCTGCGTCCGGTCGTCGAGGTGCGTCCCCTGCCCTCCGAAGCGCTGCTCCTCTTCGTCGGGCTCCACGCCATCGCAGCCTGGGGACCCAATGGACTCGCCTGGCAGACCGCGCGCCTCACATGGGAGGGAGTCCGCGTAACCGCCTGCGAGAGCGGCCGGCTGCTCGGCTTCGGCTGGGACCTTCCCACCGACCGCGACGTCGCCTTCACCGTCGACCTCCGGACGGGCGCTCACACCGGCGGCGCGTCCCCCGCAGGCCCCGCCTCCTCCCCCGCCTCCGCACAGAAGCCCGCCGCGGCTGTATAGAAGCTGAGCGCCGCGTCGCCCTGCTTCAGCGTCCTGGTGTGCCGCAGTCCTCCATACACCGCGGCAAGGGGCGAACGCGCCGCATGCTCCGCCACCACCAGCGCTCCGGCCGAAAGCACATCCGCACCCCGCGGCCCGCCCAGCGCACCCAGCGTCGACGCATACTCGCCGGCCGCCTCCCACGGCGGATCCAGAAACACCAGGTCCGCCCGCGCGGCCTCGGGGGAGCCCTGCTCCACCCCGCCGAGCCAGGCCGCGACGCCGCGCGGCTCCACGGCAAAGCCTCGCGTGATGCCCAGCACGCGCAGGTTCTGCCGGATGGCCGCTACGGCCGCAGGAGCCTTCTCCGCGAACCAGACCTGTGCCGCACCGCGGCTCAGCGCCTCGATCCCCACTGCGCCCGAGCCCGCATACAGGTCGGCAAACCGCGACCCCGCCACCCGCGCGCCCAGAACGTTGAACAACGTCTCGCGCAGCCGGTCGCTCGTCGGACGCGTCGCCATGCCGCGCGGCGCCGCCAGCAGCCGCGAACGGAAGATGCCCGAGATCACGCGCATCCTTCCAGTATCACCC
>JALYIA010000195.1 GCA_030776065.1 Acidobacteriota bacterium
TGCCCAGCCAGCGCGAGGTGCCGGACTGGCCGCCCGCTGCCTCAGCGGCGACCGATGCGGGATCCTCAAGCCGCGCCACCGCCCGGCTGTGCGTGCGATACAGCACCGTGATGCGCTCCCCGGCCACCGGAATACGGCCCGCGAAGAACGTCACCTTCCCCGCCGAATCCAGCATGCAATCCACACCCTGGCCCGCCAGGCCGATCAGTCGTGTCTGCGTCGCGCCGCCCGGCAGGGTCGAGACGATCCATACCGAGCTGCTCTGCGTGGCAGTCACCGACCCGATGGAGCCGGTCAGCGAGAGGCTGTTCACCAGAGCAAAGGTGCAGCTCGCCGGTGTGTTGGACACGACGCCGTCGTACAGAATCGTTGCCGGTGTGTTCGACGCGTTTCCGAGATCGACCACGTCGAAGACCACGGCGGCCGCTGCCGAAACCAGACCTCCGCCGAAGGCCTGGATCGCTCCATCCACGCGCGCGTAGTAGGTCTGGAACACGCGCTGCGTCTCGGCCGAATGCAGCCGCAGGCGCAAGGTATAGCGATGTCCCGAAACCAGCGTAAAGGTTGTGCCCGCCTCGGCGCCATTCACATACGGAGTCACGACGGTGTTGCCGCCGCTCTGCCGCACGTTGTAGCCCGCGATGCAGTTGTCGCGCTCCACCGCGCCCGAGTAAAGGCCCAGCAACACGCCATCCGACGGCGCGTTCAGCTGCACGTCCGCGCCTTCGAGCACCAGCGACCCGCCCAGTTCGAGCGGGTCCCAAGCCGCCAGCGTCGTCTGACCGTCGAAGCCGTTGCCTCCTCGCAGCGCGAGGCCGCCCACGCCCGGCGCAATGTGCGCTCCGCCGTCCGCGAGTTGCCAGAGCTGCGTGTTCAGAGTGCCGTGCGAGAAGCTGTCGGTGAGCGGCTTGCTCTTTGCGGCGCGTACCCGGAACGCGGGCTCCGACAAGGTGAAGACGGTGGTGGTGCCGTCTCCCTGCAGCAGCTCCGTCACATACGCTGCGGGCTCGATCTCACCGGTCACCGTCACGTCATTCGCGAGCTCGCGGGCCAGCGCGGGGGCCAGTGCGGCGGGGGTGACCGCGCCGGTGCCGGCGAGCGGGTCCGTCCCCGAAGCGGTGTCGAAGTTCACCGTGTGGGTGACGGCGCCCAGAGGGTTCAAGCTCAGCGCCCCATTGATCGCGCGGTAGGCCGAGCCCGCGGCCCCTGCAATGGCTGCCGCATTCGCCGACCAGGACTGCCCCGCGCCCGGCGCGAAGACGCCCACCGCGTGCCCCGGCGCAATGGAGGAGGTGTTCAGCGTACCGGCAGAGGTCCGGGCCGCGAGATTCGCCAGCAGCGTGCCCGCGGGCAATGCGAGACCTGTCGCGGTCAGCGTGGCGGTCTGGCGGTCCAGCAGCCACTCGTCCGAGAGCGCCGAAAAGGTGTACCGGAAGACCGGCCCGGCAAGGCCCGTGCCCGCGTACACCGCCACGGGCTCTGTGGCGAGGTATCCCGTGAACAGCACCGCGCCTGTGGTGTTGGACGAGACCACGATGCGAGCGCGGCGGATGGGCACCGGCAGCGCCTGCCCCCCCTCCCCGGTGCTCAGCAGCAGCGCGCCGGACACCCGGGACGGCAAATTGAGTGAGCGCTCAATCGCCAATCCCCTGGTGGTGCCGTCGTGGGGGCAGAGTGCCCCGGAGTAGTCCCGCGCACCCTGCCCGTCGAGGTTGTCGATGGTGAGGATCAAAGGGAGACCTCCTGGGCCACATCGTTCGCCGCATCCTGAGCTGCGGCGGGTTGGCCGGTCGCGTTCTGGACTGCATCGGGGAGCGCATCGGGGAGTGCCGGTGCAAGCGCCGGTGCAAGCGCCGTGCGCGGCGGCAGGCCACGCATCTCGCGCACCTCGTCGATCGTCAGCACGCCTGCGCTCAGCAGCTCGGTCTGCATCTTCAGCTCCTCCATCTCGTTGCGGGTCTCGAGCGCGTTGAAGCAGAACTCGAACTCGCGCCAGCCCAGCCGCTTTGCGAACAGGTCGCGGGTGATGTGCTCGGACAGCATCCGCGCCACCGGGACGATGGCCGATTGGAAGGCCTCGTCCGCCAGCTCGGAGGCGCTGGAGCGGTTCACATCCGACTGCAGGCCGAGCAGCATGGGCGGCAGGTCGAACGCATTCGCGATGATGCGGATCAGGAACTGCTGCCACTCCAACCGCAGGTCCGCGTCCGTGCCGCCCGCGAAGCGCAGCACCTCGGGCTTCTGCTCGCAGGAGAGGATGGGCACGCGGCCCGTGCCTTCGATCTCGTCCTGCCACCAGCGGATCAGGCGGTCGTGCTGCTCGGGCGTGGCCTCGTTCAGCCACAGGGCGTACTGGACCACAGAGTTCGAGGCCAGGCGGCCGGCGTACTTGTTCGCACTCAGGAACTGGTTGATGGTCTCGAAGGCGACCTCCACGCGGCCCAGTCCGAACGGGGTATGGGTGCGCGGGTTCAGCCGGAGGTACATCAGCTCGTCGTCCAGCAGCGGCACCAGGTTGCGTGTGCCCAGGCCGCCGGTGTTCTGTGCGTACCGCGGCATGGCGGCGTCGCCATTCCATGTGGTGTCGATCTCGATGGCGGAGCCGTCCACGGCCCAGAGCTGGAAGGGGCTCTCGGGGTCGCCGGTCGCCTCCATCTCGATCGCGCCGAAGCCGCCGACCAGGATGTCCTCGAGCACCTGTTCGATCAGCGTGCGGAAGGAGTCGGCGGAGTTCGGCTCTTCGAGCGAACGGCGCAGCGCGGCCAGGCGAAGCGCGGCGTCGGGTACCTCCGCATGGGTGTACCCGCGGCGCACCCGCACCTGCCAGTCCATGGACGCGATCCGGTCCTTGACCAGGTTGATGGCGCGCCGCGCGACGGGTGTCTCGGAGAACTTGCGGAGGTTCACCGCGGTCGGTTTGGGAGCGGAGTTCATGCCTGCGCGGCCGGGCGTGTAGGGGCTCAGGATGGAGGGCAGCGCAACGGTCTTGCGCGCACCTTGGGTCGGCGCGGCTGCTGCGGCGTCCACCGCGGTCAGGCGCTGCCAGGCATCGTGGAGTCGTGTCGTGAGTGTCAAAGCGGGTACCCCTTTCAAGGTGGGCGGTTGCGAAAAAAATAAGGCACAGCTCGAAAGCTGTGCCTGAAGGTCATGCGTGGCTTGGGACGGGTAAACGGTGGAGGCGTGCGGGGCGGTCTGGATGTGGCCGCACGCCGGAAGCTGAAGGCGAAGCGCTAAACCGAAGCGCTCCATCCAAAGGAACTAGATTCGAAGCTCGATCTGCGCGGTCGCCGCGACCCGGGCCAGATCGGCGAGCGTCACCACGCGGATGCCCTGCTCCTCCATCGCGGAGACGCCGAAGCGGTAACGATCGACCGCCTCGCCTGCAGGCTCTGCGTCGGGATCGTCGCGGTTCTCTCCGATAGAACGGATGGGCTCGACGACCGCGGCCAGGTCAAGCGTCGCGGATTCGACGCGGCGCACACCCTCGCGCAGCCGTGGCGCGGAGTACGCCAACACCTTGGCGGCCTCCACATCGCCCTCGAGCGAGACGGCGTGGAACATGCGGATGACGCCGCTCCCACCCGCATCTGGGGGGCTACTGGACGCGCCCGCCGCACGGTATCCGCAGTCGATGCGCATCGGGTCGCCGGCGTGGGTGTACAGGGAGGCCGCGATCCGTTTGCGCATCAGCGGCCATACGCTGGCTCGTTCGAACTCCGTGCGCATGGCTGCCGCGATCGCGGCACGGCCCGTGCGGCGGCGAGACTCCTTCCCCTTCAGCGGCTCGACGTACAACGACATCAACAGATCGAGCTCGGTCGCGATGTTTTCCGCAAGCGAGGCGCGCGGCTCCGAGATCTGGATGGAGTTCGAGAGCGAGTCCCGCAGCAGCTCGAGGATCGGCTTCGAGGCACTGCCCGCATCGCGGACCCTGAGTCCGAGCTCGGCCTCCAGGGCTTCCAGCAGCGCGATGTCGGCGTTCGCGTCCATGCAGCGCACCCGGCTCCAGTCGCGGGTGAAGCGCACCCGGACATCGTCCGTCCGCAGCGGCTCGGCCGCACGACCCGGCCCTGACGCCGCCTCCCGCAGCACGACGCCGATGTTGGCGAACTCTCCCTTCACGGGATCGGGCACGTAGCGGATCAGGAAGAACTCGCATGGAAGACGTTCGGTCATCGTGGGCTCCTCCTCTCTTGTGCAATACGTTCGCCAAACACGCTCATCGAACCGGGCCCAGCTACCCGGCGCATCTGCCCGGGCTATGTTTCTCATAACAAACCTGTGCCTCACATCACGAACCTGCCGAGAGGCGCGTCGGAGAACTGCTGCGGGGTGACGGCTGCGACCCGCTTGTTCCAGTTCGGGAACGGCTCCCGATTCGAATCCCGAAATGCAGCGATCAGCTCCCGCACGCGCGCTCTCCGCTCCAGCAGCGTTTCGATCAATCTCTCGATCTCGCCGGGGTCGCCGCCGTACCACTCGGGCGGCACACCCTCCGCGATCCTCCACAGCGTGGCGGGATCGAACTCCTCGATCCGGCTCAGCCAGGGCTCGAAGCTGGGCCAGCCGGTCACGCCCGCGTAGACCAGGTTGCGGGCGTAGACCCCGCGCAGCGGCGCATCGGGGAAGCTCCACTCGCCGGCGTTGAAGCAGAATCCCTGGTCGATAAACGTGGCGCGGTAACGGCGTTCGCGCGCCTTGCGCTCGAACACCGCCTGGCGTCCGTTGCAGTTGCCGGTCCACTTGTCCACGGCCAGCATGCCCGCGAACTCGTGGAGGTTGCGAACCTCGCCGAGCTGCGCCTCGGGCAGGTAGTCGACCACCTGGCCGGGCATCAGGCCACCCAGAAAACGGCTGCCGAACTGCAGTCCCGAGCTGCACTGCGCCGCCTTGCCCCGGGGCAGGTCGAGCACCATGCCCGCGCTGTTGCGGACCAGCCAGTCCGTCACCTCGACGACATCGGTGACGGGGACGGTGAGTCCGACCGCCTCCGCCAGCCGGGTGGCGATCAGCTCGTTGGCGAGCACACGGGTGTGCTGCGGGTTGTTCTGGAACTTCACCACCCACAACTTGCCGTCCGAGCCCAGCATCAGCTGACTCTGCGCGCCGCCGCGCATCCTTCGAATCGCCTGTACCGCGAGTACCGCCAAGCCGGTGTGCTCCCTCTGTCCTACGAGGATACCCGAGGCTCAGAGCACGCCGCCCGGCGCCGGCGTGTGCGGAAGGATCTCGTGCCGGACGCCCTGCGCGATCGCCATCGCCATCAGCAGGTCGTCGTGCGCTCCGCCGGCCGCGCCCATGCCCCCGCCGGGCAGCGTCACGAACGTACGGCACTCCTCGAGCAGACGCGCGCTCTGAAAGATCCCGGGACGCTCGACCAGCAGCGCGCCCAGGCGGGAGACGATCTCGGGCTTGGAGGCCGAAGAGGTCAGCCAGCCCGACACCTCGCCCTGCACGTAGAGGTTCTCGTACCGTGCGCCTCCGGCCAGGTGGGCGAGGACGCCCGAGCCGTGGTTGTTGCGCTCGATCACAAGCAGCGCGCCGTTGTATTCGCGGGCCAGAGCCGCACAGCTTCTGGCGAGGTCGAACGGGCTCAGGTGTTCGCGCAGCTCCGCGCACTGCAGGCCGGTGTGCAGGTCGATCACCTGCACGGCGGAGTAGTCGCCGTCGGCGCCTCCGCCCGCGGGGTCGGCCGCCACCACGTAGCGCCGGCCCGGCTGCGGCGGACCCCAGAGATGCAGCTGTCCGTTGCGCCGGGTCTCGGTGGGTGGGCCCAGCTCCTCGAGCCGCTTGAAGATCGGGTCGAGCTCGAAGCAGCACTCGCCCGACACCCGGAAGCAGGTCTCCGCATCCTCGGCGAACTCCTGGGCGCGCAGTCCGCGATAGCTGCCCTCCAGGCCGCGCCGGTAGCCGATCTGGCTGGTCGTGAGTCCGTACCGTTCCATCAGCGCGCGCTCGTCTTCGTGCAGGTCCTGCTCGGCGACGGGGTAGCTGACGTACGCCGTCTCCTCCCACCAGGGCATGAAGTGGCGGCGCACGCCGGTCTCCGGCGCACGCCTCCACTCGTCGTAGAAGCAGCCGGAGGCGCCGTTGGGCGTGGACTCCATCACCAGCTCGCCGCGGGGAATCAGCGCGGCGCGCAGCCCTGCGAGCGTGGCCGAGGCGTCGCCGGGCCAGCGCGACAGCTCGGAACAGTGGAGGTTCTGAATCGTCAGGCCGCGGCCGGCGTTGCGGTCCGACGCACTCAGGATGCGGAACTCGCTGTCGAGCGCCCCGAATACCATCTGGCCGACGTTCGAGCGGCTGCGGCGCAGCTCCTTGCGCAGGTCGTCGGGCAGGCAATCGAACATGCGCTGCACCATGCGGAAGATGCTCTCTGCCGCCTCGCGCGTCTGCGCCACCTGCACGGTAAGCACGCCGCGGGCGGAGAGGGTGTTCAGCAGAAAGCGTCCCGCAACCCAGGTGGAGATGCCCATCTGCCGGGCTTTGAGGACGATGTTGTGGCCGCCGCGGCTGCGTTCGAACGCGGTCTGCGCCTGGTTGAGAATGAGTGGCGACTCATTGCCGTTTCGGTCGCGAATCCGCAGCAGGTCTTCCGCGGCTTGCGCGTACAGGGAGGGTGTGGACGTCTGCGGATCGCGCAGCGTCTGGCCGAGCTCGAGCAGTTCTGCGAGCGAGCGGGGCGTGGTGTACATGGAGGAACCGCCTTTGGGTCGACGCCTGCGGCGCTGCTGTTGTGAGAGCCGCAGGCGGGTTTTGATCGCGCGTTGTGCTTGCCGGATGCCGAAGATCGGTTAGATCTTCGAGATCCACGACGAGCCGTTGCAGAACGTGGCATGGCCGTCCTGGGAGAAGGCCCAGCCGACAGCCGTACACGCTCCTGTGGGCGCCGTCGCGGGGCCCTTGTAGAGGGACGCCGAGATCGACGCTGCAGCCAGCGAGCCGCTGGTGTCTCCCGCGGCGCCATTGCCGAGCGCCACGGTTCCCGCGGAGAGACGCGACAGCCCGGCGTCGCCGTTCCAGGTGAGCAGGCCGTTGGCCGGCATCAGCAGACCGCTCCAGCCGCAGAGGTTGCTGTTGCGGTCGATGCCTCCGATCACGGCGCCGCCCTGCTCGCCGTAGTCCTTCACGAAGCGCAGGATCTGGGCTGTGGTGCAGGTTGAAGGCACGCCCAGCACCGAAACGTTGAAGCCGAGGTTCCGGTTGTTTGCGTAGTAGCCGCGCCAGCCGCCGCTATCCGAGGTTCCGTTGTTGGAGTCGTAGGAGCCGGGGAACGGCAGGAAGCTCCACGGTGTGCCGTTGCCGGTGGCGAGGAAGCTCGGCGCAGTGGAGGAGCCGGCGCCGCCCGCGGGGGCGGACCAGGTTCCGTCTTCGCGCAGAAAGCGGCTGCTCCCCGCGCTGGCGCCGGGGTCGGGGACGGCGCCGGGGGCGTGGGCCGCGCCCGAGGCTCCGAAGATGGGAAGCACGGACGCAGGCAGCGTTCCCTGCGAGATGCTCGACGCATTCACGCCGCCGTTGATGGTGGTTGCGTTGAGCGTGCCTACGTTGATGGTGCCGGCGGTGAAGGCCGCGGGGGTGAACGCGTAGTTCGAGCCGCGGACGTTGACGGACAGGTTGCTGGTCTGGGTGTCGTAGTGCACCAGTCCGTAACCGGTTGCGTCCTGCAACTGGAAGAGGTCGTAGCCGGAGTTCCAGTTGTTGCAGCCGTGGAGGTTGCAGTGGATGGTGAAGATCGACTGCTCGCCCGCGGTGAGGTCCATGTTGTGCTGCCAGACGCCGAGCGACTCGTAGGCTGCCTCGGGCGCGATGTGGGTGCCGCCGTAGCCCAGGTAGAAGCCCGTGCCGGTTGTGTTGTTGATGGACCAGCCGGTGAAGGCGCCTGTGTTGTTGCCTGAGTAGACGCGTCCGGCGCGCGAGGTGACGGTAGGCCGGGGTACGGTCTGGCCGTAGAGCTCGAGGTCGGCCATCAGGTACTCCTGGAAGTAGTGCGGCTGCTCCACGGTGTCGTTGCCGGACCAGGGTACGGTGTTGGGCGCGAGCAGCGTGGTTCCGTCGATCGACTTGGTGGCGGGGTTGAAGACGCTTCGGACTTCGGCCATGGGGTACAGGACGAAGCCGCCGTTCAGGTACGACATGGTGGCTCCGGTGGAGGACGCATCGGGGCCGGCCTGGGTGTAGGTGAAGTGGCCGCCTGATGTCTCGGTCACCACGAAGCTGCCGTTGAAGCTGGCGTCCGCGGCGCCGGAGATCGTCACCTTCAGGCCGGTGAGATCGTAGTGCAGCGGGGCTGCGATGACGATCGATACGACGCCGTTCGAACGGACGAGCGAAGCGAGCGGCGTGCTCACGTTCAGGAAGCCGTCGGTCTGGTCCATCGCGCCGAGCACGGGTGTCTGCTGCCCGTCGTAGTAGATGCCGGTGGCGGAGTAGGAGCCGACGATGGGGAAGAGCTGCCGGATGCCGTTCTGCGTATCGACGGTCTGCTCGATGCCATATCCGCAGAGTCCTCCGATGGCCACGGTCGCCTGCACGTTGTGCGGCTTGCGCAGGGTGAGCTGCAGGTGTGTGGCGTCGACCACGGCATAGGGCGCCATCTCATAGGCCACGGTGCCGGAGCTGTTCTGGTCAACGACGCAGGCGATGCCGCTGGTGTTGCCGATCGCCGCGGTGTTGGTGGCGAAGTTGCCGGGTGCGCCCGTGGTCAGGATCGGCACGGTGACGGTCCCCGGCGCCATGGCGTGCGTCTGTGAGGGAATCATCTGCGCGACGCTGAGGAAGACGCTGACCGGGAAGTGGGTTCCGGTGAACTGCACGCTCTGGTGGGGGTTGCCGACGGCGCCGCCGACGATGGAGCCGCCGCTGACCGCGCTTGCGATGGTCTTTGCGGGATTGGTGTCGATCAGAAAGCGGCCTTCGCCCTGGGTGCCGCCGTTGGCGTCCTCGCGCAGAAGGATGCTGGTCGATCCCGTGGTGCATCCGCCGATACAGGTTCCCTGGAAGACCCGCGTGTCTTCGACGACGGATGTGTCGTAGAGGTGGCCGCCTTCATCGGCGCCGTCGCGCCAGCCGCCGGAAGCCTTGATAAAGCGGGAGCCGATCAGGCAGTCGCCCACGCCGAAGCAGTCGATCTCCTGCGGCATCAGGACGTGCTGGCCTTCGGTGTTGTAGGTCCCCTGGAGCATCAGCGCGCTGTAGCCCATCTTGAAGTAGGGCGGGTTTTCGTAGTCGCCGGGAAAGAGGTTGGAGCCTCCCGCGATGCCGACGTGATTGATGCGGAGTGCGACGGAGTAGGGGGTCTCGGTTCCGGCCTGCAGCGCGAGCTGGGCGGTGTCCTGGGTGGAGATGAGGTCGATGGTCTGGCCTGCGGCGAGTCCTCCTCCGCTTGCGGCGTGTGGATTGATGAAGCTGTCGAGCTGACCTCCATTGCGGGCATCCGTGATGTGCGTCTGATCGGGGAAGAACTGGATGGCGTAGGGCTCGTTCGCGTAGCTCTGCTCCACCTTGATCTGGCAGCCTCCGCCGCAGTCCGCGCTTCCGCCGGCGTTGGCGATGCCGTTGGCGGTGCCGCCCGTGGCGTACTGGCTGGCGTACTTGACGTCGTTGAGCGTATTCACAGCGAGCTGTGTGCCTGCGGGCTGCGCGACCACCTGCGTCGCGGTGGGAAGGGTGGCGACCTTCTGTCCCAGGCCGCTGGCGAGGGCCGCGAGGTTCTGATCGACGTAGTTTTTATTCGCGGCCTGCGTGGGGGAGACGGGATCTCCCGGGAGAGAGAGGGGCCCGGTCATGGCGTCTCCGCTCTTGAGGACGTAGGGCGTGGAGTCCAGGGGATGGCCTGCGACGGCGGCTGCGATCGCGGTATCGACGTAGGCCTTGCTCACGGTTCGCATGGCGACGGAGGTAGGCAGCACGGTGCTTGCGATCGCACTGAGTTTGACCGGCGTGGTGCTTGCGGGCACCACCCAGTATTCGCGGCTGACGGAGCCGTCGTCCAGGTGAAAGACGGCGGTGTAGTAGCTGCCGATGGGGTTGGCTCCGCTGTTGGGCGTGAGGCTGAGGCTCAGGGAGCCGTTGACGCCGATGGTCGCCGAGGTGCTTCCGCTGGGGATCGACGAGCCGCCGGCGGTGGTGAAGTCCGGCCAGCTGACGAGCACGGTTCCGGAGGCGGGCGTGCCGTCGGCGTGGTACACCGTATCGGCTACCAGGGTTGTGGCGACCTGCGCGGACGCTGCTGCAGACGTGACGCTCAGCAGCAGGCCGATCAGGATCCATTCTTTTGATTTCCAAACCATCACGATTCTCCTCGTTCCTTGGCCGGACGTTCGACCGTGTGTTGAAGCTGGGGTTAGATCTGGCGCATGGTGGCGGGCAGGTAGCTGCGGAAGCACAACACCTGCTCGCCGTCGTTTGCGTCGCGCACGGGCAGGGCGCGGAATGCGGCGGCGAGGCGGACCTGGACGAGTGGTGCGGCCAGGGCCGCCTCGGACTCGCTTGAACCCTGCATGGGCTGGAGGCGGGGGTAGTGGAAGAGGATGCGGTCTCCCTGCTCGCCTTCGAGCACAAACAGTGCGGACCACTCGGGCACAAAGCTGGCGCCTTCGCGATCGCAGAACCCTGCGATTCGGCTGATCTGCATGCCCGGGGCGGGCACACCCGCGAGCAGCGGCTGCGCCAGGGTGAGCACGCCTCCTGCGACGCCGATGACGAGCCCGACGTTGAGCGTGACACGGCGGATGTAGTGGATGTCGCCGCCTACCGAGGCCGGCGAGCTGATGTACGCGGCGCTTACACCGGAGCCGACGAATCCGGTAGCGCCGGTGTAGTCGAGGTCGACAGCGACGAGGTCGCCGGGCTGAAAGGTTGCTGCTGTGGCGGCTCCGACGTTGAGGGCGGAGGCGGTGGAGAGGACTCCGCCCTCGGTGCCGAGGGGGATGGCCGCGGCGGCGGCGCCTCCGCTACCCTTGAGCGCGACCGAGGCCGGGGTGACCAGGAGGTTCATCTGCTGGGAGCCGCAGGCGAGTGCGGCCTGCAGCTTGCCCCAGGTCTCGAACTCGAGCGACACGGAGGCTTCGATCTCGCTGCGGACGTGGGTCGCGGTGGAGGCAGGGGAGCCGGTGCGCAGAGGATCCATCCTGGTGCCGCACGTGCGGGCGAACTTCGCGATCCAGCCGAGGTCGATCCAGGGAGCGGGCGGTGTGTCGAGCGCGAAGCGCCCGAGCTGCGCGGGGTCGAAGAGCGTGGGGGTGGCGGTGGCGCGCTGGACGGGCGCCACGTAGGCACGGACGCGGCGCGTGAGGGGCGGAACTGCAACGATTGGAGTTACAGATGTGTTGATCCGGCTCATCGCTCACCTGCTTCCTGGTAGGCGAACACCTGGACGGAGGCGGTGCGCGCGAGCCGCTCGCCTGTGATCTCGATCGCGCTGAAGGTGGGATCGGACCAGGAGACGTTGGTGGCGAGCGTGGTGGGCGGGGTGCCGGCGGAGGCCGCACTGAAGTCCTGCTTGGGTGCGTGCTGCGGCGCGGCGGTGAGTGCGGCGGCGATCTCGGCATCCATTGCGGCGAGGGCGCGGCCGCGATCCATGCCGGCGTTTCCGGCGGTTCCGTCGGTGCTGTAGCGGATCGCGCACACCAACGTGGCGAGCGGCATGCCGTGGGCGGGGTCAAGATGGAGGGCGGTCCACTGGAGGCGGAACGCGTCGGTGGAGACGGCTGCCGCGGGCAGCTCGTTCTCTTCCACCAGCACGCCGGGGCGCACGGCTCCGCGGAGCACAAGGGTGCGCGCCGGGTTCAGAGCTGCGAGGCGGCTCTGCAGCGTCCGGTAAAACGTGTCTTTTGCATTCTGCATGGGGCTCCTCGGGTTTGGGGCGCGTGGGAGACGGGTGCGCAGCGGCGGGTGGGCCGTGCGGGCGGTGTGCGGGTGCTAGACGATGTCGGCTTGCGGAACACGCAGGACGAGGCGGAAGACGTAGGGCTGTCCGAAGACCTGCTCCTCGGTGGAGGCGAGGATCTCGAAGAGGACGTCGTCGACGAGGACGCCCAAGGCCGAGGCGAACAGGGCGCTTGCGGAGGCGAAGCTCTGCGAGCCGGCGAGGCGGGTGACGATGGATGCGGAGACGAGCATCTCCGACCGCGGCGGTTTACCGGGCGGGGCGGAGGCGCGTGCCTTGCGGAAGACGACGGGCGCGAGCGGGAGGTCCTGGAACTGCGGTGTGGCGAGGCCAAGCTGCTCGGCGGGGTCTGCCGCGACCGCGGGTGCGGGGATGCGAAGCAGCACGCTGCGTCCGCCGACGGCGCGGAGCAGGACGTCGGCTGCGCGGGCGGCGGCTCCGCTGGCGGCGAGCAGTGCGGGCTGGGAGGTTGCGGAGGTCTGGCTCATGGGGTCACCCGACTCTCTGCGCGACGTAGGAGCGAAGCAGCGTGGCGACGGTGGCATCGACGAGCGAGCCGGAGAAGTACTGCATCTGGAGGGTGTCCATGCGGCTGCTCTTGACGTTCATCGCGGGGGTGGCCTGTGCGTTGCGGACGAGCTGGGCGCAGGCGATCTTGATGGCGGCGGGTGCGTCGGCGAAGCCTGCGGTGTAGGTGATCTCCACCTCGTTGTAGTTGAGGCCGAGGATGTTGAGCGGAAATGTAACGGTTCCGGTAACAGAGTCGAGATCGAGGAGGTTGAGGTCGAAGGTGCTCCAGCTTCCGGGCAGGCTGAAGGCCAAGGCGACCTGGGCGAGCATGGGGTCCTGGAGCTCTCCGCGGCGGGCCTGGCCGTAGCGGACGCGGGCGGAGACCAGCGGGGAGGCGGTTGTGCCGAGCGGCGCGAGCGGGAGATGGCTGAGGCGCACGGACTGGGTGCCGGGCGTAAGGCGCAGGCGTTCGACGTACTGGGTGAGGAAGAGGCTGGGGCGGCGGCAGTGCGCGTCGATGAGCGCCGAGGCCAAAGCGATCCAGTCGTCGGTGGTGTCCGCGGGGAGTCCGTAGAGGACGTACTCTGCGGCAGAGAGGTAGGGCATGTTTCCTCCAGGGCTGAACGTGCGGGACGATGTGTGCCGGCCGGGTTGCTGCCGAGCCGGGGGTGGTGTGCTGCCCCATTCATGCGCGATGAGGCTGCGCATGAATGGGGCAACCGAGTTGTTTCTAGCGGGACCCACCGGAGCGTTTGGGCTGGGATGGGGCACGACGGGCTGTGCAACCGCTGGAGGTTTAGCGGTCGACCAGCACCTGGTAGTGGGCGTAGTTGGCGCCCTTGACGACGACGCCGCCGAACTTGACGACCACGTGCTGGGA
Organism: Acidobacteriota bacterium; assembly: GCA_030776065.1. Lineage (GTDB taxonomy): Bacteria > Acidobacteriota > Terriglobia > Terriglobales > Acidobacteriaceae > Edaphobacter. The sequence goes on from JALYIA010000195.1 coordinate 13,278, forward strand.
GGCCAGCGAACCGGGGACGCCGAGCTGGAAGATGCGCGGGTTGGGGTCGGAGAGCCAGTGGTACTCGATGAGGTCCTCGGTGACGATGTAGGCGGGCAGGACGGCGGAGCCGGAGCCGGGGGTACCGGTGTAGGGCAGGGTCCACTCTGGGATGAGCGGCAGATCGCCGGCCTGGGTGGAGAGCATCTTGACGGTGAAGCCGGAGGTGATCTCCTTGGAGCCGAGGACGACGTTGAACTCTGACTTCATCTCACGGTCGATGAGGTCGAGCAGGACGGGGTTGGCGTAGATTGCGGTGGGGCGGACGCCGAAGGAGGAGTTCGACAGCATCTGGGCGATGGTGGACTTGAGGCCATCGACGATGCTCTGCGAGGTTCCGATGGTGACGGAGTTTCCGCCCGCTGCGATCTGGCTTGCCGCGCCGAAGTACTGCGCGGTGGTGGGGGAGCTGAGGCTGGTGTCGGTGCCGTTCCAGAGCGCGATGTCATGCGTGCGGAGGACGCCGTCTACGGTGTCGGTGAGGTCCTTTGCCTGGAGGTAGGCGAACTGCGACTGCTGCTTGCCGAGCTCGATGTCGAACAGGTTGTAGTTGATCTGCGCGACGAGCGCCTTGAGTGGGACGCTGCGCTCGACGCGGGTAGGGGAGACGAGGGGCGCGACGAGGTTGCGCGGGTCGACGAATCCCGCGGAGGCTGCGGGCGAGGGGATTGCGGTCTCCTCGAAGAAGCGGGACGGGTGGCCTGTGGCCGGCACCTGCTTGATGCGCTGGCCGAAGACACCGCGGCGGCGGACGAGATCGGTGATCTCGCTCTGGTACATGGGGACCTCAATCGCGCCGGGCCCGAGGAAGTCTGCTGCCGCGTGAATGTCCGTAAACTTTGCGTTCATCTGTATGCCCCTTTTTGGTTGGAAAAGCGAAGGGCGCGACCGTTTGGCCGCGCCCTTTGTGTGGAACAACGTTGCGCTGCGGAAGGACGGCAGCGGAATGGTGTGCGCTCTGTGCGGTTAGCCGAGCATTCCTGCGCGCATGAGCTCCGCCTTGACGGCGATGCGCTGCTCGAGCGAGAGGTGCACGAGTGCGGCGTCGAGTGCGCCGGCCTGGATGGAGTCCGCGCTCATGCCGTGCTTGGAGAAGAGGTTGTGCGCGATGGCGGGGAGGGTTTTGCGGCCGGTGGCGGCTGCGGGTGAGGCGGCGCGGGCCTCGAGCTCCGCGATGCGCTGTTCGGCGGCGTCGAGTTTGGCGGCGAGTTCGCTGTCGCGCGTGGCGTCGACTGTGGCGACGATGCGCTCGATGGTGGACTGCACGGCGGCTTCGGCGCTTGCGGCGAAGTCAGAGTGGCTGGCTGCGAGGCCGTTTGCGAGCTGGGTGTGGAAGCGCTCGACGGCCTGTTCGAGCAGGCCCGATGCGGCGGCCAGGCGCTCGATGGTGGCGGCGAGCTGGTTTGCGAACTCCATCTCCATGGATCTCTCCTTGTGGTGCTGTGGGTGGTCCGTTGGCTGCAGGATCGTTGGTGCTTTGTCCGCTTAGCTTGCGGCGGTAGCGGCTGCCGCGGGCATGGCCTGGACGTTGAGGACCGCGACGACGGCGGAGACCAGGCTCTGGATATAGGCGGAGTCCGCGGTGACGCCGGCCTGCTTGAGCAGCTGGGTTACGGCGGGGCCGGCGAGCAGGGTGACCTCTGCGAGCTTTTGCGCGCCCGTACCGTTCTGAACGCCGGCGGCGGTGAACTTCTGCTCGACCTGCAGGACGGCTGCCTGGAGCAGGTTGGTGGCGTCGGCGAGGACGGTGGTCTCCGGTGCGATGGAGGGGAACAGGATGCCGGCGAGTTTTTCCGCGGGCACGGCATAGGTGACTGCCCAATGCAGCCCTTTGGCGAAGCCTCTGCCGATCGATTCAAGGACACCGATAAAGGTCATGAAGTCCTTTCTGGTTGAAGGTGCGTGGGTGTGTGTGTGTCTCGCGTGCGCGCCGGGTTTTGGAGTTGCGTTTCCCGATGGCGGTGTGCGCGGAGGGTTTGCTCCGCGGTTTGCGCGAGATGCCCGTGTCAGCAGAAGCTTGCGGCGCGCCGCTGGGCCATGGTGGGCTGGTTTGCCGCTGGCCTTCGGACGCGGAAGCTGGTGCCGCTGTAGGCTGCCTTGTCGCGCAGCAGGATTGCTGCTCCGGTGAAGGTTGCGCGTGTGAGCGTCCAGATGGGCGCGCGCATGTCGGCGACGTGGGCATCGGCGAGCTCGTAGCTCATGCCCATGGAGCCGGGCGTTGCGAGGCGCTGTTCGATCTCCGGGAAGTCTTTGGAGAAGACGAATCCGGCGACGCGGAGGTGCCTGCCGTCGAGCTCGGCGGAGGTGATGATGCCGCACTTCTGGCGCGCGTCGTGGCCGTCCCAACCCTGCTTGTAGTCGACTGCCATGCCGAGGAGGCTGGGCAGAGCGGCCTCTGCCGCGGCGTGGGTGAGGACGACGCGGTGGCCCTTTGCTCCGCTGGGCGCCTTGTCGCTGGGTACGTCGACGAGGGTGAGGACGCCTTCGAAGGGCAGGCGGTTTGGATGTCCGTGGACGGCGGGGAACTCGACGGCCATGGCGCGGAGTTCGAGGTCACGGGCCGAACGGGAGGGTTGTCCCGGAAGCTGTCCCGCGAGCCGGGCTCTTGAATTTGGCGCGCTGTGCCGATGAAGCTCCTGAGCGTACCCCATGCCACCTCCTTGGGTGTATGTGCAGACGGGTTAGGTTGAGCGCAGGCGGGGTGCGGCGGGCAGATGACTCTGCGCGCAGGGGCGCCGGCCCGGGCACGGAGAGTTGCTCCGCGCTTCAGGTGACGGCTGGTCCGCTGATTGGCTCAAGGGGGTTTAAAGGTAAAACGGGAGGATCGCCGTGTCTGGCGTTCCTCCCGCTTCTTTTTACTTACATTCCCAGAATATCACCTGGAGTGAAACTAAACGGCCAACTATTTTCAAGAAAGAAAACCTTTGTTTTGTGGTGGTTGAGGGCAAATGGGTCATTTTTACCCCTTGACAAGGTTTTGGGGGTGGAGCATTTCCACAGCCAGGAAGATGCGGGTGAGCCGATCGATGGACTGCCTGTACCTGCGGACCACGCTTTTCGGTCTGAGGCCGAGCAGGTCGGCGGTTTCTAGGACGGTGTATTGCTGGAGGGCGATGCGTGCGATGAGCTGCTGCTGGTCTTCATCGAGCTGGTGGATGCAACGCTCGACATCACAGATGAAGATGATGATGTCGTCGAAGCCTTCCATGCGGTAGCTGGAGACGTGACCGCGAAACATCTCCTTTCCGAGGAGGGAGGGCACCTTGCCCGCCTCCATGGAGCAGCGGAGGTAGCGGCGGAGCAGGCCTTCTGTGTACTTGCGGTAGAAGGCGATCTCCGGCGGGACGGGCGCGAGCTGGGGTGGGGGTTCGGGGGCGGGGGGAGGCGCCGGGAGGAACTCCGGCGCCTGGTGTGCCCAGACGTTGGGGAGGACGAAGGCGGCGCTCATCGCGCACCTCCGTTGGTGGTGTGTGTGGCGGAGTGGGCTGCGTTGCGTATGCGGCGCGGCCTTCCGCCTGCGTGCTTGCGGCGTTCGGGGAAGTTGACGAGCCGCAACGAGCACGGCGTGCAGTAGACGGGGTCCGATTTGCTGCGGAGCCAAAGAGTTCCGCAGGCTTCGCATACCTTAAGTTCCAAGCGCAAGTACATCATGGTCAGTTCATCTCCAGAGAATGGGATCCCCTGGCGGCCTCGGTCATTTTTCTGCGGTCGGAAGGGCTCGCTCAGGTTGCTATGAGGCTGGGAGGCGACTGGTCCCGGGAGCTCTGTCGGCCCCTCTGAGACAGGCGTCTAAGCCTGTTTGTGGTTGTCCGTTCTGTAGGTACCCAGGGAAGTGCCGATAAATCCACCCGATGCTTCTCTCTCTGCTCTCGCGCGGTTTTTTTGTTCTTTGGCAGCGCCGTGGTGGAACAGAGAGTTTCGTAGTTATAGCTGGCGGGATATGCAGTGTCAACAGGTACACCCACGAATGTTGTAGCCAGAGCGCTCACGATCTGGTTTGGTAGTGAAAGGTGCAATATTCCCGAGCGGAGCTGCAATATTCGCCTTATTTTCGTGTTGCCGAAAGATATGGCAACATCCGGGACAATGCTCCAAGATGAACTTCCAAGATCTTCACGAGCTGCTCCGGCAGGAACTGGTTCGGCGCATCGAGCGAGGCAGTCTGACGGGTACGGGCCTGGCTCGTCAGGCGGGCTTTCGCCAGGCGCACATATCGAATTTCCTGAATCGGCGGCGTTCGTTGTCGCTGGAGGGGCTTGACCGTGTGCTTGCGGCTCAGAACCTTTCGGTGGAGCAGATTCTGCCGCTGGAGCTGCATGCGAACGGTCCACCGGCGATCGAGGAGCACGCGGAGGCGATTCCGGTGGTCTCTGCGAGCACGGCGATGGACGAGCCCCGGGTTCGGGGTGAGGCGGTGATCGAGCGGGTTCCGGTGGCTGTGTCCCGGCTGGACGACAACCGTCCGCGTGCCTCTCCGCGGCGGGTGGAGTGGCACCGGTTTGTGGCGATCCGGGCGGATGCGCAGCAGTCGGCGGCGATGGAGCCAATGATCGCGCCGGGTTCGATTGTGGTGCTGGACCGTCATTACAACTCGCTGGCGCCGTACCGGGCGCACCAGAAGACGGTGTATGCGGTGCGGAGCGGGGCTTCGCTGGTGCTGCGGTTTGTGGAGTTCGATGACGGCACGCTGATTCTGCGGCCGCTTTCGATGCTGTTTCCTGTGCAGCTGCTGGGGCTGGGCTCGCATGAGAGCCCGGCGGACTACCTGGTGGGCAGGGTGTGCCTGGTGATTGCAGAGTTTTAGGTGCGGGGGGAGGGCGAGGCGGGTCGGATAGGGCGGCGGAGGGGGGATTGGTACACTTCGGGTGTGCTCTCCCGTTGGTATGCCGAGTGGATGATCGACTGGGAGACGAAGCTCACGACCCGGGACACGAACCGGATTGTGCGCCCGGTGGAGTGGGGGTTCGACTGGTTGGAGGACTTCGCCGGGTCGGAGGCGGGTGCGGGTGGGGTGGATGCCGCGGGGCGAATGGCTGCTCTGAATCGCGAGATTGCGGCGCGGTCGGAGGAGTTCTTCGCGTACCGGACGCCTGCGGACTTCCGCCTGGAGCTGCGGTATCCGGAGCTGTTTCCGACGAATGTGCGGCCGGAGACTCTGGCGCAGGATGCGGAGATGAAGCGGCTGGCGCGGACGGGTGAGCTCGAGAAGGCGGAGTTCCTGCGGTTCACGTCGCCGGTGCGGACGCGGTTCCCCGAGAACGACCAGGTGAATGCGCGGTGGTATCCGGCGAAGGGCAAGGCAGGCCGGCCGAAGCAGGCGATTATCGTGATGCCGCAGTGGAATGCGGATGCGTTCAGCCACAACGCGTTGTGCGAGATCTTCAACCGGTTCGGGGTGTCGGCGCTGCGGCTTTCCAAGCCGTACCACGACATCCGGCGGCCGGCGGAGCTGGAGCGCTCGGACTATGCGGTGAGCTCGAACATCGGGCGGACGATCGCGTCGTGCCGGCAGGCGGTGGTGGATATCCGCAGCTGCATGGACTGGCTGGAGACCCAGGGGTATACGCAATTCGGGGTGCTGGGGACGAGCCTGGGCTCGTGCTACTCGTTTATCGCGGCGGCGCATGACGCGCGGCTGCGGGTGTGCGCGTTCAACCATGCGTCGACGTGGTTTGGGGACGTGGTGTGGACGGGGCAGAGCACACGGCACATCCGGGCGGCGTTCGAGGAGGCCGGGCTGACTCAGGACGTGGTTCGGGAGCTGTTTCTGGCGATCAGCCCGATGGCGTACATGGACCGGTTTGCGCGGCATCCCAAGCAGGTGCTGGTGGTGCATGCCACGTGGGACCTGACGTTTTTGAACGAGTTTTCGGTGGATGTGCTGCGGAATTTCGACCGGCTGGGCGTGGACTACGAGCAGCGCGTGCTGCCTTGCGGGCACTATACGACCGGGGAGACGCCGTATAAGTTCCTGGACGGGTGGTATCTGGGGTCGTTTGTGTACAGGGCGTACCGGAGGCTGGCGGCCGAGCGGCGCGCCCGTTGAGGGCGGATACGGCTTGCGGCTGGGGGGGTCGGGGCGCCAGGTGTGGAGGGGTGGGACTTGGAGTCGCGGCGAACGTGCTGTGGCGCGTGGGCAGGCAGGTGGGGGCGCTGACATAAGATGGAGGCATGCCGATTGATTTGAGTGCTTCGCTTGGCTCCGCCGACCCACAGATTGCGGAGCAGATTCAGAACGAGATTACCCGCCAGCACGAGGGGTTGGAGATGATTGCGTCGGAGAACTTCGTGTCGCGCGCCGTGCTTGAGGCTGCGGGTACGGTGTTCACGAACAAGTATGCCGAGGGATATCCGGGAAAGCGCTACTACGGCGGCTGCGAGTACGCGGATGTGGTGGAGAACATTGCACGGGACCGCGCGAAGCAGCTGTTCGGGGCGGAACATGCGAATGTGCAGCCGCACTCGGGCTCGCAGGCGAATGCGGCGGCGTACATGACACTGCTGCAGCCGGGCGAGACGGTCCTGGGGCTGGACCTGGCGCACGGCGGGCATCTGACGCACGGTCACAAGCTGAACTTTTCGGGCAAGCTGTATCGGATTGTGGGCTACCAGGTTCGCAAAGACACGGAGACGGTGGACTACGACGAGCTTGAGGCGACCGCGGTACGGGAGCGTCCGAAGGTGATCGTGGGCGGCGGCAGCGCGTATCCGCGGCAGTTCGACTTTGGGAGAATGCGGGCGATCGCGGACAAGGTAGGTGCGTATCTGCTGATCGACATGGCGCACTTCGCGGGCCTGGTGGCGGGCGGGGTGCATCCTTCGCCGGTACCGCACGCGCATGTGGTGACGACGACGACGCACAAGACGCTGCGCGGGCCGCGCTCGGGGATGATTTTGTGCGGGCAGGAGTTCGCGGCGGGGATTGACCGCAGCGTCTTTCCGGGCCAGCAGGGCGGTCCGCTGATGCATGTAGTCGCAGCGAAGGCGGTGGCGTTCCGCGAGGCGCTCGAGCCCGAGTTCAAGACGTATGCCGCGCAGGTCGTGGCCAATGCCAAGGTTCTGGCGGAGGAGCTTGCCGGGGCGGGGTTCCGCATCATCTCCGGCGGGACGGACACGCATGTGGTGCTGATCGACGTGTTTCAGAAGGGCATGCTGGGCTCGGAGGCCGAGCACGCGCTGGGGGAGGCGGGTATCACGGTGAACAAGAACGCGATTCCGTACGACACCAACCCTCCGATGAAGCCGAGCGGCATCCGGATCGGGACGCCTGCGCTGACGACGCGCGGCATGAAGGAGCCGGAGATGCGGGCGGTGGCGGCGTGGATCGTGTGCGCGCTTGAACAGCGTTCGGACGCGGCAAAACTGAAGCAGGTGCGCGGCTCGGTGCTCGAGATGGCGGAGCAGTTCCCGCTCTACCCCTGGCTGCGGGCCTGAAGCGGCGGGAGAATGTACGCGGGGTTGTGCCCCGGGGCCAAATCAGCATCACAGCGAATAGAATCTGGCCGACGATACGGCATCCCTGCTGAAGAAGGATTGTGGCTGATGGCGACTGAGATGGTCTCGTGGATGCTGGCTATCCCGCTGCTGGGGTTCGCGACCGGGCTTCGTACGATGACTCCGATGGCGGTTCTCTGCTGGTATTCCTGGCTGCGTGCTCTGCCTGTCGAGGGCACGTGGGCGTTCTGGGTGGGCAAGCTGGTGACGGCGGTCGTGTTCACGGTGCTGGCGGCCGGGGAGCTGATCGCCGACAAGCTGCCGCAGACACCAAGCCGTGTCTCCGCGTTCCCGCTGGCAGCGCGGCTGGTGTTCGGCGGGCTGGTGGGGGCGATCTCGGCGATCTCGCTCGAGGGGCCGGGGCTGGAGGGCGTAGTGCTGGGCGTGGTGGGCGCGGCGATCGGCGCCTTTGTGGGCTTTATGCTGCGGCGCCACCTGGTCTCCAGCTTCGACTGCGCGGACTGGAAGATCGCGGTGCCGGAGGACTTGATCGCCATTGTGTGCGCTCTCTTCGCGGCACACGTCATCACGAATTGAGTCTGGTAACAGCGTTCCACGCCGAAGACACTCTGGACCTGGTAAAAGCTTCGAACGGGAAGACCAATACTCTTCGAAAGCGCTAAAGTTCAGACTTCGACGATGTGTGTCACTGATGAAAAATGCAGGCGGCCCGTAAGCCGGATTCTGTTTTAGACGATCATTCCTCTAGGCGCCGCGTCGCCGCGACGCTCCAGCAACCTACCCGCAGGTTTCGGCTCCTCGCTTTGAGCTTGCGCTCTCGCGTGGTCTCTCCGCCTGGGCGCATCGGGCCGATACGCTCGCGTCCGCTGGAGAGGGCGGACTCGATCCCTGCCTATTTGGTCTTGCTCCGTGTGGGGTTTACCATGCGACCTCCATTACTGGGGGCCCGGTGCGCTCTTACCGCACCATTTCACCCTTACCTTTGCGGGCGTGCATGGCTGGCTTGCGCCGGCCATCCTGCGAAGGCGGTTTGTTTTCTGTTGCACTGGCCGTCTCTGTGCCTTGCGGCACAGATCCCGGACGTTATCCGGCACACTGCCCTGCGGAGTCCGGACTTTCCTCCCCCTCCCGACGGGCGAGCCCGCGGGAGGCAGCGATCATCCAGCCGCCTGCCAGTCCAGTCTAGCAGCCGGGCCGGGCGGGGCTAGCGGTTGTTGTGGAAGTCGACGGTAACGATGGTGGCGACGTTGACGGGGCGGCCGTCCACAAGGAACGGCCGATAGCGCCACTTTCTGACGGCGGAGGAGGCTGCGCCGCGCAGCAGGCGATGTCCGCTCAGGACGTGCGCGGCGACGACCTCGCCGTCTGTGGAGATGACGGCCTGCAGGATGACCTGTCCCTGTACGTGGGCGAGTCGCGCGAGCATGGGGTACGCGGGGTCCGGGGAGCGCACCAGGTGCGAGGCCATCACGCCGGAGGAGACCTGGAAGTAGGCTCCCCGGGCGGTTCGGCCGTGCGGCAGGCCGGTTGCGGAGCGGTGCATCTCAGAGGAGGCGGCGGGCGCGGAGTAGGGCGCCGGTGCCGCGCCTGGGTCGTGCGTGGTGGCGTCGGTATCGGATGAGTTGCCGGCGGCCTCGCGGGACGGTGTTGCAGGGTAAGGGGGC
>JALYIA010000196.1 GCA_030776065.1 Acidobacteriota bacterium
CTCCCATTCCCCCACCGAGGCAACCGCCCAGCCCGAAGCCCCGGCCGGACCCACCGCACCCCTCCCCGGAGACCCCAACCCCACCCCCGCCACACCCGAGATCTTCCTCCAGGTCGCCCTCGCCCAGCATCGCGCCAACTTCGATCTCTGGCACGAAGAGGACAAGGCCCGCGACCCCCTCGCAACCGATACCATCATCGCTGCCGTCAAGCACTCCATCGATGCCCTCAACCAGCGCCGCAACGATCTCATGGAGTCCCTCGACCGCATGCTGCTCGCCGCCGCCGGCGACCAGAACCCCCACGCCCCCCTCCACTCCGAGTCCCCCGGCCTCATCCTCGACCGCCTCTCCATCCTCGAACTCAAGGCCTACCACACCGCGGAAGAGGCCCACCGCACCTCCGCAACCGAATCCCACCGCGAAAAGAACCGTGACCGCCTCGCTCTCCTCACCGAACAACGCGCCGACCTCGCTGCCTGTCTAGACGCTCTCTGGGCCGAGGTGCACGCCGGCCGCCGCCGCTTCAAGCTGTACCGCCAGATGAAGATGTACAACGATCCCGAACTCAACCCCGCCGTCTACACCCGCCGCACAGGTTGACCTCCGCCGTGACTCTCGGTATAAATCCGGAACATACGCAGCCGATGAAATACACAGGCTAGACGGAGGATCCAGCTTCTTCGCCTCCATCCCAACCGCACCGCTGAACGAGGACGAACTCCATTCTGCTGACTCCGTCTCCCCAACCTGATTCGCTCACCACGAACGACGAGAACTCCATGAAGACCTCCACGCAGCCCACGGCCAAACGTCCCCGCACCCTCGCCGGAATCGCCGCTCCGCCCGTAGACGGAGCGCGCGCCCAGACTCTCAGCCTCTACGAGTCCGCGCTGCGCCTCATGCAGGAAGGCAAGTACCAGAAGGCGCATGACGCATTCAACGCCATGCTCTCCTCCACCCAGCCCGAGTTCGCCGAACGCGTCCGGATGTACATCGCGGCGTGCCTCCAGCAGGTCACGAAATCCAAGGCGGACTTCGCCTCCGACGAAGAGCGCTACGACTACGCCATCTCCCTGCTGAATGAAGGAAACTACGAAGACGCTCGCGCCCAGCTCCAGAACATCATCGGCCAGAACCAACTCGCCGACTACGCCTTCTACGGCCTCGCTGTGCTCGCCAGCATGACCGGCGACGCGCAACACTGCCTCGAACACCTCACCGAAGCAATCCGGCTCAACCCGCGAAACCGCATCCAGGCACGTTCCGACTCCGACTTCCAGGACATGTCCGACGACCCCCGCTTCACCGAACTCCTCTACCCAGAGTTCTAACCCCCGCGTCCGCTACTGAACCCCGGCAGCGAGCATCTGCTACCCAGCCGGCGCCACGGCACACTATCCTGCCCTGCGTGCGCTGCAAGATTGCGCTGCGGGAGTAGGCTGCGGAATTGAAGTCCGCCAACCGGGTCGAGACAAGTCACTTCGTCGCGTTGGCGGCAGCCTGCCCCGCCGCCCCGGCCACCGCCGGAGGATGGCTTTCCAGCCGGTAGATCACCTCGCCGGGACGCGCGTAGTGGAGCTGCTCGCGGGCCTCATGCTCGATCGCTCCCGGATCGCTCTGCAGGCGGGAGACATGGCCTTTCAAACCATCATTCTCCTGCTGCAGCCGCTTCACCTCTGTCTCGAGCGCCAGCGTCTCATGCCGCTTTTGAAGGTAGACCGTCACGCCGTTCGGTCCAAACGCGACGTGGTACGCCACACTCACCGCCAGCACCGCGGCGCCCACCGTCGCAACCTTGCGCCGGTTCGCGCTCAGCGCCGAGAGGAAGGCGTAGACGCCGCCCTGTACCGTGCGGAGATCGGAGGGAACGGGGGGACGCGCCATGCCTTCAGTAAAGGTCGGGCAGCCCGCGGCAGTCAACGCGCAACTCGTCGAGTTCTCCCCGGGAGAACCAAAGAAGATACGTCCGGTGCGCTCCATCAACATCCGGTGGACGACGCGATGCACACGCCGGGCCCGCAGCTTGCTATCCTGTCAGCAGACGTCTTCTGCCGTGAGCGTGTCCGGCGATCTCCCCCTGGCCTGAACGTCGGACGCGTTCGCAGAATGTCGCGGCACACGTCCGGAAAGGATCTGCACGATGCAATTCACCGTACCCGTTCCCTATGCCCCCGGCATCGATAAGAGCCTGATGCGGACACGGTCCGCACGCGCTGTGATCGTTGTGGCCGCCAGCGCCTTTGTCGCCGTCTGCGCTCACCTCTCCGTTCCGCTGTGGTTTACGCCGGTGCCGCTCTCGTTGGTGAACTTCGCGGTGATTCTAGTCGGCCTCGCGCTTGGTCCCGCAGCCGGTTCTCTGGCGATGGTGGTCTATCTCGCGGAGGGCGCATGCGGCCTGCCGGTCTTCAGCCCGCATGGCCTCGGAGGGGTGGCGCAGCTTCTGGGCCCAACCGGAGGATTTCTGCTGTCGTACCCGCTGATCGCAGCCGTCGCCGGATCGATCGCGCGCATGCGCCTGTTCGGAAGGGCTGCGTTTCTCGCCGCCCTCTGCGGCAGCGTGGCCGCCACGCTGCTGCTGTTTGCCATCGGAGCCGGCTGGCTGGCGTACGTCGATCATCTTGGAGCCGCGGCGGCGTTCTGGCTCGGTGTAGCGCCGTTTCTTCCCGGGGAGGCAGCGAAGATAGCCGCTGCATCCGGCATCTACACCACAATCCTGCAGTCCCGCCGTACCTGAGCATGGGCTGCATCGTAACTGCCTTGAGCGGCTCGCGCCCCGAAAGCATAACCTGAACCACCGTGTTCCCCAGAAAGTTCCCCCACCATGTCCAGCACCGCAGCCGCACTCCACGAGATCAGCATCGCCCACTCGCCTGACTCGGACGACGCCTTCATGTTTTATGGCCTGGCCACCAACAAGGTCCGGGTTCCCGGATACAAGTTCAGCCACACCCTCACAGACATCGAGACGCTGAACCACCGTGCGATCCACGAAGCCTTTTACGACGTCACCGCCATCTCCTTCCACGCCTACCCCTACCTCCAGGAGAACTACTCCCTGATGGCCTGCGGCGGATCGGTGGGCGAGGGATATGGCCCCATGGTCGTGGCCCCCCGTCGCCTCTCGGCTGCCGATATCAAGAAGGTCCGCATCGCCGTTCCCGGAACCCTGACGACGGCCTACCTTACCCTGAAGCTGTTCGCCCCCGAGGTGGAGACGGTTACCGTGCCCTTTGACAAGATCATTCCGGCCGTCGTTGCAGGGGAATACGAAGCTGGCCTGATCATTCATGAAGGTCAGCTCACGTACGCGAAGGACGGCCTTACCAAGATCATCGACCTCGGCCTGTGGTGGCGCGAGCAGACGGGGCTCCCCCTTCCACTCGGCGGCAACGCGATCCGCCGCTCCCTCGGCGCAGAGGTGATGAAGACGACCACCGACGCGCTCCGGGATTCCATCCAGCATGCGCTCACCCATCGCGACGAGGCACTCTCGTACGCCATGCAGTTTGCCCGCGACCTCGATCCCTCGCTCGCCAATCGCTTCGTCGGCATGTACGTCAACGAACGCACGCTGAACTACGGCGACGACGGGCGTGAAGCTATCCGCAAGATCCTCCACATGGGATACGAGCGAGGCCTGATCCCGCATGAGGCGCATGTGGATTTTGTCGGCTGACACCGGTCGAGCTCAACGGCTGCCAGGAAACCCAAGGCGATCTGTGATATCTTCTTCAGAGTGGAAGCGCGTCGTCGCCTTGAGCTTCAGGCGGAACGGGCACCCGGTCTGTCCCCTCGCCCCGCGAGGACGCACACCAAACATGGACGCGTAGCTCAGTTGGTAGAGCATTCGACTCTTAATCGACTGGTCGTAGGTTCGATCCCTACCGCGTCCACCATT
>JALYIA010000197.1 GCA_030776065.1 Acidobacteriota bacterium
GTTCTGGCTGGCGGAACTCGGCGTCGGCGCGGTCGGTGTGGAAGTACTTGCGGCCGATCCTGTCGAAGAAAAGATAGACGACCGGGGTGGTGAACAGGGTGAGGACCTGCGAGACAATCAGGCCGCCGACGATCGCGATGCCGAGCGGACGGCGGAGTTCGGAGCCGGTTCCCGTGCCGAGGGCGAGAGGCACGCCGCCGAGCAGCGCGGCCATGGTGGTCATCATGATGGGGCGGAAGCGCAGCAGGCAGGCCTGGTAGATCGACTCTTCGGGACTCATGCCGTGGTCGCGCTCGGCCTCCAGTGCGAAGTCGATCATCATGATGGCGTTCTTCTTCACGATGCCGATCAGCAGGATAATGCCGATCAGCGCGACGACCGACAGGTCGATGTGGAAGAGCATCAGCGCGAGGATCGCGCCTACGCCCGCAGAGGGCAGCGTGGAGAGGATCGTAATCGGGTGGATGTAGCTTTCGTACAGCACGCCGAGGACGATGTAGACGACGATGAGTGCGGCGAGGATCAGGATCGGTTCGTTTGCGAGCGACGCCTCGAACGCGCGGGCTGTGCCCTGGAACTGCGCGTTGATGCTCGTGGGCGGTTTGAGATCGTTGTCGACCGCGGAGTTGATGGCTGTGACCGCATCTCCGATCGATTTGCCGGGCGCAAGATTGAACGAGATGGTGACGTCGGGGAACTGGCCCTGGTGGTTGATGGCGAGCGAGCTCTGGCGGGGCTCGAAGTGGGTGAACGTCGAGAGGGGGACCTGGGTGTTGTTGGAGCTGCGGACGTAGATCGAGTCCAACGAGGACGGGGTCCTCTGGAAGCTGGGTGCGACCTCCAGGATCACGTGATACTGGTTCAGCTGAGTAAACATCGTCGAGACCTGGCGCTGGGCGAAGGCATCGTCCAGCGTGTCGTCGATATTCTGCGGCGTGATGCCGAGGCGCGAGGCGGTGTCGCGGTCGATGACGAGTCTGGCCTGCAGGCCGTTGATCTGCTCGTCCGTAGCGACGTCGGTCAGCACAGGGAGCGTCTTGAACTTCGCGACCACACGGTCGGTCCACACGGCGAGCTCATCCGCATTCGCATCCTCGAGGGTGTATTGATACTGAGTTCGAGAGACACGGTCTTCGACGGTGAGGTCCTGCAGGGGCTGCAGGTAGGCCTGAATGCCTTCGATCTGCGCGAGGCGAGGTTGCAGGCGCTGAATGATGGCAGTGGCGGAGTTCGTGCGCTGTTCGCGATCCCGAAGGTTGATCTGGATGCGGCCGCTGTTGAGCGTGGTGTTGGTCGCGTCGATGCCGATGAACGAGGAGATGCTTTCGACGTCGGGATCCTCGAGGACCACCCTTGCCAGTGCCTGCTGGCGTTCGCTCATGGCGGAAAAGGAGATGCTCTGGGGGGCCTCGGTGATCGCGAGGATGACCCCCGTGTCCTGGATGGGGAAGAAGCCCTTCGGAACAATGATGTAGAGGTATGTGGTGAGGACAAAGGTGGCCAGGGTGACCAGCAGGGTCAGGGTCTGGTGCGCAAGAACCCACTTCACTCCCCGGCCGTAGCGTGCGATGACGTACTCGAAGAAGGCTTCACTCTTGTGGTAGAAGGCTCCCTGCTCCGACACGGGTTTGTGCTTGAGCAACTTGGCCGACATCATGGGCGTAAGGGTGAGCGAGACCACGGCGGAGACGAGGATGGTAACCGCGAGCGTTACAGCGAACTCCCGGAAGAGGCGTCCCACGATGTCGCCCATGAAGAGCAGGGGGATGAGCACGGCGATCAGAGAGACCGTGAGCGAGACGATGGTGAAGCCGATCTGGTCGGCGCCCTTCAGGGCAGCGTCCAGCGGGGTATCACCTTCCTCGATGTAGCGCGAGATGTTCTCGATCATGACGATGGCATCGTCGACCACGAAGCCGGTCGAGATGGTGAGCGCCATCAGCGACAGATTGTTGAGCGAGTAGCCGAGCAGGTACATCACGCCGAAGGTGCCCACGATGGACAGCGGGACGGCCACGGCGGGGATCACCGTGGCGGCAACGGTGCGCAGGAACAGAAAGATGACCATGACCACGAGGGCGATGGTGAGGACCAGCTCGAACTGCACGTCCTTCACGGAGGCGCGAATGGTGTTGGTGCGGTCGGTGAGGACTTCCAGGTCGACGCTTGCGGGAAGGCTTTCGTGGAGGCGCGGCAGCAGCTTTTGCACCTCATCGACGACGCCGATGATGTTCGCTCCTGGCTGGCGTTGGATGTTGACGATGACAGCGGGTTTCAGCTGCAGCGCGGTGCCTGGACCGCCCGCGGTGCTTGCGGCGGGGGAGGCCGGCGTACCCATCCAGGCCGCCTGGAAGAGATTCTCGGCGCTGTCGACCGCATCGGCGACATCGGCCAGGCGCACGGCATTTCCGTTGCGATAGGCAACGATGACGCGGCTGTAGTCCGCGCTTGAGAGCAGCTGGTCGTTGGCTCCGATGGTGTAGGACTGCCGCAGACCGTTCAGATTGCCCTTCGCCTGGTCGACGTTTGCGGTGCCAAGCGCCGTGCGGATGTCTTCGAGCGAGAGGCCGTAGCTGTTCAGGGCGGTTGGGTTCACCTGGACGCGCACGGCTGGCTTCTGGCCGCCGGCGATCGAGACGAGACCCACGCCGGAGAGCTGCGAGATCTTCTGGGCGAGGATCGTGTCGGCGAGGTCTTCCACCTTGGAGAGCGGGAGCGAGTCGCTGGTCAGCGCCACGGTAAGGATGGGCGCGTCCGCGGGGTTGACCTTGCTGTAGACGGGCGGGTTGGGGAGGTCGTGTGGAAGGAAGCTGGTGGCGGCGTTGATGGCAGCCTGAACGTCCTGCTGCGCGATGTCAATGGACTCGGTCAGCGAGAACTGCAGGGTGATCGAGCTTCCGCCGCCCGAGGACGAGGAGGTCATCTGGGTAAGGCCGGGGATCTGGCCAAACTGCCGCTCGAGGGGGCTGGTAACCGACGAGGCCATCACCTCGGGGCTTGCGCCTGGGTAAAACGTCTGGACCTGGATGGTGGGGTAGTCAACCTGTGGAAGGGCCGAGACGGGCAGCTGCTGATACGCGACGATGCCCGCAAGCAAGATGGCGACCATAAGCAGCGCGGTCGCCACGGGCCGCAGGATGAACGGCCGCGACGGGTTCATGGCTGCTGTCCTGCTCCCTGCGGACGCTGTCGCCGGGTGGTTGGCTGGGTATCGGACGGTGCCGGACGAGTGGCCCCGGCCGGAACTCCGGAGCCGGTCTCAAGGCCACGCTTGCGGGGATTGTCAGCCGACCGCCCTGGTCCGGGCCCGCCTGGACCGAATGCACCCGACGCGTCCCCCGCGGGTGCGCCTTGTGTGGAGCCCTGCGCCGTGGGCTGCGAGCCCGTGCCGCGATCGGCGCCACCGGGAACCTGAGCCTGCGTCTTCGGAGTCACCCGGCTGAAAGGCAGAAGCCTCTCCTGGCCGTCGACGACGACCTGATCTCCGGGGTTGACGCCGCTGGCAAGAATCACCTGCGTGCCCTCCGTGACGTCGATAGTTACGGGCTGGGAGACGACGTAAAACGGAGGGCTGTTTGCGTCCTGTGCACCGCCGCGACCCCCCCCGCTTCCGGACGGTGAGGCGTGACCGGCTCCCGGTCCGCCCTTGCTTCCCGTTGCCCCGCCCGTTGCCCCGCCCTTTGCCCCGCCGGTTGTGCCGGCTGAGCCCGCCGGCCGCGCAGAGTTCGGGGGCATGCCCGGCTTCACCACGAAGACGAAGTTACCCTGGCTCCCTGTCTGGATCGCAGACGCTGGCACGACCAGGGCGTCCGGCCGCTGCTGCAGGATAAGGCGGACGTTGACGAATTGGTTGGGGAAGAGCGCGCCATCCTTGTTCGGGAATACAGCCTTCACCTTGTCGGTTCCGGTAGTCGAATCGATCTGGTTGTCGAGCGTCAGAACAGTGCCGTCCCCCAGCCGTGTGGTCTCGCTGCGGTCGTACGCCTGTACGGCAAGCTTTTGCCCGCTCCGCACCCGGCGGAGCACCTCGGGCAGCTGATCTTCAGGAAGGGTAAAGATCACGGAGATTGGCTGGAGCTGTGTCACCAGCAGAAGGCCCGTGGAGTCGGAGGCGTGGACGATGTTGCCGGGATCGACCTGACGCAGCCCGACGATGCCGTCGATCGGCGAGGTGATTCGGGTGTACGCCAGGTTGACTTTGGCGGCCTGGATCGCAGCCTGATCCACAGCCACCGCTCCCGCGGCCTGGCCCGCGCTTGAGACCTGGGACTGCTGCGACTCCCGGGAGACGACGCCGGCGTCCAGCAGCGCGGTGTAGCGCGCCGCTTCAGCCTGCGCATTCTTCGCGCTCGCCTGGTCCTTTACAAGCTGCCCCTGTGCCTGGGCAAGCGCCGCCTCGTATGTGCCGGGGTCGATCTGCGCGAGGAGCTGCCCTTTGCGGACCGCCTGGCCTTCCCGCACGGTGACGCTCATCAGCTGGCCGTCCACGCGGCTCTTCACGGTGACGGAGTTATACGGCGTTACGGTGCCGAGCGCCGTAAGGTAGATCGGCATGGTCTTCTGCACCACGGAGGTCACCAGGACCGGCTGCGGGCGGTCGGAGGCGGCGTTCATGCGTGTGCTGGTGGTCGTCTGCGTCGCGGTGTTGCTCCGGATCTTCCAGACCGCACCGCCCACGGCGGCGAGCACGACGAGCAGGAGGACGATTTTGCGCGCAGGCCCACCCCCGCCGGGGCGCTTGCCCCCTGCAGCGGCCGCATCGGAGCCGTGGGATTGGAACGGAGGGGGAGCTGCTTGCGGCGACGAGGCGGCTGGTGGCACTTCGGTCAGATGCGCGGACGACATAGCTTGAGGTCACCGTCTCCTGAGGGGGTTGGCCGGGAGCCTGGGGCTCTGCGGCCGCCACAGGCTTCTGAGTCTCAATGTGATGCCCTGGCGTGGTTTTGTGGGGTGCGGGATCCCGCAAGTTTAAACGATACCTGATTTGACGGTGAGGCTGCGGAGAAGGTTTCTGGATGGGGCTTTATCGGTCCAGGGCGGGACTTCCCGAACCCGGTGGCAGCGGATATGCTCAGGAGGCATGGCTGACCATACTCAACCCGAAGCGGCGACGGATACGGGCGCCGCGGGTGAGCTGTACCTCGCAGGAACCGCCGCTGCGGCCGAGCCGCTGTGCGTGGACCTGGACGGCACGCTGGTCAAATCCGACACGCTGGTGGACAGCGTGCTCGTGCTGGCGCGCCAGAGCCCACGCTGCTTGCTGGCGCTGCCCGGGTGGCTCGCGGGCGGCAAGGCCGCTTTCAAGCAGAAGATCTCCTCGCATGCCCCGCTCGATGTTGCGAGGCTGCCGTACAACCAGGAGCTGCTGGACTACCTGCGCGAGCAACACGCCCAAGGCCGCGAGATCTATCTGGCGACCGGCGCGGACGCGGCCCTGGCTGAACGGGTAGCCGCGTACCTGGGGATCTTTTCCGGCGTGTTGGCGTCCGACGGAGCGGTTAATCTGACGGGCAGAAACAAGCTGGCCGCCTTTCAGTCGAGATTTGCGCAGGGGTTTTCGTATATCGGCAATGCCACGCCGGATATCCACCTGCTTACGGCATGCTTGCACCCGATGGTGGCCAATCCACACCGCGGTCTGCTGAGAAGCCTGCGCGCGGCTGGGGTGCAGCCCATCCGGACCTTTCGCGATGCCGCGCACCCTGCGAAGGCTTGGTTGAAGGTGGTCCGGCTGCACCAGTGGGCCAAGAACACGTTGATCTTTCTTCCGCTGCTGCTGGCCCATGTACGCAGCCCGGGCCCGATGGCCGCCGCACTGCTGGCGTTCTTGAGCTTCGGGCTGGCCGCGTCGGCCACGTATATTCTGAACGACCTGCTCGATCTGGAGGCGGACCGGCATCACCCGCGAAAGCGAAGGCGCCCATTCGCCGCGGGGGATGTCTCGCCCTTCGCCGGCATTGCGACGATCGGGGTGTTTGTGGTGCTCTCGTTTGTTGCCGCTGTGCTCGTGCCGCACGCCCTGGGAGGCCTGTCGCCGCATGTCGCGCCGGAGACGCGGTGGAGATTTATAGAGTGGCTGGGCGTGTATGCGGTTTCGACCACGGCCTACTCCTTATGGCTCAAGCGGATGGTACTGGTGGATGTCATCGTGCTGTCGGGGCTCTATACCATACGGATCCTGGCAGGTGCCGCCGCGACGGCTGTGCCCATCTCGCCGTGGCTTGCGGCGTTCAGCATCTTTTTCTTTCTGTCCCTGGCTTTTGTGAAGCGGTTCTCCGAGCTTGAAAGCCTGCGCCTGCGGACTGAGGCTGACGGGCCACCGGGTGCCGCCGCCGCGGCAGGAGTTCGGGGCAGGGGATATGTGCTCTCGGATCTGGAGCAGTTACGCAGCTTCGGCACGGCGAGCGGGTATGCGTCGGTGGTTGTGTTTGCGCTGTATATCGGGAACCTGAGCTCGGCTGAGTTGTATCGCCACAACGGCCGGCTGTGGCTTCTGGTTCCGGTGCTTCTGCTCTGGCTGAGCCGGCTCTGGCTGCTGGCCTCGCGGGACGATCTCCACGAAGATCCCGTGGTGTATGCGATTACCGACAAGCGGAGCCTGCTGCTGGGCGCCGCGGTTGTGGGGATCGTGCTGTCCGCGGTCTAGCGAGTTCGTTTAGTCTGAAGCGGTACCCCTCCTGAGACGCATGACGACCGCCACCGCCGATTCGATTCCCTCGCTGACCGTCTACGATGACGCATCTCTGGATGCGCACTTCGCGGCGCTTGAGACCCAGGTAGAGGCCGACGCGGCGGGCCTGGGCCGGGTCGCCGGCGGCCGCGAAGAGTTCCACCTGCGCTGGCTCGGTCGCAAGCAGGGCAGGCTGAAGCTGGTCTCCGACGCCTGGCTGAAGACCGCGCCGCCGGATGCCCGGAGGGCGCTGGGGCAGCGGTTCAACCAGCTGAAGGCAAAGATTGAGGCGGTGCTGGCGCAGGCCGGGGCGGCTGCATCGGCGGACGCTCACACCGCACTGGACATCAGTCTGCCCGGTGCGGCACGAAGCCCCGGAGTGGCGCACCCTCTGCGGAAGACGCTCGATGAGGTGGTGCGGGTCTTCCATCACCTGGGCTACTCGACTGCGCTCGGGCCCCAGGTAGAGAGCGACTTCTACAACTTCGAGGCTCTGAACTTCCCTCCCAACCACCCCGCGCGGGATACGCAGGATACGCTGCTGGTGGCTGGGCAGCAGACGCGACCCGCCCGGGACCGGCTGTTGATGCGGACCCACACCTCCCCCGTGCAGGTTCGGACGATGATTGAGCAGAGCCCGCCGATACGCATCGTGGTGCCCGGCAAGGTACACCGCAACGATGCGGCGGATGCGACGCACTCGCCCGTGTTTCACCAGGTGGAGGGGCTGTGTGTCGGGCAGGGAATTACCTTTTCGGATTTGAAGGGCACGCTCGACCACGCGATGAAGGCGCTGTTCGGCTCCCAAGTGAGAACGCGATTCTTCCCCAGCTTCTTCCCCTTTACTGAGCCTTCTGCCGACGTACAGATCTCGTGCATCTTCTGCGGTGGCAAAGGCTGCCGGAAGTGCAAGCACTCCGGGTGGATCGAACTGCTCGGTTGCGGCATGGTGGATCCTGCTGTCTTTGCGGCGGTCGACAGGGAGCGGATCGCGCAGGGCCGTGCGCCCGCGTACGCCGCGGAACATGGCGTCCGGGACGTGTCAGGCTTCGCCTTCGGCATGGGTGTGGAGAGGATTGCCATGATCCTGCACGGCGTATCGGACATAGGGCTGTTCTACTCCGGCGATGTGCGGTTTCTGGAGCAGTTTGGCTGAGGATCATCAACAGCTTGGCGAGGTGAGGAGAGGATTCGTGCTCACCCCTCGTCGGGACCTGAGGCGCGCTGTGCCCGGAACGCTACACGAACCAGCAGAGCAACGAAAGAGACCATGAAGATTCTGACCAAGTGGCTGCGCTCGTATGTCCCCGGCATCTCTGTGGACGACCATCAACTTGCCGCGGACCTGACCCTGCGCGGCATCGCCGTCGAAGGCGTGCACGTTCTTGGGGCAGGTGCAGGGCACCTGTTCGAGATGGACATCACCACCAACCGCGTGGACGCCATGAACCACTATGGTGTCGCGCGCGAGGCCGCCACAATCTACGGGCTGCCGCTCGCCCCACTGGAGGGCAACGTGGTGCCGGCCGCTGCGGCCGCGGCGCTTCCGGTTGCGGTCGAGGATTCTGCGAAGGAGCTGTGCGGGCGCTTCACCGGGCGCGTCGTCCGGGAGGTGCGAATTGCGCCCTCCGTCGGTCGGGTGGCGGAGTACTTCGGGCTGCTTGGGCTGAAGCAGATCTCGAATGCGGTGGATGCGTCGAACTTCGTGCTGCACGGGATGGGCCACCCGACGCACGCCTTCGACCTGGACACGATCGACGGTGGGATCGTGGTGCGGCTGGCCCGCCCGGGGGAGCGCCTGCGGCTCCTCGACGGGTCGGAGATCACGCTTGCCGCGGACGATCTGGTGATAGCCGACCGGAAGAAGCCACTTTCGCTTGCCGGCGTTATGGGTGGGTGGGAGTCCATGATTACGCCGGCGACGCGCAACATCCTGGTGGAGTCGGCCTGGTTCGATCCCGCGACCATCCGGCGTTCCGCGCGGCGGCATGGACTGCATACGGACGCGTCTCACCGGTTTGAGCGGGGTGCGGACTTCAACGCTGCTCCTCTGGCGAACGACCTTGTGGCGGAGCTGATTCTGGCGTCCGGTGGGCACGCGGAGGGCGAGTTGATCGACGTGACGACGCCGGAGGTTCGGGAGCGCACGGCGAACCGGCCGCCCATCCGCCTGTCGCCCGCAAACGTGCAGCGGCTGCTCGGCGCGACGGTCGAGGACGCCGCCGGAGAGTCCGCTCTGACCGCGGAGCTGATTGCGCGCTACCTCACGGCGCTGGGTTGCCGGTTCGATCCCGCGGCGGTCTCGGCGGCGAGCGCCGACGAGAGCCTTCCCGTACGCCTGCCTTCGTGGCGGCTGGACCTTGAGCGCGAGATCGACCTGATCGAAGAGGTGGCCCGGGTGTTCGGGTACAACCGCTTTCGCAACACCCTCCCCGCACCGCTGGCCGTCGTGGAGCATCCGCTGGCGCGTCCGGAGCAGGAGGTGCGCACGCGTCTGCTCGCGCTGGGCTGGACGGAGACGATCTCCACCACGTTTGCGTCGGAACGGGATGCGGCGGTGTTCGCCGGCCTGCGCGCCGGGCCGCCGGTCGCACTCGAGAACCCGTTGTCCGAGGAGGCCCGCCTGCTGCGCCCTTCGCTGCTTCCTGCGATGGTGACGATGCTGGCGCACAACCTGAACCGCGACGTCCCCGAGGTGCGGCTGTTTGAGGTGGGTGCGACGTTTTCGGCGGCTGAGGACACGGTGATCGAACGCGAACGCCTGGCCGTGGGGCTCACGGGCGAGATTGCGGGTAGCGCGCTGCACGCGGCCAAAGACGCAGGCTTCTACGAGTTGAAGGGTGCGGTGGAGTCCCTGATGGGATTGTTTGATGCGGCGGGCAGCCCAGGAACCGCCGCGGTGGAGCGTGTGCGCTGGACGGACGAGACGCCGGAGTGGGTGCAGCCGGGCCGCGGCGCTTCTGTCGTGCTGGGTGAGCGGGTGATCGCGCAGCTGGGTGAACTCGCCCACGCGCAGCGGGACGCTCGCAAGCTGCGCCAGCCGGTGTGGCTCGCCGAGGTCGATCTGGCTGCTCTCTATGAGCTTCGGCTCCGCACACCAACCGCCCGGGAGCCTTCGCGGTTCCAGACCGTAGAGCGCGATTTTTCGTTTGTGTTCTCGGACGCGACTGTCTGGTCCGCTGTGGCAGATGCGCTGCGCGGCCTCGACATCGGGGAGCTGGTGCGAGTCGCTCCGGCGGAGATCTTCCGGCATGCGAACGGGTCGGCGGTGCCGCACGGTCACTATGCGCTTCTTGTGCGGTGCACCTTCCAGTCGGCGGAGCGGACGCTGCGGGAAGAGGAGATCGCGGCATGGTCCAGTGCGGTGGCTGCTGCTTTGACGCAGTTGGGAGGCGTGCAGCGCGCGGGCTGAGGTTCCTCCCGCCCATCTGCGCTGCACCACCTGCTTCAGCACAGCTATACTTTGCGGTATGAGTTCCGCGGTCAGTACGGATGAATTTCAGGCGCTCGAGCAGCGTGTTCTGCGAGCGGTCGAGATTGTGAAGCAGGAGCGCGAGGCTCGCGCCGCGGTGGAAGCGGAGCTTGGCCGCGTGCGTGACGAGCTTAACGCGGCGAAGGCAGAGGCAGAGCACGCGCGGCAGCAGGCGGAGAGCCAGGCCGCCGCTTCGCAGGCGGATAGGGAGAGCGCCAGGCAAGAAGTCCACGCGGTCAGGGGTGAGCTCGAGACGCTGCACGGCGAGCGAGACGCGGTGCGGAAGCGGGTAGAAAGATTGTTGGCCCAGATGGACGAGCTTGGCTGAGGCCGCGGGAGGGGCACGAATGGATCGTTTGAACGAGTACGCGGGCGATCAGCCCCAGGACGACAATGGAGCACCGCCGGAGCCGGTGAGCGTTGAGATCTACGACCAGGTGTATCACCTGCGCGGAACCGATCCGTCTCACATCGAGAGGATCGCCGGACTGGTCGATGCCAAGATGCGTGCGGTCGCCGCGCAGGGTACAACGGTCGACTCGCTGCGCGTCGCTGTGCTCGCTGCACTGAACCTCGCGGATGAGCTTCTGGCTTCGCGTGCCCGATACGACGTGCTCGCCGGCAACGCGGGACAGACCCAGGAGAGCATGCGGTCCCGGGCGGGCGAGCTGGCCGGGATGCTCGATGAGGTCCTCGGAGATCGTCGCGCCGGCTAACGGCTGGCCTGCGCCCTCATCGTGCAAGCACACCTGCTCCGCCGCAGGCTGGTTGAAGCAGCTCGTGTCACGTGCGCACCTCGCATCGGTGGCGACCCAATCGGCCTCTCCTGCATAGTCGTCGCGATCCGCCGTTCGGAAAACAAGCGTGGTCGAGCGACGGGCGCGAGTGGCCTTCCGTGCTTGCAATGCGCCGACCTTGCGGTTAGCATCCAACCTAGAAACCGGCCTGCAAAGCAGGTGTGGGGAATTACGCTGGTTGAACCAACATTCATTGAACAGGGATCTAGCTCGTAGACATGGTTCGGTGTGCAGTGTCCGCCAGTCCGGAATGCCTAAAGAGCCACGGCCGGATCCCGCCGTCTTAGGACGGGTTCACCAGCGCCTCGCTGCACGGCCCAGTGGGTCGGTTTTCTCTTCTTCGTGGCCCCGCGCCGGCTGGGATGGCACCTCAGCCGCAGCCCATCGCACACCGCGCCCCACCGCCGGAGTCATACACTGGTTGCAGTGGGATCCTTTGTGAGTCTCGGGCGCATTCATCTTCCAGTCCTCGGGCTATTCGTCGCGGCTGGCCTGATGGGCGCATTGGCCTTCGGGCTGCGCACGGCGCGGCTCGCGCGCATTGATCCCGACGCCTTCTGGGATCTCGGATTCGTCGCTGCGGCTGCTGCTTTTCTGCTGTCGCGCTTGATGCTCGTCGCAGAGAACCCGCACATCTTTCTGCAGTATCCCTTGGCTGTCCTGGAGCTGCCCGCAGTCAGCGCCGGGGGCCTGCTGCTCACGGCTCTGGTGGTGCTTTGGTACGTGCGCCGCCGCGGACTGCCTCTGCTTCCCGTGCTCGATGCGGCTGCGCCGTGCGCCGCGGTCGTCCACTGCTTTGTCACGCTGGGCGAGTTTGCAGGCGGCACGCGGGAAGGGATGCCTGCCGGCGTTCCCTGGGCCGTGGGCTCTTCCTTCGGGCGGGTCCACCCTGTGGAGCTGTACGCGGCAGCCGGTTGGGTGGCGGTCTTCGCGTTGCTGCTGGCGCTGCTGCGCCGCCGGCCCGTTCCGGGGCTGGTCTTTGCAGGGCTGCTCGTCCTGTGGGGAATTCTGGACGTTGTGACTGACTTCTTCCATCTGCCCGGGTCGCTCTACGCGAACGACGCGCTCGACGGCATCGAATGGCGTGGCCTGGAGCTCATCGTCCTCGGCGGGCTTCTTCTGGCGTGGCGTGTAGCGCAGCGGGAGCGGCCGCAGCCCCGCACGGAGGTGCACGGTGCCATCTAAGAACATGTTGCCCAAGGGCGAGCGTCGCAAATCCGTGCGCGCCGAGTATCGCGCCACGCGCGGCGTCGAGCCGCTTGAACCCGAGCCCGAGCCCCGGATTCCTGTTCTCGATCTCGACGAAGATACCGAGCTCGACGACGGCGTACGTACGTTTGTGGCCGATCCCGCGAGCGCAGGGAAGAGGCTCGACACCTACCTTGCCCAGGCCCTGCCGGACGTGAGCCGCGCGCGCGTGCAGATGCTGATCGAGGCGGAGCAGGTGCGGGTGAACGGCGCGGCGGCAAAGGCCAGCCTGCGGCTCTCCGGCGGAGAGCGGATCGAGATAGAAGGCGAGCCTCAACCGGCGCCGCTCCACGCCATCCCGGAGGATATCCCGCTCGACATCCTGTACGAAGACGAGTACCTCGCCATCGTGAATAAGCCGGCAGGGATGATGGTGCATGCCGGCGCGGGCATGACCGACGCAGCGCGCAATCGCGGCACGCTGGTGAACGCGCTGCTGTTTCATTTCACCGCGCTCTCGGACGTCGGCGGCGCCGTGCGCCCCGGCATCGTGCACCGGCTCGACAAGCAGACCAGCGGCGCCATCGTCGTCGCAAAGGACGACGTCACGCACTGCAAGCTGGGGGAGATGTTCTCCGAGCGGCAGGTGTCGAAGAGCTACGTGGCGCTGGTCCATGGCCGCGTGGCGAAAGACGCGACGGTAAACCTGCCGATCGCCCGCGACGCGGTGCGGCGCACACGCATGACAACACGCCGGGGCGATGGCCGGGCCGCGGTCTCCCATGTGCGGCTTGTCGAACGCCTGGACACGCCATACGGCCCTTTCACGCTCGTCGAGGTGGCGATCGAGACCGGCCGGACCCACCAGATCCGCGTCCACATGCAGTCCCTCGGACACGCCGTCGTGGGCGATACGCTGTATGGCGCGCCCGCGAAGATCCGTGCGTCCCGGCCCGGCGGCCCCGACGATCTCGAGCTCACCCGGAACTTCCTCCACGCCGCGCACCTCGAGTTTGCGCACCCGCGAACCGGTGCCCCGGTCCTGGTCGACGCCCCGATGCCGGGCGAACTACAGAGCTTCCTCACGCGTCTAACGGACGGTCGGGCGAGAAGTGGGTAGAATCGTGCGAGTGAACGTCTTCGACCTTTGCCTCTCTAACTGGAAGCGCCGGAGAACTCTTGGCGTCGTGTGCCTGCTTGGCCTGCTCGCAGTCGGGCCAGCGGCATCTGCTCAGGCCGGAACCTCCCCTGTCGCAGCTCCTGCGGCTCCGTCCAGTACTCCGGCTGCGGCACAGCCGCTGTCCGCTCCTGCGCCCGGGACCGGCACTGCGACGCCTCCGGCAGCTACACCCCCGGCCGGCGCTCCCGCAGGCGATGAGCCGGTCGCGACCATCTCCGTCCAGGCCAATGAAGTCAACCTGATCTTCACGGTCACCGATAAGAAGGGCCACTTCATCACCGGTCTCAGCCAGTCCAGCTTCGGCCTGCTGGATGACGGGCGTCCCCCGGTCGCCGTCCTGCGTTTCACGCAGCAGACCAACCTGCCCCTGCGCGTTGGCATTATGCTCGATACCTCGAGCTCCATCCGGCAGCGGTTTCAGTTCGAGCAGGACTCCGCGATCGAGTTCCTGCTGCAGATCCTCCACCGCAACGACCGCGCCTTCATCGAGGGCTTCGACATCCAGACCGACATCACCCAGGGTTTCACCAACAACGTCGACCTGCTGAACCAGGGTGTGCGCAAGCTGCGACCCGGCGGCGGCACGGCCCTGTTCGACGCGCTGTACAGAACCTGCCACGAGCAGATGCTGACCCTGCGCGATCCGGGCTCCGTGCGCAAGGCCCTCATCCTCGTCTCCGACGGCGAGGACAACTACAGCCACGCGCTCGAATCGGATGCCATCAAGGAGTGCCAGCGCGCCGACACCATCGTGTACGCGATCAGCACGGACGTCAGCCCCAGCCGCACCAAGGGTGACGACGTCCTCCGCGCCATTGCGGAGGCCACCGGCGGGCAGGCGTTCTACCCAAATCGCATTGAGGATGTAGCGAACGGCTTTCACAACATCGAAGAGGAGCTCCGCAGCCAGTACTCGCTGGTCTACCGTCCCGCGGACTTCAAAGACGATGGAGCGTTCAGAACCATCTACTTGCAGGCCACGGATCCCCGGTACCACGTGCGCGCCCAGAAGGGGTACTTCGCCCCCAGGCCACCGCAGTAACCACAGGGAAATAGAGCTCGACGGGTAACTCCTGCGCGTCGGACGTGTCCAATAGACCAGGAGAGTCCGCCATGCGATCTGCGCGTCCGTCGAATTGGTGCGAGGTGGCCTTCGCGGCAGCCCTTCTTGCGGGGACGATCCCGCTCTTCGGCTCGCTTGCAATCGCGCAGGTTCCCTCCGCCGTTCTGCCCAATCTCGACGCCCTCAACAGTCAACCCGCAAGTCACATGGGGTATACCTTCGATCGGTCGCAGCTGCAGGCGGCACAGGGTGTGATCGAGTCAGCCGGTCTCCCTTCCGAACGTGCCGCCGCTGCCCTGACCAGCCTCTCGTTCGACACCTACCGGTACAAGGAGCCAGCCTTCTACACGCCGGAGGCGATGACTGCGATCCTCCACGCATACCAGCGCGCCGGATGGAAGCACCTGGTCGAGGCGAACGCATCGCCCGCCGAATCCGCGCAGCCGCACTCTTCGATCATCGATCTTTGGCTGCACTTCAAAGGAGCCGACATCGACCATGTGGCCGTGCTCATCCGCTCCGAGCGCGACATGAACTTCATCCAGGTTGCAGGCGACCTGCGGCCCTTGGACCTGCTGCACCTGGGCGGACACTTCGGAATCCCCAAGGTCGACCCCAACGCCGTCATGGTTCCAGCACCTGACGGCCGTTAGGCAGTCCTCCGCACGGCACGGCTTCAGACCCTGGTGCGCTTGTAGAAGGGCAGCGGCACCACACGCGCCTTCACCGATTGCCCGCGAATCTCCACCGCAACCACCTGATCCACACCGGCGTACTGCACCGGCACGTACGCCATGGCGATGTTCCGCTTCAGGTACGGCGCCGGGGAGCCGCTCGTGATCTCCCCAATGCGCTCGCCCGACTCGTTGGTCACGGGGTATCCGTCCCGCCCGATCCCTCGTTCCGTCATCTCCAGGCCGACGAGTTTGCGCTGTGGACCGCCGTTCTCGTGGATCCTGCGCAAGGCTTCGATGCCGACGAAGTCAGTCCCTTTTTCCAGCTTCGCGTAGCGTGCGAGATTCGCCTCGAAGGGGTTGATCGTTTGGGAGATCTCGTGGCCGTAGAGCGCCATGGCCGCCTCCAGCCGCAGCGTGTTGCGTGCTCCAAGGCCGCAGGGCAGGATGTTGAACTCGGCACCCGCTTCGAGGATCTCCCGCCAGACCCGCGCGCTGGTAGCCTCGTCGGACGGGATGTAGATCTCGAACCCGTCTTCGCCGGTGTAGCCCGTGCGGGCGATCATCACGTTATACAGCCCGGCCACCTTCCCCCAGGTGAACCAGTAGTTGCGGATCGCGGACAGGTCGGTGTCGGTCAACTTCTGCAGCGTCGCCTGTGCCTTCGGACCCTGGATGGCAAGCTGGCTGTACAGGTCGGAGTAGTCGCTGACGTGAACGCCGGGCATGGCGCCGATCTGCTTGCGCACCCAGGCGACATCCTTCTCGCGTGTGCCCGCGTTGATCACGATCAGGTAGTCGTTCTCGGAAAGTTTGTGCACGATGACGTCATCCACAAAGCAGCCGTCTTCGTACAGCATGGCGGAGTACTGGGCCTGTCCGACCGCGAGCTTCGACGCATCGTTCATGCACAGCCGCTGGACAGCCGCGAGCGAGTTGGGCCCGCGAAGCTGGATATCGCCCATATGCGATACGTCGAACAGCCCGACACCGGTGCGAACGGCCATGTGCTCGGCGATCAGCCCGGTGTACTCCACGGGCATGTCCCAGCCGCCGAAATCGACCATCTTCGCGCGATGAGCTTTGTGGGTGGCGTTCAGCGCGGTGCGGCGCAACCCGGTTGCGATCTCGGCCATGGTGGGGTCTCCTCGTCCTCTCTGTATTATCGTGCACCCGCGCGTCAGCGGCGGCGTTCGCGGCGCCTGGCCCGTACGAAGCTGGTGGCGCTGAAGTACCCGAACACGCCGAGCATGACCACCGCCCCGAGCAGCCGCTGTCGTTCGCCCGCGAGCGACCCTGCGGCATGCCACGCCGTGCGCAGACGCCACGCTGCTCCCAGGGCAAACAGCGCGAAGATGCCGAAGAAGACACCCGTCACCTCCAGCCACAGAACGCCGGAGAGGCGCACAAACGGATTCCACACCTCGCGGCCGAAGCGCCGGGAGCCTTCACGGATGCCTCGCGCGGACGCTCGGAGCGGAGCCGCGGCCGCCTTGGCCGGGACAGGAACGGATCGCGCGGGCACCGGAGTTCCGGGAGTGCCCGACCGTCCCGATCCACTCTCGGACCGCGGGTGCGTCTCGGACCGCGTGTGCGTCTCCGACCGCGTGTGCGCTGTCTCCATGCTGGCGTTGCGCACCGCCACTGCCGCCTGCGGGGTACGCTTCGGCGACGGCGCCGGGTTCGGCGCAGCCGCGGCGTCCGCAGCATGCAGCAGCGTCTTTGCGGCAGCGCGCGCACCCAGGCCGAGTGCCCGGCCGAACCGTACGGGATCCATGCAGCCAGTGTAGCGGCTCACGTGTCGCGGCTCGCGGGGCGGCTGCCGCGCGCCCGTACGATAACGCCGTGGTGTGCGCGCGCATCCAATGCTCCAGCGCAGTTCAGCGCAGGCAACACTATCTCGGAGGGTCATACTGCATGTCGAAGTTTCTGCTGATGTTTGGTGGTATCTGCGCCGCTGCTGCCGGTTTTCTCGTGTTCGGCCCCACCCGTACGCCGCGCGTCGACAAGCTTGCGCACCAGCTTGAGGACGCCTGGGGCAGCCACAATACGGTCGTCTAAAAGTCCTCCGGCAAAGCCGCGCAGCCCAGTTCGTTCGGTCGCTCTACAGAACCCATTGCAGCGCGGTTTGTCGGGGCGTATTTTAGAGGATAGAGGTTCTGGAAGCGTCGTTCCGACCGATCCACCCGCAATGCCGTTCCCGCCGGCGCCCTGGCCGGGAATACCCGATGCGGTGTCAAATCGCAGGCTTTTGCTCAAAAGCTCACGGCAGTCCGGAGGGGTCATTGAATCAGAAGGTCAAGCAGTTAATCCAGAAGCTGGGTGAGGCCATCCACGAGTCCGTGTCGGAGTCGGAGAACATCGCCGGCGTAGTCAAGAACATCCGCGATCAGGGCTTCGATGTCCTGCTCATGCTTGAGGCCACCATCGGATTGAACGAGGTCGAGGACGAGGTGGAGACCGGCGAGCCGGAGCAGCAGCCCGCGGTGGGCCCCTTCACCCGGAACGATCTCAGCTTCCTGAAGAGCCTGCGCATCTCGCTCCCCGACGAAGACATGGCTGGTCTCGACATCGAATCCGGTACGCCGGACCCCGATCCCGCCGCCGAGTAGAAGATTCGGCTCGACTAGCTGACTGGCGTGACTTCTTCGGCTCGGGGAGGCACACCGCATGCGCGGTCCACGAACCCGCCCGCGCAACTCACAGTTCCACCTCAGCATGGTAGACTCCGATTCCCGAGAGTCGCGGCTGTTTGTTTCCGCATCCGAGACTCTGGCGCAGCCTGTGTTCAGGCGTGCTCTCCGGGTATACCGGCGGACCGTCAAAGCAACCGTGGCTTCGAGGTAAAGACGAATGAGAGATACACTCGGCGTACTGCTCGCAGGTGGTGCAGGCGAACGGCTCTTCCCACTCACCCGCGATCGCGCCAAGCCTGCCGTGCCGTTTGCGGGGCAGTACCGCATCATCGACATCACCCTGTCGAACTGCATCAACTCCGACCTTCGGCACGTCTACATCCTCACCCAGTACAAGGCGCTCAGTCTGAACCGCCACATCCGCGAGGGCTGGGGTCCGGTCGTGGCGAACGAGCTCGGTGAGTTCATCGAGATCCTCCCGCCGATGCAGCGCGTCTCGAAGAGCTGGTACCAGGGCACCGCGGACGCCGTCTACCAGAACATCTACTCGATCGGCGCCGAAGAGCCGCGCTACGTTCTGATTCTCTCCGGGGACCACATCTACAAGATGAACTACGGGCTGATGCTGAAGCAGCACCGCGACTCGGGCGCCGATGTGACCCTCGCCACCCTGGCCATCACGCCCGAGGAGGTCTCCCGCTTCGGCGTCGTCGAAGTGGCCCGGAACGGCGAGGTGACAGGCTTTGTCGAAAAGCCGCCCACTACAGAACTGCGTTCGCCCTTCAACCCCGATATGGTGGATGCGTCCATGGGCATTTACCTGTTCAACACCGACATCCTGTTGCCGGAGCTGATCCGCGACTCCGAGGACCCGGACTCGTCGCACGACTTTGGCCACGACATCCTGCCCAAACTGCTCGGCCGCTACAAGATGATGGCCTACAACTTCCTGGACGAGAACAAGCAGCGTGCTCTCTACTGGCGCGATGTCGGCACGCTCGAGGCCTATTTCGAAGCCAACATGGATGTCGCCGGTGTGACCCCGATCTTCAACCTGTACGACAAGACCTGGCCCATGCGCACGCGGCCGTACCAGTATCCGCCCGCGAAGTTCGTCTTCGGCGAGCCGGGCCGCACCGGCATGGCCATCAACTCCATCGTCTCCGGTGGCTGCATCGTCTCCGGTTCGGTGGTGCGGAATTCCGTGCTGTCGCAGGACGTTCGCGTGAACTCGTACGCCGATGTGGACTCGTCGATCATCTTCTCCCACGTAAACATCGGCCGCCACTGCCGCATCCGGCACGCGATCATCGACCGTGACGTCCACATCCCGGACGGCACCGTGATCGGCTACGATCCGAACGAGGACAAGAAGAACTACTTTGTCTCCGCCAGCGGTCTCACTGTCGTCACCCGCGACTACTCCGTGTACGAGAACCCGGTCAGTCCCGAGTTCATGCAGCAGACGTTCTAGATGGCTGGCGCACCCGTCGCTGCACCTGCGACCGCACCACGAGCCGCCTGGCGCGTCTTTATGGGCGCGCTATACATCGCCGCAGGTGCGCTGCACTTTCTGCTGACCAGCCGATACATGGCTGTGATGCCTCCGTACCTGCCGGCTCACCATGCGCTGGTGCTGATCAGCGGCGCCGCCGAGATGGCAGGAGGCGCCGGCGTCCTGCTGTCTGACCCTCGCATCCGCCGCGCCGCAGCATGGGGACTGATGGCGCTGCTCGTCGCAGTGATGCCCGCAAACATCTATATGGCGAGGGTGCCGGCACGCTTCCCCGGCGTCCCTCCGTGGCTGCTGTGGGTGCGGCTGCCGCTGCAGCTCCCACTCATCTACTGGGCGTGGCGGTACACGCGTCCGGCGCCCCGCTGACCTACCAGACGACGCAGCGCTCTGTGTCCGGCCGTGTCATCGTGGAGCCCGCCTTGCAACCGAAGGCTTCCGCAAACGGCGGGAAGTTGGCCATGGGCCCAAGCACGCGATACTTCGCGACCGGGTGGGGATCGCCCTGCACCATGAGCTTTTGAGTCTCCGGCCGTGTCTCGTCCCCGCGGAACTGGCCCCAGGCGATGAAGAACTGCTGGTCCGGTGTAAAGCCGTCCACACGCTGCGTGGAGCGGCCCTGCGGTGTCTTCTTGAAGGCGAGGTAGGCGATCTTCAGGCCGGCCAGGTCGCCGATGGATTCGCCGAGCACAAGCTTGCCGTTGATGTGGATCGTGGGATCGCCGTCGATGGTGTAGCCGTCGAACTGGTGCGCCACGCAGGCGGTCTTTGCCTTGAACTGGGTAAGGTCGTCTGCGGTCCACCAGTTGTTCAGCTTGCCCTGCGCGTCGAACTGCGCGCCCTCGTCGTCGAACCCGTGGCTGATCTCGTGTCCGATCACCACGCCGATGGCGCCGTAGTTCACGGCGTCGGAGGAGGCAAGGCTGAAGGCAGGAGGCTGCAGAATGCCGGCCGGAAATACGATCTCGTTCCTCTGCGGGTTGTAATACGCATTGGAGGTAGGCGGCGTCATCTCCCACCGGCCGCGGTCCACGGGCTTGCCAATCATGCGGCGGTCGTCCGCGGTCTGGAAGCGTCGCGCTGCGAGCATGTCCGCGAAGTAGGCGTTGCGCGAGATCGTTACGGACGTGTAGACCTTCCACTTGTCCGGGTAGCCGACCTTTACGCTCAAGGTGGAGATCTTCTCGAGCGCACGCGACCTGGTGGCGGGCGTCATCCACTGGAGGCCCTGGATCGTCTCGCGCATGGTGTCCACGATGTTGCCGATCATCGCCCTGGCGCGCTCCCTGGCCTCTGGGGGAAAGTACCGCTTCACGTACTCCTGCCCCAGCGCCTCGCCCAGCATGCCGTCGGTCTGCTCGGCGCAGCGGGTGCCGCGCGGCTTCAGCTCCCCGACTCCCGCAAGCTGCTTCTGGTAGAAGGCGAAGTGTGCCTGCTCGAACGGCGAGGAGAGTGCATCCGCTGCTGAATTGAGCACCTGCCATCGAAGGTATGTCTTCCAGGCGGCGAGCGGAGTGGAGGCAAGCTGTCGCTCGAACTCGGCCAGGAATCCCGGCTGTTCCACGTTGACCGGAACGCTCTGCGCCACGCCTGCACTCGCATAGAAGGCAGCCCAGTCGAAGTGCGGAGTCGCGGTGCGCAGTGCGGCGAAGTCCGTCAGGTGGTCGGTGGCGTGCGGATCGCGGAGGGCGACGTTATCGAGGGAGGCCTTCGCCAGCGCCGTCTCGAACGTCATGACGGACGCCGCAGAGGCACGGGCGGCGGTCTCGCTCGCGCCGGACAGGCGGAACATGGTCGCCACATACTGCAGGTAGCCTGAGCGCGCGTCCGCGAACCGCTTCTCTGGCTTCACGTAGTAGTCGCGGTCCGGCAGACCGAGCCCCGCCGCTCCCACGGACGCGATCATCGCGGCGGGGTCGTGGCGATTCTGGGCCGCGCCGAACGAGAACGGCGCGCTGACGCCGTCGGCCTGCAGGTCGCGTATCCGGGCCTGCAGCTCGGCTGGGTTCGAGATCGCGTCGATCTTGGCCAGAGCGCCTGCTATGGGAGATGCGCCGGCCGCATCGATCGCCTTCTGGTCCGTGCATGCCGCATAGAAGTCTCCGGTGAGCTGGCCGGGCGAACCGGCGGGCTGGCCGGCGCGCGCCGAAACCTCATTCAGGATGACTCGAAGCTGGTCCTTGTTGTTCTCCCCGGCCTGCCACCTGCGGCTCCAGCGATCCATCGAGGCGGGAATCGGATTCGCGCCGCGCCAGCTTCCGTTCGAGAACTGATAGAAGTCCTCGCACGGCTGAGCCTTGCGGTCGAGGTCGCCTGGCTGGATGCCCGTCTGCGCGGTCTGTTGCGCGACGGCATTGCATGCGAGCACGGTGGTGAAGAGAACGCGCAGAGAACGATTCATGGACGACGCCTTGCTGCACCGATGTGTGCGGTCAAACCGGGAGAAGAGTGGAAGAAGGCAGCGCTACTGCTGCTGAGCCATCTGCTGCATACGGGTTAGCGGAGGAGGCTGTTCGGGCAGCGCCTGCGCCTTTTCGACCAGGATGGACCAGTCTTCCGGCACCGGCAGCTCGCGATCGAGCTGCGGCGTTCCCTGGCTGGGAGTCACGCGCACCGCCACGGTGAGTTCGCTGCTGGCGCGGCCGCGGAAGATGCCGTGAGTGGGTGGAACGTCCGCGTAGTCGCGCCCGATCGCGGTTCGGATGTGGCGGTCGCCGGCTACCAGCCAGTTGGTCGGATCGAAGCCTACCCACCCGAGCTGCGGAATCAGCGCTTCAATCCACGCGTGCGTGGCGGAGGTCACCGAGCGGTCATGATCTGTTTCGCCGTGGAAGAGATAGCCCGAGACGTAGCGGCAGGGAATCCTGAGCTTGGAGCGCACCAGCGTGATCATGATGTGCGCGAAGTCCTGGCAGACTCCCGTGCGCGTCAGCAGCGCATCGTCGATCGGGGAGTCCACCTTTGTGGATCGCGGGACATAGTCGAAGTAGCGGTACATCTTCTCGTTCAGCTCGTGGAGCAGCATCAGCGGATCGTCGCGGCGCTGCACGTCGAACTCGGCCGCGAGCGCATCCAGTGCGGGCGTGGGCGCCGCGTACTCGCTCGGGAAGAGCATCTCCCAGTAGTCTCCGCCCAGGATCATGCTGTCCAGTTCGGCCCACGCGTCGGGCGCAAGAAACGCGGGGATCTGGAACGACGGCTGCACCTCGACCAGCGACTCGGCGACGATTACCAGCTGGCCGTGCGGCCCGGGAATGTCGAAGTGGTGGACCTGGTTGGCCAGGTGATCGCGGTAGGAGAAGACACGGCAACGCGGGCTGACGGAGAGATGAAACGTAAGGCACCGCTGGTTTTGATCCGACCGCGGATGCATGCGCGTCTCCATCATGCTCTCGCTCACCGCGTTGGAGTAGAGGAACTTCGTGAGATGCCGGATGGAGAAATACATGGAGTCCCTCAGCCTGCGAGTGCTGCCTGGATGCTGTAGTCGACGTACAGCGCATAGATCATCTCGTGGATGGCGCGGCATTGATACTGAATTCCGCGCAGGTAGGCGATCGCGTCGCCGTTCAGGATCTCATCGACGCTGGAGTAGGAGAGCGAGGACTGCAGCCTTCCCGCCAGCCGGTGCAGCGGCTCGGCGCGGCTCTTTCCGCTCTCGGCCTGAATCGCCTCGAGCGCATGCTGCAGCGTGTCGATCGAGAATCGGACGGAGTGGGGAAACTCGCGGTCGAGCAGCAGGAACTCGAGGATGCGGTCGGGTGTGAGGTCCGCGGTATACACCTTGCAGTACGCCTCGAATGCGGTGGCGGACCGCAGCAGGCCCATCCACTCGATGTACTCGTTGCCTTCGAGGATGCGGTCGGGATCCTTCCAGAGATCGCCGTGGTAGGCCTCGAGCAGCACGGCTGTGGCGGAGGCACGCTCGATGTAGCGGCCCACCTGGATGAACTGCCATCCCTCTCCGTGGCTCATGGTGGAGTCGGACACGCCCTGAAACTGGTGGACCGCCTCCATGACCTGCTGGAGAAACTCGGTCGGCTGGTCGGCGCCCGCCATGATGTCCACCATGATGGCTTCGGCGTGGAGGTCGGAGTGCATCTGCGGGCGGGTGACCTGCAGATAGAGCGAGTTGAGCCGATGCCACTGCTCGGTCGAAATCTGCTCGCGCACATGGCGGGCGTTCTCGCGGGCGGAGACGATGCACGACAGGATGGAGTTCTTGTGCGACAGGTCGAACGTAAGCGCGTGGGTCAGCGCGGAGAGGTCTCCGTCCCAGTGGATGTCCTTCGGGCTGCCAAGCGCGAGCAGCATACGGTGCCAGCGATGGTCGGCTCCGGTCGCGCTCTCGTCCAGCATGAGGTTCAGGTTCACGTCGAGCAGCCGCGTCGTGTGCTCCGCGCGCTCCAGGTAGCGGCTCATCCAATACAGGCTGTCTGCAACGCGTGAGAGCATCCATTCCCCTTCAGAGGCTTTACTGGCTCAGAACCCAGGTGTCTTTACTTCCGCCGCCCTGGGAGGAGTTCACCACGAGCGATCCGCGCCGGAGCGCGACGCGCGTGAGCCCTCCGGGAACGATGGTCACCTTGTCCCCGTAGAGCACGTAGGGCCGCAGATCGACGTGGCGCGCCTCGAGGTCGTCGCCGACCAGGCACGGCGCGCGCGAGAAGTTGATGGTGGGCTGCGCGATGTAGTTGCGCGGATCGGCCTTGATCTTGCGGGCGAACTCCTCGCGTTCGGCGGCGGTGGACTGCGGCCCGATCAGCATGCCGTAGCCGCCGGACTCGCCGACCGCCTTGACCACCAGCTTGTCGAGGTTCTGGAGCACATGCTGCATGCTCTTGGGATCGCTGAGCAGATAGGTCTTCACGTTCTGCAGCACGGGCTCCTCGCCCAGGTAGTACTTGATGATGTCGGGCACATACGCGTAGACGGCCTTGTCGTCGGCGACTCCCGTACCGAAGGCGTTGGCCAGGGTGACGTTGCCGGCGCGGTAGGCGTTGAACAGGCCGGCCACGCCGAGGATCGAATCGCCACGAAATGCCATGGGATCGATGAAGTCGTCGTCCACGCGCCGGTAGATCACGTCGACCCTCCGCAGCCCGCTGGTGGTGCGCATGTAGATCACGTTGTCGTGGGTGACCAGGTCGCGTCCTTCGACGAGCTCGATGCCCATCTGCCGGGCGAGATATGCGTGCTCGAAGTACGCCGAGTTGAAGACGCCGGGCGAGAGCAGCACGATGTTGGGCTCCGGGCGGCCTTCCGGAGCGAGCGAACGCAGCGTACCCAGCAGAAGCTGCGTGTACTGCTCGATGGGCTTTACGTTGTAGGAGCGGAACAGGAGTGGAAAGATCCGCTTCATCACGCGGCGGTTGGTGAGCATGTAGCTTACGCCGGAGGGGACGCGGAGGTTGTCCTCGAGCACCACGAACTCGCCGTTCTGCATGCGGATCAGGTCGGTTCCGCACACCGCGACGTACACGTTGCGTGGAACCTGGAGGCCGATCATCTGGCGGCGGAAGTGTTTGCAGGAGTAGACGACCTCGCGCGGCACGACGCCGTCGTCCAGGATTCTGCCTTCGTTGTAGATGTCGCGGAGAAAGAGGTTGAGCGCGGTCAGTCTCTGGGTCAATCCACGCTCCACGGTCGCCCACTCGGCGGAGGTCACGATGCGCGGAATCAGGTCGTACGGAAAGATGCGTTCGGTGCCCTCCTCGCGGCCGTAGACGGTGAAGGTGATGCCCTGGTTGAGGAAGCTGAGGTCGGCAGCCTGCTTGCGCCGCTGCAGCTCGCCGGAAGGAAACGATGCGAACTGGGTCAGCAGCGGTTCGTAGTGCGGGTGCAGCTCGCCCGGACCACGAAGCATCTCGTCGTACGCGTCGTCGAGTTGATAGTTCTTCAGTGCCGCGTGCTCGGACTGCTTCGCAATGGCTGGCTGCATGGGGTTGCTTGAGTATAGCGGAGCGCGGGGCGGGTCCCAACAGCCGATCGTCGGGTGTGAACGAGGCCGGGTGGTGAACGAGGCCGGGTGGTGAACGAGGCTGTCGGCCTGAGTCCGGCGGCCTGGCGCCGCAGCCGGCTTCCGGGATCGTGAGCCCAGCGCATAGAATGGTCCGGTTTGCGAAGGACGGTACCGAGGAGATGCGATGACCTGTGTTCGAAGCCTTGTTGTGAGTTCGCTGCTTGCGTGCTCGTTGTGTGGTGCGTCGTTTGGGCAGTTGGCCGGGGACTCGATCGCGACGACGAACAAACACCCCGTCGCTGCGATCCAGGATACGGAGACTGCGGCGCAGCGCGACGCTCGGATGCGGTGGTGGCGGGAGGCGCGCTTCGGGATGTTTATCCACTGGGGGCTGTACTCGATCCCGGCGGGTACGTGGGATGGCAAGCAGATCCCGGACATCGGCGAGTGGATCATGAACAATGCCTCCATTCCTGTGGCGGACTACAAGGGTCTGGCGTCGAAGTTCAACCCTGTGGGCTTCAGCGCGCACGACATTGTGGGTCTGGCGAAGTCCGCGGGGATGAAGTACATCGTCATTACGGCGAAGCACCACGACGGCTTCGCTATGTTCGATTCGAAGGCGAACCCGTTCAACATCGTGGCGGCGACGCCGTTCAAGCGGGATCCGCTGCAGGAGCTGGCGGAGGAGTGCCGCCGGCAGGGCATCAAACTGGGCTTCTACTACTCGCAGGACCAGGACTGGACGGCTCCCGGTGCGAGTGCGATTCTGCGCGGCAACCACGATCCGGTGACGCACCACTGGGACAAGGCGCAGGACGGCGATTTCGATACGTATCTGCATACGAAGGCGATCCCCCAGATCAAGGAGCTGCTGACGAAGTACGGTGAGTTCCCGGCGGTGGTGTGGTTCGACACGCCGACCCAGAACATGACACCGGCGCGGGCGGCGGAGATTGTGGCGCTGGTGAATACCCATCCGAACCTGATCTGGAACAACCGGCTGGGCGGCGGCTACAAGGGCGACACGGAGACGCCGGAGCAGTACATTCCGGCGCAGGGATTTCCGGGGCGCGACTGGGAGTCGTGCATGACGATGAATGAGACGTGGGGCTTCAAGAGCTACGACACGAACTTCAAATCGACCGAGACGCTGATCCGGAACCTGATCGATATCGCGAGCAAGGGCGGCAACTACCTGCTGAACGTGGGGCCGGACTCGAACGGTGTGGTGCCGGCGGCGGAGCAGGAGCGGCTGCGCGCGATGGGCGCGTGGCTGAAGACCAACGGCGAGGCGATCTATGCGACCGGGCCGACGCTGCTCGGGCCAGAGGCCGGAGCGATCGACCCGACCGCGAAGAAGGGCCCGGACGGGGAACCGAAGTTCGTGCCCAAGTGGGAGTGGAGGTCGACGACCAAGGCGGACAGGGTGTATGTCGAGATCTTCCACTGGCCCGGCGCACGCTTCCACCTAGACGGGCTGCCGCGGACGGTCACCCGGGCGTACATGCTCGCGGATGCGTCGAAGACCGCGCTGAAGGTGACGAAGACGGCCGGCGGCGGGCTGGACGTGGC
The DNA here is from genome assembly GCA_030776065.1 of Acidobacteriota bacterium. GTDB lineage: Bacteria > Acidobacteriota > Terriglobia > Terriglobales > Acidobacteriaceae > Edaphobacter. The sequence goes on from JALYIA010000197.1 coordinate 26,731, forward strand.
GTTGCCGGCGGCAGCTCCGGATGCTATCGCTTCGGTGCTGGTGCTTGAGACGGCTCGGTAGCGGACCCCCACCCCCCCCCGGGGGGGTATAGCTAACTGGCTTCTTTTGTGCCAGTTGCGTGGTAGGTATTGCGGCAAATATAAGAATCTAAATGGGTTATTGGTAAATATAAGATACGCAATGGGTTACGGGTAAATATAAGATATGCAATGGTTTAGGGGTAAATATAAGAAAGCAAAGGGAGTATGGCGCGAATGGAAAAAGCCCCTGCTGGATGGCGGGGGCTTTTTTCGATCTAGTTCCATTATAGCGGACGGAGCATAACTAAACGGCCAACTATATTCGCTTTGGAATGAGGGAGATGAGGGGTTTAGGGGCTTGACAAGAATTTGGAGGGGGGCGGTGCGTTCCCCAGCCGTGCGCGAAGGGCGGCAGGTGGGGGCGGTTCTCTCCCATGGTACCGGGAAGCAGCGGCGGCAGGGTCTCCTGCGTGTGGAACAGGAGAGCGGTGGCGACAGCTTTCGGGGCGCACGGTCGAGGTGTTGCGTGGAACCAGTTCAAACGTGCTCTCCGGCAGCCTGGGTGGGAATGGATGGGATAGACTAGGCATGGCGTTTTTTTTCACTTTCCGCGTTACTTTGAACTCATTTTCGAACCCATACAGATTGGATACCTACCTGCTGTGAGCACCCAGAACTCCGCCCTGAAGCCTATCTTCAACATTGCCATCATTGCGCACGTCGACCATGGCAAGACCACGCTGGTGGACGCGATGCTGCGCCAGAGCGGCACGTTTCGCGCGAACGAGGCGCTGACGGATCGCGTGATGGATTCGAACGACCTGGAGCGCGAGCGTGGGATCACGATTCTGGCGAAGAACACGGCGCTCTACTACCACGACAAGAAGATCAACATTGTGGACACGCCGGGGCACGCGGACTTCGGGGGCGAGGTGGAGCGCGCGCTGAAGATGGTGGACGGGGTGGTGCTGCTGGTGGACGCGAGCGAGGGCCCGCTGCCGCAGACGCGCTATGTGCTGTCGAAGGCGCTGGAGGCGAAGCTGACGCCGATGGTGGTGATCAACAAGATCGACCGTCCGGATGCGCGGCCGCAGGAGGTTCTGAACGAGGTGTACGACCTGTTCATCGACCTGGACGCGGATGAGGACATGCTGGATTTTCCGGTGATGTACACGAACGGCAAGGTGGGTACGGCGACGGCGGACCTGGCGACGCCGGGCACGGATCTCCAGCCGCTGTTCGAGCAGATCATCCAGACGATTCCTGTGGCGAAGGGGGATCCAGAGGGTCCGCTGCAGATTCTTGTGACGAACCTGGACTACTCGGACTACCTGGGCCGGCTGGCGATCGGGCGTGTGTTCAACGGCACGATGCGGACGGGGCAGGAGTACAACGTAGCGCGGATCGACGGGACGTTTGCGAAGTACAAGATTACGAAGCTGTTCAGCTTCTCGGGGCTGAAGCGGACGGACATCGACGAGACGCAGGTAGGGGATATTGTGGCGATCGCGGGGATTCCCGGGATCACGATCGGGGAGAGCTTCTGCGATGTGGAGAATCCGCAGCCTCTGCCTCCGATCATCATCGACGAGCCTACGATCGCGATCCAGTTCAATGTGAACAACTCGCCGTTTGCGGGGCGCGAGGGCAAGTTTGTGACGTCTCGGAACCTGCGGGACCGGCTGGAGAAGGAGCTGCTGACGAACGTGTCGTTGAAGATGCAGGACACGGGTTCGCCGGACTCGTTCAAGGTACTGGGGCGCGGCGAGCTGCAGCTTGCGATTTTGATCGAGATGATGCGGCGGGAGAGCTTCGAGATGATGGTGTCGCGGCCGGAGATCGTGACGAAGCGGATCGACGGCGCGCTGATGGAGCCGGTGGAGCAGTTGACGATCGACGTGCCGGAGAACTTTGTGGGGACGGTGATCGAGCGTCTTGGGCCGCGCAAGGGCGAGATGACGAAGATGGTGAACCACGGGTCGGGGCGGGTACGGATGGAGTTCCGCATTCCGAGCCGGGGGATCATCGGGCTGCGGTCCGAGATGCTGACGGAGACGCGGGGAACGATTGTGATGAACGCGATTCTGGACGGCTACGTGGCGTACCAGGGGGAGATTCCGCAGCGGGTTTCCGGGGCTTTGATCTCGGATCGGCAGGGGACGACGACGGCGTATGCGCTGGACGGGCTGCAGGACCGCGGCACGCTGTTTGTGGCCGACGGGACGGAGGTCTACGAGGGCATGATCGTGGGCGAGCACTCGCGCGACAACGACCTGGACGTGAACTGCGTGCGGGAGAAGAAGCTTTCGAACATGCGTGCTTCGGGGTCGGACGATGCGGTTCGGCTGGTGCCGTTCCGGAACCTGACGCTCGAGCAGTCGATCGAGTTTATTGCGGAAGACGAGCTGGTGGAGGTTACGCCGAAGTCGTTGCGGATGCGCAAGCGGGTGCTGCAGGCGAACCGGCGGCCGAAGAAGGGGCAGACGGTGGAGGTCTAGGGTGTCGCCCGATACTCCTCCAGGCCGATCGGTTCAGCGGGGTGGGCGTGGGGTGTTCTTGCTGGTGGGCGGGTCGGTGGGGTTGAATCTGCGGGCGAGGTCGGGGGTGGAGACGGCGTCGCGGGTGTCTGCCGCGCGGGCGACTTCGACGCCGAAGAGGTAGCTGGGACCGAACATGTTGCTGGTGAAGAAGACCATGGACTTGTCTGGGGAGAAGCGGACGTTGGGCTCTTCGCGGTAGTAGTGGTGGCTCATGTTGACGAGGTGCTCGGAGTGGAAGACGCCGGGCTGCCAGAAGGCGGGGTCGTTGAGTGCGCCGTTGCCTGCGGGGAGGATTTCGGGGCGGAAGAGCTCGATCCACTCGCCGTCTTTGGCGCGGGCGACCTGGCCGGGGTCTCCGCCGTCTCCGGTGAAGAGGTCGAGGTCGCGGGTGAGGTTGAAGTGAATGGACCATTCGTCGCGCTGGAGGTGGTAGGCGGTGCGTTTGCCGGTCTTGAGGTTGAGGCCGGCGAGGAAGAAGTCCTCGCCCTTGGGGAACTGCCAGTCGTACCAGATGGTCTCGCCGTCGAGTCCCCAGAACTCGTGGCCGGCGATCTCGTTGAGCATGGAGCGGTGGTGGATGAGGGTGTTCTGGGTGCCGTCGGTGTGGATCATCCAGATGCGGTCGACCTTCTGCCAGGGGCCTTCGTGGCAGTACATGAGGAGCTGGGGGTCCGTGGGGGAGAAGAGCAGGTGGTTGACCCAGTCGGTGGAGTGGAGGAGGACCTTGAGGTCGCCGGGTTTGGCTCCGTCGGGTCCGGGCTCCAGGCGGAGGGTGAAGAGGACGAGGGGAAGGCGGGCGGCGAGGCGGGCCTCCATCATCTGCCCCTTGTTGGTGGCCTGGTAGTGGGGGCCTTCGGTGGCGGAGCCGGCGCGGTTGTCGCGTGGGCCGCCGGGCGCGGGCTGCGGGGCGGGGGCTGCTGCGGGGGCGGGGGCGTTCGAGCCGAAGAGCTTGCCGGTTGAGTCGCCTTCGATGTAGGTGCCGGCGACGAGGGTCTCGTCGGCGTTGACGCTGACGACGCTGAGGCCGGAGGTGTGGGGCGGGGTGACGAGGACGACGAGTTTGCGGATGGCTCCGGTGTGGGTGTCGGCCTTGTAGACGGCGTGGGCTCCGGTGGCGGGGTCGAGCTGGGTGTAGAAGATGCTGTTGGTCCTGGTGCCGACGACGAGGGGGTGCGGGGCG
>JALYIA010000198.1 GCA_030776065.1 Acidobacteriota bacterium
GGTGCCGGGTGCGGGTGCCCCATCCAAGCTCCGCTTGGGTGGGTTCCCTACCGGTACAGCATGCGTCCTTACCGCGACGCCACCGCCAAGCCGAAGCCTCCTTCCACCCCGACAACTCCTTCGCCGCCCAAGCAGTCCCCTTGTCCGCATGGCATCCCACATTCGGCTCGCCGGAGCTGCGCCACGATGGGCGCTGCCGCCGCCGACACTGCCCAGCCAATTTCCTTGTCAAGCCCCCTGAAATGGTATGTCGCTCATAGCAAAGGAAATATAGCTGAAAATACCTGACCGTTTAGTTTTCGCCGGCTGCTAAAATAGAGATATAGGGTTAAGTGAAGGCTTCGCTCGGAAACTACGGGTCCAACGCTCCGCCCCCTGGCCGTTCCAAACCCGCTCCAAACCCGGCCGCACGCCGACCGAATCACCCGCCGAACCCGCCGTAACGTTGTCCGAAGGCAAATAAGTCCTTTGAATGGAAATATTTAGGTTTAACTCCTTTGTTTCCAAATATTTACGGGAATGCTGAAGCAATAAGTGAAGCAAGCAAACGTACTTAGCCATACCCCCCCGGGGGGGGTGGTAGCTGAGCCAAACCTCAGCCCAGCATCCTTGACCCGCCTCGCACATCAAAAGTCTTGACACCGCCTCAACGAGGAGCAACACCAGAATGGCATCCGCGACCCTCACCGAACCCTCCGCGCTCCCCAAGCTCTCGAACGAAGAGATCTCCCGCTACTCGCGCCACCTCATCCTGCCCGAAGTGGGCATGGAAGGTCAGCAGAAGCTCAAGGCCGCAAAGGTCCTCTGCGTCGGCACCGGCGGACTCGGCGCCCCGCTCGCCCTCTATCTCGCCGCCGCCGGCGTCGGCACCCTTGGCCTGGTGGACTTCGACGTCGTCGACGAGTCCAACCTGCAGCGTCAGATCATCCACTCGCAGGCCACCGTCGGAAAACTCAAAGTCGACTCCGCCGAGCAGATGCTCAAAGGCCTGAACAAGAACGTCACCATCGTGAAGCACAACACGATGCTGACCTCGGCCAACGCGCTCGAGATCTTCAAGGACTACGACGTCATCGCAGACGGCACAGACAACTTCCAGACCCGCTACCTCGTCAACGACGCCTGCGTCCTCACCGGCAAGCCCAACGCCTACGGCTCCATCTTCCGCTTCGAGGGCCAGGCCAGCGTCTTCGCCACCGAGGAAGGCCCCTGCTACCGCTGCCTCTACCCCGAGCCGCCGCCGCCGGGCCTCGTTCCGAGCTGCGCCGAAGGCGGTGTGCTCGGCATCCTCCCCGGCCTGGTCGGAGTGATCCAGGCGACGGAGGTCATCAAGCTGATCCTCGGCATCGGTCAGCCGCTCATCGGCCGCCTCCTGCTCGTCGACGCCCTCGGCATGAACTTCCGCACCCTCAAGCTGCGCAAGAACCCCGACTGCCCCGCCTGCGGCACCCATCCCACCGTCACCGAACTGATCGACTACGACCAGTTCTGCGGCATCGAGAAGCCGAAGGACGCCACCGGCCCGCTCGAGGTCGCCGCCCACAAGGCAGTCGGCGAAGCGCCCGTCGTCGACGGCATCCCCCAGATCACCGTCCAGGACCTGAAGCGCAAGATGGACGCCCACGAGCCCTTCTTCCTGCTCGACGTCCGCGAGCCCCACGAGGTCCCCATCGCCTCGCTCGGCGCGCCGCTCATCCCCGTCGGCTCGATCGAAGCCCGCATCGGGGAGATCGCCCAGCACAAGAACGATGAGGTCATCCTCCACTGCCGCTCCGGCGCACGCAGCCAGAAGGCGGCACTCGCGCTCAAGGCCGCGGGCTTCACCAACGTCTCGAACCTCGCCGGCGGCATCCTCGCCTGGGCCGACGCCATCGACAAGACGATGCCCAAGTACTGAGCCGCCGGTAAGCCCAAACGCACCAGGCGGACAAAAGAGGCGTGCCCCATGGCATGCCTCTTGGCTTCGAAGCTCTGCTAGTCCGGCTGCGGATCGTCTCTCGTAAGAATCTGCAGGCAAAGCGGACGCTCCAGCATGCAGTCCATCTCCGCGATCGCGCCGACCGCACGCTCGATCGTGGACGTCAGGCACGGCTCGGTCGTCACCACAAACGGCAGCCTGTGCTTGGGGTAGCCCGGCCGCTGCAGAATGGAATCGATGTTCGCGCCCACCTCGGCCAGCGCGCCTGAGATCGCCGACACGATGCCCGGCTTGTCGTCCACCACGAAGCGCAGGTAGTGCGGCGCAAAGAACTCGCCCGTCACCTCGCGCCGGCGCACCGGCAGCTCCACCGGCCGCGCGCCCTGCGCCACCGCAAGGATGTCCGACACCACCGCCACCGCGGTCGGTTCGCCGCCCGCGCCGTGGCCCGAAAGCACCACATCGCCGCCGAACCGGCCCGTCGTGACGACCATGTTCTGCGTCCCGTGCGACCATGCGATCGGCGAGCTCAACGGCACCAGCATCGGCGCCACCCGCGCATGCACCAGCCTGCTCCGGTCGTCCAGTTGCGCGCGCGAGATCTGCCGGATCGTGCAGCCCAGCTCCTTCGCATACGCGAAGTCCACCGCCTCCACCGTCGAGATGGTCTGCGTCGCCACCGCGTCCGGGTCGAGTTCCGCGTGCAGCGCGATGCGCGAAAGAATGCACAGCTTGGCCCTTGCGTCGTACCCATCCACATCGGCCGACGGATCCGACTCCGCGTAGCCCAGAGCCTGCGCGTCGCGCAGCACCGCCGAGTACTCCGCGCCCGACTCCATCCTGCTCAGGATGTAATTGCACGTGCCGTTCACGATCCCGCTGATCCGCGTGATCTGGTCGCCGCCCAGCCCCTGGAGAACTCCGGGAATCACCGGCACGCCGCCGGCCACCGCGGCGCCGTGCACAAGCTGAACGCCATGCTTCGCCGCAAGCCGCATCAGAACAGCGCCGCGGTACGCGATCAGCTGCTTATTCGCATTCACCACCGACTTGCCCGAGGCCAGCAGCCGCCTCGTCCACGCCTCCGCGGGAACCAGACCGCCCGTCAGCTCCACCACGATGTCCGCGTCGGAATCGAGGATCTCCTCGAAGCTCTCCGTCCAGACGACGGACGCGGGCACCGCGGAGGCCGCCGGCGACTGACGCTTGCGCGCCACGCCGCGATTGAAGATGTGGCTCAGCTCGATACCCGGATAGCGCCCCTCCGCAAGCACACGTGCGACCGAACTGCCCACCGTACCGAAGCCAAGCAGCGCGACCTTCATGCGCCCGCGCTTCGCCAAACCGGCCGGGGAAGCAGGCTTCGGGAGACGAGGCGCTGAAGCTGGCCTGCCTTGTGCGGTCTTCGAGGACTTGCGCGGCTTGCGTGTCATCAGTAGTCGATCCTGCCGGCCTGCCGGGTCCAGGCCTGAAAGCTTGCGATCGCCGCCTCGCCCAGCATGCGGGAGATCGGAATCGTTCGTGCATCGAGCGGCTTCTTCATCTCCGCGTAGAGAAACGAATCGTCGAAGCCCGCGGCAGCGGCGTCCGCAGCGGTGTTGCCGTAGAAGATCCGGTCGCACCGCGACCAGTAGATCGCCGCGAGGCACATGGGGCAAGGCTCGCAGCTGGTGTAGACGTCGCATCCCGCAAGCTGGAAGGTGCCGAGCGCCGTGCAGGCGGCGCGCAGGGCAGTCACCTCCGCGTGCGCCGTCGGGTCGTTCGTCGCGGTGACGAGATTCACTCCCGTCGCGAGGATCTCATCGCCGCGCGCTACCACCGCACCGAACGGTCCGCCGCGTACCGAACGGACGTTCTCGGTCGCCAGCGCGATCGCCTTCTTCATGAACTCCGGGTTGCCGTGCATGCCTCTCCTTCAGCGCATCGCAGCGCCACGCGCCGCGGAGCTCGCCGCTCCCCTGCAGAAAGTGTCGCGAAGATAGTACAGTCAGACACCTAGGATTATGGCACAGGCATACCTCTCAACCCGTGTGATTACGCCGCAAGGTCTGCGCACGGGTGCGCTTCTGCTGGGTGACGGTCCGGATGGACCCGACACCCTCGTCCGCGCCGTGTGCAACCCATCCGAGCTGCCCGCGGATGCGGTCGTGCACGATCTCGGGCGCCACGCGATCCTGCCCGGCCTGGTCGATACGCACGTCCATCTGAACGAGCCGGGCCGCACGGAATGGGAGGGCTTCGCGACCGGGACGCGCGCGGCCGCGGCCGGCGGCTTCACCACCGTGGTGGATATGCCGCTGAACTGCCTGCCCGAGACGACGTCCGTCGCCGCGCTCGAGGCCAAGCGCGCAGCCGCTGCGCGCCAGTGCACCGTGGACTGGGCCGCGTGGGGCGGCGCAGTGGGCACCAACCAGGACGACCTCCTCCCTCTGGCGCACGCGGGCGTGCCGGGCTTCAAGTGCTTTTTGATCTATCCGGGCTGCGACGGCTTCACGATGATCGACCGCGAGCAGCTGGAGCGCGCTCTGCCTGCGATCTCCGCGAGCGGACTTCCGCTTCTGGTCCACGCGGAGCTGGCCTCCCCGATCGAAGAGGCCACCTCGCTGCTGAATGCAACGGGAGCGGACTGGCGCCGCTACAGCACCTATGTGGCGTCTCGTCCCGATCAGGCGGAGCTCGCCGCGATTCGGTTGATGATCCACCTCTGCCGCAGCCATGGCTTCCGTCTGCACATTGTGCATCTGTCCACCGCGCAGGCGCTGGGTGAGCTGCAGTCCGCAAAGGCGGAAGGGCTTCCGATCACGGTCGAGACGTGTCCTCACTATCTCCACTTTGCGGCGGAGGAGATTGCCGACGGCGACACGCTGACCAAGTGTGCGCCGCCCATCCGCGCGCGCGCCAACCGCGAGCTCCTGTGGCAAGGCCTGCGCGACGGCGTCATCGACCTGATCGCAACGGATCACTCGCCGTGTCCTGCTGCAATGAAGCGGGCCGAGAGCGGCCGCTTCGATCTGGCGTGGGGCGGAATCGCCAGCCTTTCGGTGGCGCTGCCTGCGGTCTGGACCGGCGCGCGCGCCCGCGGCTTCACGCTGGACGACGTGGCACGGTGGCTCTCCACCTCCCCTGCGCGGCTCGCGGGCCTCAGCGAACGTGCGGGGGCTCTGGCGGCAGGGCGCGAGGCCAGCTTTACCATCTTCGATCCTGAGGCGGAGTTCATGGTGAGCCCGGACAAGCTGCACTACCGCCACGCCATCTCGCCGTATATGGATCAGGCGCTGCGTGGCGTGGTGACGCGGACGTTCGTGCGAGGGCAGGCGGTGTATGCCGATGGCACGTTCCCTGCGCCGGCGCGGGGCCGGGAGCTCAGGCTATGCTGAATCGGGAGGCGGCGGTGCGCAGTGCGGAGTCGGCGAACGAGACCCTGGAACGCTGGAATGCCGCGGAGGCGAAGGCGGCGGCTCGCGAGGTGCTGCCGTGCTGCGGCTCGCAGGCGTGGGCGGAGGCGCTCGCCGCGCGCAAGCCGCTCGCCGGGGCCGATGAAGTGTTCGCGGCGTCCGATGCGATCTGGCAGAACCTGGGCGAGGACGACTGGCGCCAGGCATTCGACAGCCATCCGCGCATCGGTCAGCGGCACGCGCGCTCTGCGACCGGAGAGTCCCTCGCATGGTCGGGCGACGAGCAGCGCGCCGCGATGACCCAGGAGCAGGCGGCACGCGAGGCACTGGCCGAAGCCAATCGCGAGTACGAAGCCAGGTTTGGCCGCATCTTCATCATCTGCGCCACGGGCAAGAGCGCGGAGGAGATCGTAAGGCGCTGCCGGCAGAGGATGAGCAACGACGCGGCGACGGAGATGCTGGAGTCCGCCGAGCAGCAGCGGCAGATCACGCAACTGCGGCTGCGCCGCTGGCTGGGGGTGAACTAGCGCATGGGCATCTCGACTCACATTCTGGATACCGCAGCAGGCCGGCCCGCCGCCCACGTACCTGTCTCGCTCGCCCGCTGGCAGGGCTGCGAGTGGACGGTGCTCTCGCCCGCAGAGCTTCGCACCGATGCCGACGGACGCGCCCGCGCGCTGCTTTCGGAGAGCATCCCGCTCGACGCGGGGCTGTACCGCGTACGGTTTGAGACAGCGGCCTACTTCCGCGAGCAGGGATGCGTCGGCCTCTACCCGTGGGTGGAGATCACCTTCGAGGTCCACACGTGGACGACCGACGAGGTGCCGCACTACCACATCCCGCTATTATTGACCGCAAACGGTTACACAACCTATCGAGGAAGCTGACGAATGATCGAGCTCGCTGAAAACCGCTATGGGAAGTCGCGTGTACGCCTGATGCAGGTGCAGCGTAGCGGCGGCGCCAGCCACCTTCGCGAATGGACCGTGCAGGTGCTTCTGACCGGGGACTTCGACTCTGCGCACTACGCGGGAGACAACTCGAAGATTCTGGCGACCGACACGATGAAGAACACGGTGTACTTCGTGGCGCGGCAGTCCAGCGCCGCAACGATGGAGGACTACGCGCGTGAGCTGGTGGAGTTCCTGCTCGCGCGCAACGCGCAGGTCTCCTCCGTCGAGGTCTCGGTCGAGGGCGTGATGTGGAAGCGCCTGACGGTGGACGGACGGCCGCATCCGACCTCCTTCATGCGCGGCTCGGGCGAGCTCGAGACGACAACCGTTACGCGCACACAAGGCGGGACGCCGGCCGTCACCTCGGGGTTTCGCAACCTGGTGATCATGAAGACCGCGGGCTCCGCGTTCGAGGGATACATCCAGGACGAGCTGACGACGCTGAAGGAGACCAGCGATCGCCTCTTCTGCACCGCGGTCACGGCGGAGTGGATGTATACGGAGACGATGCTCGACTTTCAAGAGACCCGCACAGCAATCCGCGAGGCGATGCTGCGGACGTTTGCGGATCATCAGAGCAGGTCGGTGCAGGAGACGCTCTACGAGATGGGCCGCGCGGCGCTCGAATCCGCCGCAACCGTCGATTCCATCGAGCTGACGATGCCCAACAAGCACTGCCTGCTGGTGGATCTTGCGCGCTTCGGCCTGGACAATCCGAACGAGATCTTTGTGCCGACCGACGAGCCCGCGGGTCACATCCAGGCACGGGTGAGGCGCCGGGCTTGATCTTCCACGCGAGGCCGGCCGCCGCACAGGCCCACCCAGCGAGTGCGCGCGCAGACCGGATCATCGCGCGGTGCCGCGAACTGGCGCGGATCAGCGATGTTCCCGGAGAGACGACACGGACGTTCCTCTCGCCGGGCGCGCGGGTTGCGCAGCAGACGCTGCGGATGTGGATGGAGGCTGCGGGTCTGACCGTGCGGACCGACGCGATCGGTAACCTGCGCGGCCTGCTGCCCGCAGCAGATGCGAACGCGCCGCGGCTGCTGATCGGATCGCACATCGATACCGTGCCGAACGCCGGGGCGTTCGACGGTGTGCTGGGTGTGATCCTGGGGCTTGGAGTAATCGAGCGGCTGCGTGAGGACAACCCCGCTGCCGGGCTCTCCGTTGCGATTGAGCTGATCGCGTTCTCCGAAGAGGAGGGCGTGCGGTTCGCGAAGCCGTTTCTGGGCTCGCTCGCGCTGATCGGCGAGCTCGATCGCTCGGCCATGGACCTGGTGGACGGGAGTGGAATCACAGTCGCCGAAGCGGTGGCCGAGTACGGGCTCGACCCCGGCGACCTCGCTGCGGCGACGGCCGATCCCAGCGCAGCGGCCTACCTGGAGTTCCATATCGAGCAGGGGCCGGTGCTCGAATCCGAAGGCCTGCCGGTCGCGGTGGTCGAGAACATCGTGGGCCAGAGTCGCCTTGCACTCACGTTCACGGGCCACTCGAACCATGCGGGGACCACGCCCATGGGTGCTCTTCGGCGGGATGCGCTGGCGGCGGCGGCGGAGTGGGTGGTCGAGGTGGAGCGGTACGGCGGCGCGACCGCCGGCCTGGTCGCCACGGTCGGCAGACTCGACGTGACGCGAGGCGCGGGCAACATCATCCCCGCGCAGGTGGTGGCCACGCTGGACGTGCGGCACGCCAGCGATGCGGTGCGACGTGTTGCCGTCGAGCACCTGCTGGAGTCCGCCGTGGCGGCGGGCAGAGCGCGTGCGGTCGACGTGGTTCCGCGAACCACTCTCGACCAGTCCGCCGTCCCGATGGACCCGCGCCTGACCGCGTTGCTGCAGCAGGCGGCAGAGGCAGCTACCGGAGGGCCGGTGAGACGACTGGACAGCGGCGCGGGACACGACGCGATGATTGTGGCGCGAAAGATTCCGTCCGCGATGTTGTTCCTTCGTTCGCCTGCCGGGCTGAGCCACCATCCCGATGAGTCCGTGCTTCCGGAGGATGTGGAGGTGGCGCTTGCCGTCGGGCTGGAGTTTGCTCGGAGGATACCCGGCCTGCTGGTCGCGGGGAAGAGCGCCGAAGGGACGTAAGATCGTAGGCACGGGGCCGAGCTGAGATGTGGGCCGCACATCCGTTGCGGTTCACGCGAGTCGCTGCGGTCCGCGCTCCGTACGGCCGGGGCCCATCGCTCGACCCACAAGGAACGCCTGCATGCATGAACTCGGCCAGACCCGCAGCGAACAACAACGCGATCACCTGCTGCTTACGCCGGACAGCTTTGTGCGGATCACCCTGCCCACGATCGAACGCGGCACGGCGATTGTTCATGTTTCTCCGGCTGCCGGTGCGGGGTTCGCGCAGTACACGGCGGAGCTCGATGCGGGCGGAAGCCTAGCGCCGGCGGAGTACCAGCGGTTCCTCTACGTGCTTGAGGGCGGCGTGGACCTCGCCTCCGCCAGCAGCTTCCATTCTCTGGGGAGCGGCGGCTATGCCTACCTGCCGGCGGGTGCGCCGCATAGTGTGACAACGCAGATGCCTTCGCGGCTCGCCGTGATCGAGAAGCCGTATCGGACGCTGCCTGGTGTCGAGCCGGCCTCGCTGCTGATCGGTGAAGAGTCCGCCGTGCTCTCGACTGCGCTGCAGGGCGACGTGGACGTGCAGGTGCGTCAACTGCTGCCGGATCGCCCGGCATTCGACTTCGCGGTGAACACGATGACGTACCGGCCCGGCGCCTCGCTGAGCCAGGTGGAGGCTCACGTGATGGAACATGGACTGCTGATGCTCGAGGGCGGCGGCATCTACCGGCTGGGTGAGCGCTGGCACGCGGTGCGCGCGGGAGACTTTATCTGGATGGCGCCCTTCTGCCCGCAGTGGTTCGGCGCTCTGGGCAAGCGGCCGGCAAAGTACCTGATCTACAAGGACACCCAGCGCCCGCCTCTGTAGCGGGGCCGAAGTGGTGGGGTACAACAGGCGGAGGGCCGCCGCAGCACGGTTGATAGCGCCGCAGCCCGGTTGATAATGGGAACCATGGAATTGCACATCGATGCCCAACGGATGCTGTCCGAACTCCGGACCCTGGCCAGCTTCACCTCCATCGAGCAGCCCGCGGACGGCACGGCCGTGACGCGGATCGTCTTCTCCGCCGATGATCTTCGGGCACGCGAGTGGTTGAAGACGCTGTGCCGGGCGGAGGGCCTGGCGGTGCGCGAGGATGCGGTCGGCAACACGTTCTTTCGCTGGGAGGGCGCGGAGCCTGCGCTGCCTGCGGTGGCGACCGGATCGCACATCGACGCCATCCCGCACGCGGGGATGTACGACGGCACGGTGGGCGTTCTCGGCGGCCTGGAGGCGATGCGGGCGCTGAAGCGCAGCGGGTTCCGGCCCCGGCGTTCAATTGAGCTGGTGCTGCTTACGTCGGAGGAGCCAACGCGGTTCGGCATCGGATGCCTGGGAAGCCGTCTGCTGGCAGGCAGCCTGGACGCGGTCGTAGCCGACGCGATGCACGGTGTGCAGCGTGGTTCGGAGGCCGAGACGCTGAAAGAGGTGCGTGAGGCTGCCGGATTTCTCGGGCCGCTCTCGGCTGTGCGGCTAGCCCCTGGCCACTACGCGGGGTGGGTCGAACTGCATATCGAGCAGGGGCCGCTGCTCGAACGCGAAGGCGTACCGCTCGGCATCGTGACCGCGATCGCCGCCCCGGCCAGCTATCGGCTCACGGTGCAGGGATTCGGCGGCCACGCCGGTGCGCTGCTGATGCCGGACCGCCGGGATGCGCTGTGCGCCGCGTCTGAGATCATCCTGGCCATTGAACGCCGCGCACGGGCGACAGGCGTGATCGACACGGTCGCCACCGTCGGCACGTGCGACGTGTACCCCGGAGCCGTGAACTCCGTGCCGAGCGGAGTCACGCTGCAGCTCGACATCCGCGACATCGACGCGGGGCGGCGCGAGTCTGTGATGGCAGCGGTGCGGCGGGATACGGCCGAGATCGCTGAGCGCAGGCGGGTGCAGGTGCAGGAGACACCGGTCAACGCGGACGACCCGGCCGCGTGCGATCCTCGGATCATCGCCGCAATTGAAGAGGGGTGCCGCGCGGAGGGTGTCCCCGTGAGGCACATGGTGAGCCGCGCGTACCACGATTCGCTCTTCCTTGCGCGCCTCTGCCCGATGGGGATGATCTTCATCCCATGCCGCAACGGTGTCAGTCATCGGCCGGATGAGTATGCGGCACCGGAAGATATCGCACTGGGTGCGCGCGTGCTCGCGGCCGCTCTTGGTAAGCTAGCCTCGGAGTAAAGTTCAGCCATGGCCATACAGTCACTCAATCCGGCTACAGGAGACGTCGAGCGCACATTCCCCGCACTCACACAGGAGGCGCTGCTGCAGAAGATCGGCCTGGCGGAGATCGCCTTCACCGACTACCTGGAGGTGCCCCTGGCACACCGTGCGCTCTGCATGCGCAAGCTGGCGTATCTGCTGGAATCGAACACCGTCGAACTGGCATCGCTGATTACCGGCGAGATGGGCAAGCCGGCCACCGAGGCGCGCGCCGAGATTGCGAAGTGTGCGCTGGTCTGCCGGTACTATGCGGACAACGCCGCGGCAATCCTCGCGCCCGAGCCCGTGGATGTGGCGCCCAACACCGCCCACGTGCAGTGGGACCCGCTGGGAATCGTGCTTGCCGTGATGCCGTGGAACTTTCCGTTCTGGCAGGTCTTCCGCTTTCTTGCCCCGGCGTTGATGGCCGGCAACGTCGGGCTGTTGAAACACGCCTCCAACGTCCCCCAGTGTGCTCTGGCGATTGAGGCGCTGGTGCGGCGCGCGGGGTTTCCGCGGGGTACCTTCCAGACGCTGCTGATGGATGCGGCGCAGGTGGAGACGGCGATCGCGGACGAACGCATTGCGGCGGTCACCGTGACCGGGAGCGAGGCTGCAGGACGCGCCATCGCCGCCCAGGCCGGGTGGTTTCTCAAGAAGTCCGTGCTGGAGCTCGGAGGCAGCGACCCGTTTATCGTGATGCCCTCCTCCGATCTCGAAGCCGCGGTCGAAGCCGCGGTCCGCGCGCGCTGCATCAACAGCGGACAATCCTGCATCGCCGCCAAGCGCTTCCTGGTTGCGGACGCAATCTACGACAGCTTCGAGCCCCGTTTTGTCGCACGGATGCAGGCCGTCAAGGTAGGCGATCCTACGCTGGACTCGACAGAGGTCGGGCCGCTGTCGAGCTCTGCGCAGCTCGCCGAGATCGAGGGGCAGGTGCAGGCAGCCGTGCGCGCCGGCGCCCGCGTACTCACCGGAGGGCAGCGCATTGCCGGCCGGGGGAACTTCTTTCAGCCCACGGTACTCACGGGCGTCCCGCGAACGGCGGCCGTATACCGCGAGGAGATGTTCGGGCCCGTGGCGATGCTGTTTCGGGTGCGCGATGTGGATGAGGCGATCGAGCTCGCGAACGACACTCCCTATGGCCTGGCAGCTTCCGTGTGGACGCGCAATCACCTGGAGCAACGCCGCTTCGCGACCGAACTCCAATGTGGCGCTGTGTTCATCAATGCGCCCGTAGCGAGCGATGCGCGGCTGCCCTTCGGGGGCATCAAGCGTTCGGGCTACGGCCGTGAGCTTTCGGCCGCGGGGATGCGCGAGTTCCTGAACGCGAAGACCGTTGTGCTTGCCGAGCCTGCGCCCGATCCTGCGCACCCTGAGCCGGGCGAGGCAGGCTCAATGCCGGAGCCGATCCCCGCGGAGCGAGGCGCGGCGACCGCGTAGAGCTTCTTCTTCGGCCCAGGTTCTCCCCGCAGCGGCCCGCTGCGGCCCGCTGCGTGTGGAGCGACAGAGAGATGGTGCAAGCGGCACTGGGCGCAGCGAATGGCCGCCCCCGGTGCCGTGCTTGTCTCGGTGGCTAGAACGAAAAGTTCATCTGGAAGTTGACTCGCCGCACTGCATTCGCGGAAGAGAAGGGCCCCCCACCCTGCAGGGAGGTGGACCGGCCGAAGGAGTTGGAGGTGAGGGTGCCGACGGGATTTGCGTAGGGCACCTGGTTGAACAGGTTGAACGCCTGCACCCCGACCGACAGGTTATAGCGCCGTCCCGTGTTGGATCCGCTGCGGCCGCCTCCGCCGCCATCTCGTCCTCCACCGCCTCCACCGCCCGGTCCGCCCCGACCGCCGCCGCCGAACCCGCCTGGGGCTCCGCCGAAGCCGCCGGGAGGGCCACCCGGACCTCCGGGACCGCCCGGACCTCCAGGACCACCCGCGGCACCGCGCTGCTGGGCGCGCCCGGCGTCGGTGCGTGGACCAAACCCGAAGGTGCGGCTCAGGCGCAGGTTGAACGCGATGTTTGCGGGCCCGGTGCAGAAGTTTACCGGGATCTCCGCGTACGGCTCACCGGCTGTGTAGGTCGCCGCCTTGCTCGAGGTGAAGTTCGCGGCATTGGTGCAGCCTGCGTTGGCTGCCGTGACACCCGACGCGAATGCGGGGCGATCGTTGACCACGCCGTCGAGGTTGTTATCCTGCCCGGTTCGGATGTCATACGGCGAGCCCGAGTTTGCAAACAGCAGAGGACTCGCGGTAATCAGAAACGGCAACGGAATGGTGCCGCCGACGGTGAGGCGGCTACGCACGGAGAACGCGGCGCGGCCATAGTCATACGCGGGATGGTAGGGATCGGTGATGCCGCTCAGGTTGGAGTTCGCCCAGTTGGCCGAGTAGAAGCCGAAGATGGTGACGCCCTTCGGCGTGCGGACGTTGATGCTTGTATTCAGCTGGTTCTGCCGGAAGACGCCCGCGGACTCACTGCAGTCCACATAGCTGCCGGCGGCAAGCGAACTGCCGCAGAAGCCCTGTCCGGAGGGAAAGACGCGGGTCAGGAACTGGTGCTCGCCCCGCGCATTCAGATACGTGAAGCTCGCGCTGGTCCACTTGCCAAGCTGCTGCTCCAGCGTGGCGGCGGACTGCATGACGTACGCGCTGCGCAGACCCGCGCCGCCGACCGCGATCTGGGACCGTCCCGCTGAGGTTCCGCTGCCGGTGGTGCAGTTGGAGACGCTGGTAGGCGTGCAGGCTGAGCCCGGGAAGGGATACAGCAGGTTGTTCTGGTTCTGGCCGTTGTTCTGAATCAGGTTGGTGATCTGACTCAGGCCGTACCGGTTGTAAAAGATGCCGAAGCCCGCGCGGACCACCGTGGTTGTTCTGCCGTTCTTGCGCGGAATGCCGTAGGCGATCGAGGTCCGGGGAGCGAAGTCGTGCGCGCTGTGGATGTAGTTCTGAACCTCGAGCCTTGCGCCCACGCTCCAGGTAAGGTTTGGTCTGATCTTCCAGTCGTCCTCGGCGTAGGGCTCGAAGTCGGTCTCGCGGGCATGGATCGTCAGGTTGTTGATCGCGGTCTGCGTAAATTGAAAGGGAATGCCGCATTGATACGAGGAGATCTGCGTGGAGGCCGCCGTATTCCGCGCATCGCACACGGCGACGCCGGCACCGGTCGAGCAGTTGCTGGGCCGATTGGTCTGGCTGGGATCCGTGCACGGGTCCAGCAGGTAGGAGTACAGGATCGTTCCCGCCTGTCCGCCATTCGAGCTGATATCCTGCGCCGTGGTCCGCAGACGGCCGCCGAGCCGGATGAAGTGCTTGGCCAACTGGATGGACGTGTAGTTCTGCACCTCGATATGCGTCTGGAGCGATGAGTTGATGCTTCCTCCGCCGGTCCCGAAGGCGCTGACGATGCCCTGCACCACCACACCGGTGCCGGGGTTGAACGGCGACGAACTGGACGGCGCCCGCTGGTACTCGAACCGGGTCTCGTTGATGACCTTGTTGCTGAGCAGCTGGGTGTCGCTGACCTGGACCTCCGCCTCGGAGCTCGAAGAGCTGCTGCCCAGCTCGGGAAGCGAGTTGCCGCCGCCGTGGCTGGTGCTGGTGCCCGCCTCGTACTGGTACCGCACCGTCAGCGTGTTCTTCTGGCTCAGCAGCATGTCGATGCGTGGGCTGATGTCCCAGCGCTTCTGTGGGGCAGCCGCGGCGCGGGCGCTGGTGGGATAGGCAAACGCGCTACAGGTGAAGTCCCGCGGCTGACACATGGTGGTTGAGCTGGCAGAGCTGGCGTAGATGGCCGTCGGATTGATGATGTTGTTGTTCTGGATGTCGCGGTACGAGCCCGACACGGTAAACGACATACCCGTCCTGATGGGGCCGGTGAGACTGCCGAAGCTGAACAGCGTGTGGTAGTTCGGCTGGCTGTTGGTGGCGCCCAGGAACGGAGTGGACGTATTGAAGATCTTGTCGGAGAACTGGACGTTGGCGCTGCCGTGGTACTTGTCCGTTCCCGGCTTGGTGATGATCTCGATGCGTCCGTAGCCGAGCTGGTCGTACTGCGCGGAGAAGGGATTCGAGTTGATCCGGATCGCCATGATGGACGACTTCGGCGGCAGCTGCCCTCCGGTGAAGCCGTCGATGTAGATCTGCCCTCCATTCGGCCCGGCTGCCGGGCCGGCAAGCGCCTGCAGCTCGGTCTGGAGCTCGTCCGGATCGTCCGACAGCGCCTGGAGCGCGTCGCCGGAGATGGTCGTTGTGCTCGCATTGTTGTCAGGATCGACGCTCAGGTTCACGGCGTCGGCCGTTACCGTCATCTGCTGCGACTCCGTCTCGATGGCGAGCTTCGCGTCGAGCGCGAGGTTGGCCCCCGTGGTCAGCCGCACACCGAGCCGCGTAAACGGCGCAAATCCGGGAGCAGTGACCACCAGGGTGTAGGTGCCGGAGGCGAGCCCGCGGATGGTGTAGCTGCCGTCGCTCCTGGAGAGGGTGGACAGTGGCTTGCCCGCGGCCGGGGTAAGCGTTACGGTTGCACCCGGAATGAGCGCGTCATCGGGATCCACCACCTGGCCGTGCACCGTGCCGCTGCCGGGCGAGCCGGCAGGCTGCTGCGCGGAAGCCACAAACGGCAGCAGCACACCAAGACAAAGAAACAGGACCGGCAGACGCAATCGAGAAAACATTGTTACTCCCTCAGAAAAGGTGACCAGGATGACAGGCTGTTATTCGGGTGCGCCGCCACCGACGCTCCACGAGGACAGGTTCATCCCGCCATTCGGGTTCGCGGTAAGGATAGGTTCCACGCCCGAGAGCACGGTCACGGCAGTAACGGAGGTGGAGCCGGGCGAGGGTTCGGTTGCAACGATCAGCACAGCATCCCCGGACTTCAGGTCCGTCAGCGAGTCCGTCGGCATACGTGTGATCATCTGGGACAGATCGGCCCCTGCGGACCGGCCAGGGCCTCCCGGAGCACGTCCGGAGCCAGCCGCCGCATCGCCGCCCCGCAGAGCAGGAGCCGCGCCGCCGGCACTTCGTGCGGCAAACATCGCGGCCATCTGCGGGGGCATGCGGCGAAGATCGGAGTTCGCCGAGACGGACACCGTGTACATCTTCTTCGTCGCCAAATCCTTCAGTGTGAGCTTGCCTGCGGCGGTGTCCAGGGAGGAGAGCACGCCGGACAGGTTCTTGAACGAGCCGCTGACAACCTGCGTCGCCTGGATCGTCAGCCCATCGTCCGACTTCACGCCGCGCGCCTGGATCTGGTCGCCCGCGTGGATCTGCGCCAGGCTTCCCGGCTTGGCATCCTTGTACTGCACGGAGTCTCCCGTAAACCGCCGGAACTCCGTCGCCGCAGAGGTGGTGACGGAGACCTTCTTCGCCCCCGCCGTCACAGAAATAACGCCGCTCGGATCGACACTGCTCACAATGCCGCCCGTCCCGTTCTTGCGCCACTCGGCCTGCTCGGCGGCGTTCTTTTCCGCGATGTCGGCCGACTTCATCAGCACCACCGTCTTCGCGGTGAACGTGTCCGGCGTCTCACCCGGGCGGACAGAGGCCAGCACCCGGTCGCCAACTTCGATCTCGGACAACTGGCTCGCCGTGGCGGTCTTCAGGTCCGTGCTGCCGGGCGCGAGCTTCTGCACCTTGGCGCCCACCGGGATCGAGATGGTAATCGTCGGGCCCGCGTCGGTCGCGATGGTGAGCACGTTGGCTGCAATGGCCTTTACCGTGCCCCGCTGCGGAGGAGTCGCAGACGCGGGTACCTGCGCAGCCATCGCCC
Organism: Acidobacteriota bacterium; assembly: GCA_030776065.1. GTDB lineage: Bacteria > Acidobacteriota > Terriglobia > Terriglobales > Acidobacteriaceae > Edaphobacter. The sequence goes on from JALYIA010000198.1 coordinate 16,341, forward strand.
GCTGCCCGCCAACGAACTCAACCCCCACGCCGACGCACGATGCAAGCAGGCCCAGGGTTACTCCAAGCAGCGCGCCACCAAGCCTGAGGGCTGCACTGCGTGGGAGACTCGGGTTGATTCGGTTTGAACGTTGCATCAAGAGCCTCGATATCGACTGCCTTCCGCGTAGCCGCACAGGCGGGAACGAGCCTGCCGATTCCCTGAGAAACCTGCGGAAGGTGAGTCTGAGATGGATACGATTTCGGGATGAAAACAGTTTCGCCGCCTTGGGGATCGAGGGCGAGGACGCTATGCCTCCTCAGGCTAGCTCCGAGAGCTTAAGTGTAGCTGAGCATTGGGCGTGCAGCCCAGCCGGGTGAGCGGCCGGCGCGCGTTCCCGTCATCGCTCCTCCTCCTCGGAGGAGAGGATCGCGAGGCTGTCGGGCGGAAGACGGAGCGTCTCGCCGTCTACAATGACACCGGGCCGCGAGCACAGCGCCAGCCGCCAGCCTTCCGGAACAACAAAGGACGCATCCGCTGCTCCAAGGTTGACCAGGACCTCCACTGCGCCTCGCCGCATCGCCAGCCAGCGATCGTCTTCATTGGAACGGAGGATCAGGTGCGAGAGATCGCCGTCGTTCAAGGATCGCGAGTGCCGACGCAGCCGAATCAACGCCCGCACCCACTCCAGCATGCCGGCATGCTCGGGTTCGTCGACCTCGGACCAGTTCAGCTTCGAGCGCTCGAAGGTCTCGCGCACCTCCGGATCGGGAATCTCGGCCGAGTCAAAGCCGAAGGCGGCGAACTCCTTCTTCCGTCCCGCGGACACCGCCTTGGCCATCTCGGGATCCTCGTGGTCGGCAAAGTATAAGAACGGCGTGGCCGCGGCGTACTCCTCCCCCTGGAAGAGCAGCGGTACAAACGGAGCTGTCAGAACCAGGCCGATCGCCACCCGGGAGCGCTCATAGCCCACAATGTGCTGCAGCCGTTCCCCCGTGGCGCGGTTGCCCACCTGGTCGTGATTCTGGATGAACACCACAAAGTGGTGCGCGGAGAGAGCCTGAACGCGGCGTCCATGGGATCGTCTCCTGTACTGCGAGTAGCCTCCGTCATAGACAAAGACATCCGTGAGCGCCTTCACCAGCTTGCCGAACGTGCCGAAGTCAGAGAAGTAGCCCCCGCCGCTCTCCTCCACATGCATCAGCGTAAACAGGGCGTGGTGGAAGTCGTCGCTCCACTGCGCGTCCACGCCGTAGCCACCCGCCTCGCGTGGACGAACGACCTTGGGATCGTTCAGATCGCACTCCGCGATCAGCACCAGTGGCCGGGCAAGCGTCGCGCCGAGCACCTCCACCTCTGCGGAGAGCTGCTCGAGGAAGTGAACCGCGGAACGATCCACAAACTCATGCACGGCGTCCAGCCGCAGGCCGTCGATGTGGTAGTCCCTCATCCACATCACCGCGTTATCGCAGAAGAAGCGGCGAACCTCGTCGCTGCCGGGGCCTTCGAAGTTCACCGCGGCTCCCCAGGGCGTCCGGTGCAACTCCGTCAGATACGGGCCGAAGTTGCCCGCGTAGCTTCCCACCGGGCCGAAGTGGTTGTACACCACATCCAGAATGACGGCCAGACCGCGCGCATGACAGGCGTCGACGAAGCGCTTCATCGCATCCGGACCGCCATAGTTCCGGGTCGGCGCGAACAGATGGACGCCGTCGTAGCCCCAGCCGCGATCGCCCGCGAACTCGGCGACCGGCATCACCTCAAGATGCGTTACACCCAGCTGCTGCAGATAGTCCAGCCGCCCGATCGCAGAGTCGAACGTGCCCTCCGCGGTGAAGGTGCCGATGTGCATCTCGTAGAAGACTGCGCTCGAGAGCGGAAGCGCCTGCCAGCGCATATCCTGCCAGTCATACGCCGCGTGGTCATAGACGCGCGAGAGACCATGAACGCCGTCGGGCTGCCACGCGGACCGCGGATCCGGGTAGACAGACGGATCGTCGTCGAGCGAAAAGCCGTAGTCCGTACCCGGCCCCGCGTGCTCTACCGTGGCGCACCACCAGCCGCGTGCGTCCGGTCCATCCATGGGGATGGCACCGCCCGTCAAGCTGAGGTCCACCTTGCGGGCCGACGGCGCCCAGACCCTGAACTCGTGCATGGTTCCCTTCTCCATTGCCGCTTCTGAGCGTAGGCCGCTGCCTCTACTCCCGCACGAGCAGACCTACGGGAAACTCCCGGAGCAACTCCGACAGAGGGACCTCCCCGCCCTGCACCTGCGCTCCGGTGAGCCGGTTGGTCCAGCGGCCATCAGGAAGCTCGATGACCGTGGCTCCCCACTCCCCGCCCAGCGTGTACGGCAGGCGCGGCGCCACGGTGGCCACTGCATCTCCGCGGAGGTACGCAATCCCGTGGCCCGCCTTGGGTCCGCGGATGGTCAGAGGCACATAGGCCGATTCCGCGCCAAAGCTCTGGGGTCGCTCCCGCCGAAGACACAGGCAGCGATGGATGGTCCACAGCTTCGGCAGCCCCTCGTCCGCGCGGCGCATGCACTCCGCCGCAGCCTGCCGCGGCTCCATCGTCTTCAGTTCACGCAGCAGCCTGGTACGCAGCGCGTAGTCCACCGGACGGCGATTGTCCGGGTCCACCAGGCTCAGATCCCACAGCTCCGACCCCTGGTAGAGATCGGGCACACCCGGCGAGGTATGCTTCACAAGCGTCTGGGCGAGCGAGTTGATGCGCCCCGCCCCCCGTATGCTGCCCACAAAGCGATCCACCGCCGCCACAAACGGCGCGTGCTTCAGGATGGCCTCGATGAAGCGGTGCATGCCATCCTCGAACTCCGCGTTGTTGTCCGTCCAGGTGGTCTGCTGCTTGGCCTCCCGCACCGCCTTGAGCATGTAGTCCTGCAGCCTCTTCTCTGCAATCGGCCATGCGCCGATGATCGTCTGGTACAGAAGGTATTCGGTGTTGCGGTCGGGCCCGTGCTGCTCCTCGCCGCAGAACAGCGACTCCCGCAGATCGTCGTTCATCCGCGACCACTGGTTCAACGTCTCGCGAAACTGCCCCGGAGCCTCGGACAGCACCGCCAGCCGGGCGCGCACATCGTCCGAGCGCTTGGTGTCATGCGTCGACAGGGTAACCATGGTGCAGGGATGTGTCCGCTGCATGGTGCTGTTGTAGTCGTGGAACTGCTCCACCGTGAGCCCGTCCGACCCGGGATCTCCGCCCACCTCGCTCAATGCGGCAAGGCGCCCGTAGCAATAGAACGCCGTGTCCTCGACGCCCTTCGCCATCACCGGCGGAGTGAACTGCTGGAAGCGCAGCAGAAGCTCGCTCTCCCGTCCGCCCGTCACCTCCAGCTTCAAGATGCCGCGGAAGAAGTCGAACAACCCGCCGCCGATATCCGGGCGGTTCGCCTTCGCCAGGTCAATTGCACGGTCGATGTACTGGCGGTCTTCATCCGTGATCTCGCCGCGCGAAGGCTGCACGTAGGTGCGATAGATGGAGAAGCACGCCGCCACCTCCCGCAGCGCGCGACGCATCTCCGCCCGGGTGAAGTCGCGCTGATCGCGGTTCGCCTCGCAGATCTCGACCAGCAGCGACGTAAGACGGTTGACGTCGCTGCCGAGAGCCTCCTGCGTGACGTTGATCTTCTTGTCGTGCGCTATGGCCGCAAAGTCGGTGGGCTCGCCTGTAAATTCCCGGTAAATCTCCGTGAGCTCGCGCATGCCATCCTCCGCGACGAGCACGCGCAACACAACATTCAGGAAGTCATACCCGCTGGTGCCCTCGATCGGCCAGCCTTCGCGCAGAAACTCCCCCGGCTCCAGAATTTTTTCGCCGATGATCCACGCCTCGGGCGCCTGGTCCCGCAGCCTCCGAAAGTACTGCATGGGGTCGCGCAGCCCGTCGGGGTGATCCACCCGCACGCCGTCCAGGATGCCGCGATGCAGCCAGTCCAGGATCAGAGAGTGCGTCTCCTCGAACACATGTTCGCGCTCCATCCGCAGACCCACAAGCGTGTTGACGTCGAAGAAGCGCCGGTACCCAAGCTGCTGATCGGCGGTCTTCCAGTAGGCCAACCGGAAGTTCTGCTGGTTCATGAACTCGTCGAGCGCATCTTTGTTTTCGTTCAGCTCCGTGAGCGTGCGGTCGATCGCGCCGCACACGCCCTCCTCCTCGGAGCACAGGCGGGAGAGCAGCGTATTCAGCACATTCTTGTCGCGGTGGCGCCCCAGGATCGTACGGCGGTCCGCGTACTCCGGCGCCGGCAGCCGCCCGTAGGAGGCTGCAAGAAAGCTCAGCGCGTCGGACCTCGCGTACTCCGCCGCCCGGGTCAGCACCGACTGCAGCGACTGCGGTGCAACCGGGAGCACCTGCCCTGCCGCTTCCACCAAGAAGCGGCTGCCCTGGCGCGTGACCTTGATCGCCCCGGACTGAAGCACACGGCCGTACTGGTCCGCCAGCACCGGAACCAGCACCTTGTTGCGCAGACGCTCCTCATACGGCTGCCAGTCGATGTCGAAAAAAGAGGCGTAGCGGCTCGACTCCCCATTCTCGAGCACATCCCACCAGAACCGGTTCTCCTTGCCAAGCGACATGTGGTTGGGCACGATGTCCAGCACCTGGCCCAGGCCCGCCTCGCCCAGCCCGGCGCAGAAGCGCTCATGCGCCGCCGCGCCTCCAAGCTCGTCGTTCACCCGCGTATGGTCCACCACGTCGTAGCCATGCATGCTGCCGGGAGAGGCCTGGAGATACGGCGAGCTGTACACATGCGAGATCCCCAGTTCGCGGAGGTACCCCGCAATCGACGCGGCATCATCGAACGTGAAGCCTTTGTGCAGCTGGAGCCGGTAGGTGGAGCAGGGAATCTTGGGCATGTCGTCGATGTCAGCGCAGTTCGTGTTCGTTCGCTATTTGTTTGAAGGACAGGGCGCAGGTCATGTTCGAGGCCGCCCATGCAGCCCGCGCAAAGTGCGGCTCTTTGCCCGTGGTCCCTCGTTAAGAGCCACTTCAGGGCGCTTTGGTTGCACTCCGCGCAATCTGCATGGCGAGCAACTTCCTTGGCTTTACGCAACCGCCCGCGCCTTGCGCGGCATCTCTCCACAAACAATTCCCTGCGCACGCCGCCGCCCCACCGCTCGCTGCCGTAAGATGCATGGGGAACGTGCATCCTTGCCGCACTCCGATACACAACATCACACGAGCCCCAAGAGCATCCATGAAGCCAGTTGAAGGACGCAAGCGAGTTATCGTCGAAGATATCCAGCCACGTGTGGACTGCGGTCGCTATCCTGTACGCCGGTTCGTCGGCGACCGGATGGACATCCGCGCGGCCATCTTCTCCGATGGCCACGACCACGTCTCCGCGCAGCTGCTGTACAAGCACCATACGGATTCTGTGTGGCACGTGCGCGCCATGACGGCTCTGCCCAACGACCTGTGGACGGCATCCTTCGCCCTCGATCGACTGGGCTCCTGGACCTTCGCCGTCCGCGGCTGGGTCGACCACTTCGACACCTGGTGCGCGGACCTCCGGAAGCGCCTCGCCGCACAGGCTCCTCCGCCCGCCGCCGTGAGCGGGCGCGACCCCGCCACCTCCACCGCCGCCAGCCCCGACGCGGACGACCCGCCCGCAACCGCCGCGGGCCCCGTCACTACCCCGCAGGACATCGCCCTCGCGCTGCAGATCGGCATGGACCTGCTCCAGGGCGCCGCCTCCAGGGCCTCCGGAAAGGACGCCGCGACCCTGCGCGAGGTCGCCACATCCCTCGGCTGGCTCGCCTCCCAGCGCCTCGCCTTCTACGAGTACCCGCTCTCGCCGGAGGTGGAAGAGATGGCAGCGCGCTACCCCGACCTGCGCTACGCCACCCTCTCGGACGAGTTCACCCTCTGGGTGGACCGCACACGGGCCCGCTTCTCCTCCTGGTACGAGCTCTTCCCGCGATCGACCTCCCCCGATCCCGCCCGGCACGGCACCCTGCGCGACGTGGAGGCGCTTCTGCCCGAGATCGCCGCGATGGGCTTCGACATCCTCTACCTGCCGCCCATCCACCCCATCGGACGAGCCTTCCGCAAGGGGCCCAACAACTCCGTGACCGCGTCTCCCGAGGACGAGGGCAGCCCCTGGGCCATCGGTTCGCCCGAGGGCGGACACAAGGCCATTCACCCGCGGCTCGGAACCCTGGCCGACTTCGACCACCTCGTGCGCGCCGCCCACGCCAGCGGGATGGAACTCGCCATGGACATCGCCTTCCAGTGCTCGCCCGATCATCCCTGGGTCACCGAGCATCCCGAGTGGTTCATCCACCGGCCCGACGGCACCATCCAATACGCGGAGAACCCGCCCAAGAAGTACCAGGACATCTATCCCCTCAACTTCGAGTCCTCCGACTGGCGCGCGCTCTGGGACGAGCTCCACAGCGTCTTCGAGTTCTGGATCGCTCGCGGCGTACGCGTCTTCCGCGTCGACAATCCTCACACCAAGGCCCTGCCCTTCTGGGAGTGGTGCATCCACACCATCCGCAAGCAGACGCCCGAGGTCATCTTCCTCGCCGAGGCGTTTACCCGCCCCCACATCATGTACTCCCTCGCCAAGGCAGGCTTCACCCAGTCCTACACCTACTTCACGTGGAGAACCCAGAAGGCCGAACTCCAGGCCTACTTCGAAGAGATCTCGCAGCCTCCCATCTCGGACTTCTTCACCCCAAACGTCTGGCCCAATACGCCGGACATCCTCCACGCGTCGCTCCAGACCGGAGGACGCCCCGCCTTCATGCAGCGCCTCATTCTGGCCACCACGCTCGCCGCAAGCTACGGCATCTACGGGCCCGCCTTTGAACTGGGCGAAAACCTGCCCGCCAAGGCCGGCAGCGAAGAGTACCTCGATAGCGAGAAGTATCAGATCCGCCGTTGGAACCGCGCCGCTGACCACTCCCTTGCGCCTCTGGTCACCCGCCTCAACCACATCCGCAAGGCCAATCCAGCGCTCCACAGCGACGGCTCGCTCCACTTCCACCACGTGGATAACCCACAGATCCTCTGCTACTCGAAGTCCACCCTGAAGGCCGCCGCCTCCGCCCCGCTGCAGACCGGCACCCTGACTGGCAGCGTCGCGGCGCCCTCGGGCGAGCCCAACGTCATCCTGACCGTCGTCAACCTCGACCCCCACCGCGAGCAGGCAGGCTGGATCGATCTCGACCTCGGCAAGCTCGGGATCGCGAATAACGAGGCATTCGACGTCGAGGATCTCCTCACCGGCACCCACTACCAGTGGCGGGACCGCTCCAACTTTGTGGCGCTGCGGCCCAACGTTCTGCCCGCCCACGTCCTGCGGGTCAGCAGACTGCCGTGAAGCCGCCTCTGTCCATACCCTCCGGCCAACCCACACGCTGGATGCATCCAATCTCTTTCGGAGATCCCCACGCGTGAAGAAAGCCGGCAGCGCCACTGACCCACTCTGGTACAAGGACGCGATCATCTACGAGATCCACGTCCGCGCCTTTCAGGATTCGAACGGCGATGGCATCGGGGACTTCCCCGGCATCCTCTCGCGGCTGGACTACCTCCAGGACCTCGGCGTCACCTGCCTGTGGCTCCTGCCCTTCTTTCCCTCTCCGCTGAAGGACGACGGCTACGACATCGCCAACTATGTCGATGTCAACCCGTCCTATGGCACGCTCGACGACTTCAAGCAGTTTCTCGACGCCGCCCACCAGCGCAACATGCAGGTGATGATCGAGCTCGTCATCAACCACACCTCGGACCAGCACCCCTGGTTCCAGGCCGCACGCTTGGCCCCCAAAGGCTCTCCCGAACGCGAGATGTACGTCTGGTCGGACACCGACAAACTCTACGAAGGCGTCCGCATCATCTTCACCGACACCGAAAAGTCCAACTGGACCTGGGACGACCAGGCGAAGCAGTTCTACTGGCACCGCTTCTTCTCGCACCAGCCTGACCTCAACTTCGACAACCCCCGCGTCATGGACGAGGTCCTCAAGGCCATGCGCTTCTGGCTCGACCTCGGCGTCGACGCCCTCCGCCTCGACGCGATCCCCTACCTCGTCGAGCGCGACGGCACCTCGTGCGAGAACGTGCCCGAGACCCACGTCAAGATCCGCGAGATCCGCGCCGTCATCGATGCCGAATACAGCAACCGAACCATCCTCGCAGAGGCCAACATGTGGCCGGCGGACGTCCGCCCCTACTTCGGCGAGGGCGACGAGTGCCACATGGCCTTCCACTTCCCCCTCATGCCGCGCATCTACATGGCGCTCCGCCAGGAAGATCGTCTGCCCATCACCGACATCATGGCGCAGACCCCGTCCATCCCCGACATCTGCCAGTGGGGTCTCTTCCTCCGCAACCACGACGAGCTCACCCTCGAGATGGTCACCAACGACGAGCGCGATTACATGAACCTCGCCTACGCGGCCGACCCCCGCATGCGCATCAACGTCGGCATCCGGCGCCGCCTCGCCCCGCTGGTCGACAATAACCGCCGCCGCATCGAGCTCCTCAACTCGCTTCTGCTCTCCTTCCCCGGCACGCCCATCATGTACTACGGCGACGAGATCGGCATGGGCGACAACATCTACCTCGGCGATCGCAACGGCGTCCGCACACCCATGCAGTGGAACTCCGACCGCAACGCCGGCTTCTCCACCGCCGTTCCCGCCAAGCTCTACTTCCCCGTCATCATGGACCCCATCTGGGGCTACCAGGCCATCAACGTCGAGGCCCAGCAGAGCGATCAGTCCTCCCTGCTCCACTGGACCCGCAACATGATCGCCCTGCGCAAGCTCTTCAAGGTCTTCGGCCGCGGCACGCAGGAGTTCCTCCACCCAGACAACCGCAAGGTGCTCGCCTACCTCCGCGAATACAACAACGCCGCGGACGGCACGCACGAGACAATCCTCTGTGTCGCCAACCTCTCCCGCTTCGCCCAGCCCGTCGCCCTCGACCTCTCCCGCTTCGCCGGCATGGTCCCCGTCGAGATGCTCGGATACGTCGCCTTTCCGCCGATCGACGCAACGCCCTACGCCATCACCCTCGCACCGTACTCGTTCTTCTGGCTCGAGCTGCAGCCCGCCCCCGAGCTGCCCGAAACCCCCGTCGTCGACGTGGAGGAAGTCACCCTCGACCTGGTCCCCGGCTCCGGACAGAGTCAGTGGCGCGATCTGCTGGCTGGCCCCGGCCTCGCCATGCTCCAGCAGCTCCTTCCCGAGTACCTCGCGCGGCAGCGCTGGTTCGGCGCCAAATCGCGCACCATCGCCGCCATCCGCGTGCTCCAGTGGACGGAGCTTCCCTCCACCCCAGCCGCGCTGGTCTTCCTGGAGATCACCTATGCGGATGCCGCGGCCGACACCCCGCCGGACATGTATCAGCTCCCCCTCGCGCTCACGACAGGACCCGAGGCCGAGGCCGTCCGCACCGCTGCGCCGGCCTCCATCCTCGCCTCGCTCACCACCGCAGCCGGGCCCGCCATCCTGCACGACGCAACCGCGCGCGAAGACGTCCGTCAGGCCCTGCTGACTGTGATCGAGTCCGGTCTCCGTCTGAACGGATCCGTCCCTTCGGGCGAACCAGGCCCAGCGCCCCTGCTCGACACACACCGCTCCTCCGCCTTCGAAGCGGTCCGCGGAGCCGGCCCCCTGCCCGCGCGAACCGGATCAGCCGAGCAGTCCAACACCTCCATCCTGTACGACGCCCGTCTCATCCTCAAGCTCTTCCGTCGGCTCCAGCCCGGCGAAAACCCGGACACCGAAATCGGCCGCTTCCTCACAGAGGTCGCCCACTTCCCCCGCATCGCCCCCTTTCTGGGCGAAATCCGCGCGCAGAACTCCACCTCCGACGAACCCACCACCGTCGCCATGCTTCAGGGACTCGTCCAGAACCAGGGCGACGGCTGGCAATTCACGCTCGATGAGCTCGCACGCTTCTACGAGGGAGTCGTCACCTGCGCGCCACCGGACGACCTCGGCTCCCCCGCCTCCTTCCGCAACGGGAGTCCGTCCCAGCAAAGCCCCCGCGTCCCTAAGCTCGCGAGCGAGCACGCCGGCCTCTATCTGGAGGCCGCCGCCCTGCTCGGCCGACGCACCGGCGAGATGCACCTCGCACTCGCCACCCCTACCGGCAACGCCGCCTTCTCCCCCGAGCCCTTCACCGTCGAGGCGCTCTCCGCCGATGCCGCGCGAATCGACACCCAGATCTCCCGTTCGCTCGACGCCCTGCGCCAAGCCTTTCACGGTCTCGCCGACGAGCTCACCTCGGACGCAGCGGCCCTCATCCTCTCGCGCCGTCTCCAGCTCTTCGCTCGCGCACGGGCCCTGACCGGCCTGAACCCCAGCCAGGCCGGGTTGCGCACCCGCATCCACGGCGACTACCACCTGGGCCAGGTGCTTCGTACCCGCGGCGACTACGTGCTGCTCGACTTCGAAGGCGAGCCCGCGCGCTCCCTCGCGGAACGCCGCGCCAAGCAATCCCCCCTCCGGGACGTCGCCGGCATGCTCCGTTCCTTCTCCTACGCCGCCTTCTCCGCCCTGGACCACTTCGTCCAGCGCCACCCTGGCACCCAGCGTGCCCTCGAAGCCTGGGCCCAGCTCTGGCAGAACGCCGTCTCAACCGAGTTCCTCCACGCCTGGCGCTCCACCGTCTCCCAGATGCCGGCGCTCGCTCCGGCACCCGAAGAGGCGCACCGCCTGCTCAGCGGCTACCTGCTCGAAAAGGCAGTCTACGAGCTGCTGTACGAGCTCAACAACCGGCCCACCTGGGTACGCATCCCGCTCGCGGGAATCCTCTCCCTGGATTGATGACGCGAGACACCACGCCCCTCCGGGTAACCCGATCGGGATTACTCTCATAGCATCGGCGCAGGGCAGACTGCGGGCCTCCACCGGTCGCACACGATACCCTTTCCTCCAGCCCGGCATCACACAAGGGAACGATCCAAATGGCCGCAACCCAGACCACACCCCAACTCGGAGCCGAAGCCCCACCCGCGACCGCGGGGCTGCTCGTCAGCCTGAGCCCACTCGCGCCCGAAGCGCTCCACCAGACCCTCGCCCACCTCGCCGCCGCCTTCCCAGGCCAGCAGCTGCTCGTCGCCACGCCGGACGCCTCACCCGCCGAAGCCGCGGCAGCCACACCCTTCCTCCGCCTGCTCCCCTACACCCCCGCCGCGCCGGTCTCAGGCACCTGGATCCTCACCGCCGCCGACTATCTGAACACATGGGAGCTGGTGGACCGGCATCGCGTCCCCGCCGCACTCATGCTGGGCGCCGAATCGCACACCCTGCAGCCCGAGGCCCTGCGCAACCTCGCCGCCGCCGTCGCCTCCGCCGACCTCGTCACGCCGCGCTATCAGCTTGGGCCGCGAGACGGTCTGGTCAACTCCGCCATCCTCTACCCCGTCACCCGTGCACTCTTCGGGACGCGTCCCCGCTTTCCCCTCGCCATCGACCTCGCACTCTCCGCCCGTATGTGTGAACGGCTCGCCATGACCGCTCAAAGATGCACCGCGGCGGGCCAGAATGGAGCCTTCCTGTGGCCCGTCTCGGAGGCCGCGGCAGCCGGCCTCACCATCGCGGAGGTGCACGCCGGCCCGCGTGGTCTGCCGCCGCCGGACGCCTCCGACCTGAACACCCTGCTCGCCCTGGTCGCCGGTTCGCTCTTCGCCGAGATCGACCTCAAGGCCGGCTTCTGGCAGCGCGCCCGGCTCGCCTATTCGCCGCGCCAGGCCGCCCTCCAGGCAGAGACAGCCCCCGGCCCCGCCACCTCGGCAGACCCAGGCTCGCACGACGCCATCCTCACCGACGCCCAGCCCATGATGGACTCCTTCCGCCTCGCCTACTCCAACCTCCACGAGATCTGGTCCCTCGTCCTGCCGCCGAACACCCTGCTCGGACTCAAGAAGCTCTCGCTGCTCCCGCCCGCGCACTTCCGGGTGCCGGACCCCCTCTGGGTTCGCATCGTCTACGACTTCATCCTCGCCTACCGCCTCCGCACCATCAACCGCGGGCACCTGCTCGGAGCCCTCACCCCGCTCTACCTCGCATGGGTAGCCTCCCACCTCCTGCTGACCGGAAGAGCAGCCGCCGAGACGCTCGCTCCCGAAAAGCACATCGAAGCTCTGGCCGCGGCCTTCGAGGCCGACAAGCCGTACCTGGTCTCGCGCTGGCGCTGGCCCGACCGGTTCAACCCATGAAGGAGACCTGCTCCCGCACTCGAACCCGAAGCGCTTCTCAAACCCTGCTGTACCAATCGCTCGTGACCCAGGCAGTCACCTGACGCCTCCCGAGATCAAAGAAACGCCGGCAGCAAACAGTACGATCAATCGGTGTCATCGGTGTCAAGCCTGTGCCCGGGGAAATCCACTCCAGGAGAGCAACCATGGGTCAACAGATCTCAGCCGCCCTCAGCGAATCCTTCCGCAGCGTGCTCGTCAAGCTGGTCAGCTTTCTGCCGGGCCTGCTGGCGCTCATCCTCGCCGTCGCAATCCTTGCCGGCATCGGCGCTCTGCTCTCCCTGGCGCTGCGCCGAGGCCTGAACGCAGCCAAGTTCGATGAACGCTTCGCCCGCAACCAGGGAACCAACGTGGCCGATTGGGCCCCCGCCCACTCCCCTACCCTCCTGATCGCCCGCATCGTCTTCTGGGCCTGCGTGGTGCTTGGCCTCATCATCGGCATCTCCGCATTCGACGCCTCCTACCCCGGCAACTTCGAAGTCTCCACGCTGCTCATCCCGTACCTCACGCACTCGGTCGGGGCCATCATCATCCTGCTCGTCGGCACCATCATCGCGCGCTTCCTCGCCCGCTCCGTGCTCATCGGCGCCGTCAACCTCCAGATGCAGTACGCCCGCTTCCTCTCCCTCGGAGTCAAGTGGCTCGTCCTCGTGCTGACCACAGCGATGTGCCTCGAACACCTGCAAATCGGCGGCGCCATCGTCGCGCTCGCCTTCGGAATCATGTTCGGCGGTATCGTCCTTACCCTGTCGCTCGCCATCGGCCTCGGCTCGCGCGACCTCGTCAGCCGTTCGCTCGAGAAGACCGCAGAGTCCCGCCCCATCGTCCCGGACACCTTCGACCCGCTGTCCCGCACCACGCCGCCGCCCGCGAAGTCCGCCGAGACCCTGCGCCACTTCTAGAAGACGCCGCCCTCACGCGCCGCTCTGGAACTGAGACGCCTTCGCTACCGCCGTGCCGCCAGTGCGCCGCACAGCGCGAAGTACCGCCGCGCCTGTCCCATATCCCGCAGGATCTGCTCCCGCAGCGCCGCGGGAGACTCAAACCGCCGCTCCCCGCGCAGCCGGCGCAGAAACTCCAGCCGCAGCGGCGTCTCCTCCGAGAGCGCAATCGGGTAGAAGTCCAGCAGGTGCGACTCCACCGCGAACGAGTCTTCGCCAAACGTCGGCCGGTTGCCCACGTTGGTCACGCCCTGAAACGTCGCCCCGGTACGCCCCGCCGTCTCCCCCCCCGCCGCGCCCACCGTCAGCCGGGTGATGTACACCCCATGCCCCGGCAGCAACTCCCCATACCGCGCCAGGTTGATCGTCGGCACAGCGTATCGCGTACCGAAGCCGCGCCCCGATGCGGGCGTCGAGTCCACCGCGAACGCACGCCCCAGCAGAGCGCGCGCCTCGCTCATCGCCCCCGCCGCAATCAACCCACGCACACGCGACGATGAGATCGGCCCACCGCGCAGCCGCAGCGGCGCAAACACACCCACCCCGAACCCAAGCTGCCTGCCCAGCGACTCCAGCCCGTTCTCGCCTCCTATGCCCGACTCCGCCTGATACCCAAAGCGGAAGTTCTCGCCCTCATGCACCTCCACGCACCCAATACCCTCCCGCAGCACGTGCTCCGCGAAGTCCCTCGCAGACGTCTGGCAGAACTCCGTCGTAAACGGCAGCACCAGGGTCGCGTCGATGCCCGTCCCAGCCAGCAGCTCGAGCTTGCGGGCCAGCGGCGTGATCAGCGGCGTCGGCTGCTCCGGTCGCAGAAGCCTGGTCGGATGAGGATCGAACGTGATCGCCAGCGAACGCGCGTGGAGCGCACGAGCACGCGCAATCGTCTCCGCAAGCACGGAGCGATGCCCCAGGTGCACCCCGTCGAAGTTCCCGATGCTGGCCACCGTGGGCTCCCTCAGCACCGAACCGAGTTGGCGAAAGATCTCCATCGACGCTATGCTTCGCCGCCTTCCGCGCGGTCTCGGGCAATCTCGAACTGGAGCCGCAGCCCGTCGTACGCCAGCTTCATCCCCGCCGGCAGAATCGCCTCCGTCGCGTCATGATCCAGCTCATGCCCCATATGCGTAAAGAAGGTGCGATTCGCCGCAAGCTGTTCGGCAATCGCGACCGACTTCGACAGGTGCGAGTGGCTCGGATGAGGACTCGGTCTCAGCGCATCCAGAATCAGCACATCAAGGTCCCGCAGCAGATCGAGCGCCGAATCCGGCACATCGCTCAGGTCCGTCAGATACGCAGCCGCGCCAAATCGATAGCCCGTAATCTCTTCCTTGCCGTGAATCACAGGCACCCGCAAGAACCGCACGCCGAAGAGATCGATCTCCGCGCCCGGCTCGGCCGGAATGCGGATCAGGTTCACACGTGCCGAGGTCGGATACCGGTTCTGCTTGCGAAACGTGTAATCGAACACCCGCTCGATCGTGTCCGCCGTAGGCGCGTCCGCATACAGAGGAACTCCCCCCGCATGGCGAAACGTCAGCGGCCGAAGATCGTCCATCCCAAGCACGTGATCCGCGTGGCCATGCGTATACAGCACCGCGTCCACCTGCCGCAGCCCTTCGCGGATCGCCTGCGCGTGGAAGTCCGGCCCCGTGTCGATCACCACCGTGTGCCCCCCCCACTCGATCATCACCGAGGGCCGCGTCCGCCGGTTGCGCGGCACCGCCGGCGCCATATACAAGCCCGCCGGCGTGGCCGAAACGCACACCGCACACCCGCACCCCAGCGTAGGGACGCCCATCGAAGTACCCGAGCCGAGAAAGGTGAGGGTCGCTTCCATCGGCCTCTAACGAACGATGCTCGGACGACCCGCGGCGGAGACACCGCCAGGCCCCGGCGCCCCAGGCGTACGCGCCCCCGCGGACCGCGCCAGCGCCTGCGTCACCTCGAGAAAACCCATGCGAAGCTCAAACAGAGCGTTGTCCAGAAGCTGCGTCTCGACCGGGTTCAAATTGCCCTTCGTCTTCTCCGCCAGAACACCCAGCATGTCGATGCTCTGCCGTGCTCCCATCAGCTCGATGCGCGGCTGCTGGCCCTCTGGAGCCGTCGCGCCAAGCTGCATCAGCGCGGACATGAAGATCGACTGCACGATCTGTTCGAAGTTCATCGCAGGCGCGTGGTCCATCCCCGGATTCGCCGCGCGCACCGCCGTATCCAGCCGCTCCGAGGTCTGCTGATACGCCGCATTCGCCTGCTCCATCTCGTGCGTCGTCGGCGGCGGCGGAAGATCGGAATCCTGCTCGGCCTGGGCCGCCACAGCCTCTGTCGCCGCAGCCGGAGCCTCTGCCGTCGTCGTCGCAGGGGACGCCCCCTGCGCGGGCGGCAGGCTCTGGGCCGACGCCGGCTCATCGGGCGCCACGTCGCGCTCCGCATCCGGACGCGGCGTTCCATCCAGGCTGAACTTCCGGCGATCCGTCACGACAAAGGGCTTGTTCTGTTCGGGCATAGTCACACTCTTTCCTCGGCTTGCTTGCGCTCGTCTTCTCTCTAAGTCCGAGTGTACGGCAGCGCAATCGGAGATGCCGTTCCACCCGCGTACGTCAACGGCAGGCCGCGCTCCGCCGCCTCCCGGCGCACGTACCCCAGCGCAAGCTGGATGCGCCCCTCCGCCGGATGGTCGACCAAACTCGCGCTGGTCAGCTCGCCCACCCCCCTCCCGTCGGACTCCACCACAGTGCCGGGCACAGCAGGCGAGCCCGTCAGCTTGAAGCCGCTAAACATCCGATGCACCTGACCCCGCGACCGGATGCGCTCCACAATCTCCTGCCCCAGGTAACACCCCTTGCTGAAGTGCAGCGCGCGCACCTGGCCGGTCTCCTGCGGAAGATCGCGGTCCCGGATGTCCACCCCGTACTTCGGCGTACCTTCCAGCATGCGAAGCTGTTCGAGCGCACCGGCCGAGACCGTCCCCACCGGAGGCGCGAACCCGTCGAGCACACCCGCATCCGACCACATCTCAAAGCGCGGTACCAGCGGGCTGTGCGCATGGATCAGCATCAGCTCGCGACCGTGCTCCGTCTCCAGCCGGAACCGCATCGGCTCCCCCGGCATCGTGTGCGCCAGCAGCGCCTCAGCCTGCGGACCGGCCACCAGCAGCCCACGCCGCTCGCCGCTGATGTCCGCAAGCTCCACGTCATCCATGATGATGTAGCGCTCCAGAAACGCCCGGACCATCGCCGGCTGGGTCGTCTCAAGCAGAATGGCGTCCTCGCGCATCCATGCCGTCAGGTCTCCCTGGATGCGGCCCTGCGCGTTCAGCAGAAAGCAGTAACAACCCTCGCCCGGCTTGAGTGCCGCAATCGAGTTCGTCACCACGCCGTTCAGCCACCGCACCCGGTCCGGCCCCGTCACGCGCAGCCAGCCGGTCTCCGGCAGAGCGGCGCATGCCGCACCGCCGAGCAGCGCGGCCAGCTCCACCAGCCCGGCGGACCGCTGAATCTCGTTCGTGGGTGGAAGCGTCGCGGGCATGGGAACTCATCCGGCCGAACCGCAGCGGCGTCTCCCGCCAAAACTGCGTACACTATGGATTATAGCGGCCGCGAACAGGTCGCGCGGAGGAGTGCGGTTGGCAGTGACTTCGGGTCCGTCCGTTCCAGCACAAGTGTTTCCACCACGCTTGTTTCCAGCACAGCTGCTAAAAGCGCACCTGCCGTTCACGGCCGCATCGGCCGCGCTCGCGTGCATCCTCTTCACTCCCCGGCCGGCGCGGGCGCAGAACACCCCCAGCCCCGGCCCAGCCCGCGCCGCCACCCGCCCGCCAGTCACCGCCAGCCACGCCCCCATCACCAGCGAGCAGGCCAAAGAGCTCTTCAAATCCGTCGACGAGATCCTCGCCTTCGTCAGCGCGGACACCAAACTTCCAATCGAGCACACCGTCAAGCGCAAGCTCATCACCCGCGACGAAGTGAACAAATACCTCGCCGTCAAGTTCGATGAAGACGAAGGCGCCAAGCGGATGCAGCGCGCCGAGATCGTCCTCAAAAAGTTCGGCCTGCTCGACCGCGACTTCAACCTCCGCCCCTTCCTCCTCTCCCTCCTCACCGAACAGGTCGCCGGCTTCTACGACAACAAGACCAAGACCGTCAACCTGCTCGACTGGATCGAGCCCGACGAGCAGAAACCCGTCCTCGCCCATGAACTCACCCACGCCCTGCAGGATCAGAAGGTCGACCTCACGAAGTGGTCCTCCATCGGCTCGAACGACGTCGCCAAGGACGTCGCCCAGGACAACCAGCACATCCAGACCGACGAGGCCGACTCCGCCCGCGACGCCGTCGCAGAAGGCCAGGCCATGGTCGTCTTCCTCGACTACACCCTCCGCGCCACCGGCAAGACCCTCCAGGACTCCCCCGAACTCGCCCTCCGCATGAAGGACTCCGTCGCCGACGCCAGCGACTCCCCCATCCTCGCCCGCGCTCCTCTGCTGCTCCAGCAGTCGCTGCTCTTCCCCTACAGCGAAGGCCTCGCATTTGAGACCACGGTCCTCGCCCGCCAGGGCAAGGAAGCCGCCTTCGCAGGCACTCTCTCCAAACCGCCCAACTCCACCGCAGAGGTCATCCACCCCGCGCTCTACCTGGCCCACACCCCCATCCCCGTGCTGCGCCTGCCGGACATCCACCCGCTCCTCACCCCCGAGTGGCTCCCCTACGACGTCGGCGTCCTCGGCGAGTTCGACGTCCACATCCTCGCCGAGCTCTTCGGCGGCAAGGACATCGCCGACGCCCTCGCACCCGCCTGGGCCGGAGGTGTCTACTACGCCGCCCAGAGGAAGTCCTCCGCCACCCCCGGAGCCAAACTCTCCACCGCCTCCATCGGCATCCTCTACCAGTCCAAGTGGAAGAACCAGGACTCGGCCCGCTCCTTCGCCCGCGTCTACGCCGGGCAGCTTCCCCGCAAGTACTCGAGCCTCGCACGCCGCAACAAAGACGAGATCGACGATACCGAGCAGGTCTACACCACACCCGAAGGCGACGTGCTCCTCTCCATCAACGACAACGGCGTCTTCGTCAGCGAGGGCTTCCCCCTCGAACTCGCCCGCAAGCTGCGCGACAGCATCGGCAGCGTTCAAACCGACGGCCCGCTCCAGGTCGCCCACGCGCAGCACGATCCCGGCGCCGGCCTCATCACAACCCTGCACACCGCAGGCCTCACCCGCGCCGGCCTCTTCCAGCTCGCCGCGCCCCACGGCTATACTCGCGAAGGACACTAACCCAAGCGCATCGCCCCCACACTCCCCCACCCAAATCCCGCACGAGAATCCCGCACCCAATCCCGCACGAGAATCCCGAATCCAAGGAGCAGCACACGTTGAGCACGGCAGAGATCGGCATCATCGGCGGCAGCGGCCTGTACGCCATGCCTGGACTCACCGGCATCCGCGAACTCCGCATCCAAACCCCCTTCGGCGACCCCTCCGACGCCTTCGTCCTCGGTGAACTCGAAGGCCGCAGCGTCGCCTTCCTCGCGCGCCACGGCCGCGGCCACACGCTGCTCCCCACGGAGCTCAACTTCCGCGCCAACCTCTACGCCATGAAGTCTCTCGGCGTCCAGCGCATCCTCTCCATGTCCGCCGTCGGCTCGCTCAAGCAGGAGCACAAGCCCACCGACTTCGTCATCCCCGACCAGTTCATCGACCGCACCTACGCCCGCGCCAGCACCTTCTTCGGCGAAGGCATCGTCGCCCACGTCGCCTTCGGAGATCCCGTCTGCGCCACCGTCGCCCGCGCGCTCTCCACCGCCTGCACCAGCGCCTCCGTCACCGGCAAGCTCGGCGGCACCTACATCTGCATGGAAGGCCCGCAGTTCTCCACCCGCGCCGAATCCAACCTCTACCGCTCCTGGGGAGCCGACGTCATCGGCATGACCAACCTCCAGGAGGCCAAACTCGCCCGCGAAGCCGAGATATGCTACGCCACCGCCGCCATGGTCACCGACTACGACTGCTGGTACGAAGGCCACGACGACGTCACCGTCGACCAGATCGTCGCCGTCATGCACCAGAACGCCGCCAACGCCGCCCTCGTCGTCAAGGCAGCCGTCGCCGCACTCCCACCCTCGGACGCCCGCACCTGCGCCTGCGCCTCCGCCCTCAAGTACGCCATCCTCACCGACCGCGCCGTCATCCCCGAGGCCGCAAAGCAGCGCCTCCACCTCCTCATCGGAAAGTATCTGTAACACCCTGCGATCGCGTCCACCACATCCCGCCGCACCCATCCCTTCACCCCGGAAAGCACATCCATGGCCATCCTCGTAGTCGGCTCCGTCGCGTTCGACACCATCGAAACCCCCGCAGGCAGAGCCGACCACGTCCTCGGCGGCGCAGCCACCCACTTCGCCCTCGCCGCCAGCTACTTCACCTCCGTCCGCGTCATCGCCGTCGTCGGGGAAGACTTCCTCCCCGCACACGAAGCCGTCCTCACCAGCCGCGGCATCGACACCCAGGGCATAGAGCGCGCCCCCGGCCTCTCCTTTCACTGGACCGGAGCCTACTCCGGCACCTTGAACGAGGCCCAGACCCTCGGCACAGACCTCAACGTCTTCGAGACCTTCGCGCCCAAGATTCCCCCCGCCTACGCCGACTCCGAGTTCCTCTTCCTCGCCAACATCGACCCCGTCCTCCAGGCCCGCGTCCGCGCCCAGATGCCAAACGTCCGCATGGTCTGCGGCGACACCATGAACTACTGGATCGCCGCCCACCGCGACAACCTCGCCGCCGTCCTCCTAGACCTCGACGTCCTGCTCATCAACGACGCCGAAGCCCGCATGCTCTCCGGCGAGACCAACGCAGTGCGCGCCGCGAACGCCGTCCTCGCCATGGGCCCCAGGGCCCTCGTCGTCAAGCACGGCGAGTATGGCGCCACCGCCTACTTCAGTGACCGCATCTTCCCCGGCCAGCCCCCGCAGACACCCTTCCGCGCCCCCGCTCTCCCACTCGCCGAAGTGGTCGACCCCACCGGCGCAGGCGACTCCTTCGCCGGCGGCTTCTACGGCTACCTCGCCTCCCAGCCCGCCATCACCCCCGCCGCCTTCCGCACCGCCATCTTCTACGGCGGCGTCATGGGCTCCTTCGCCGTCGAGCGCTTCGGCACCGAGCGCCTCCAGTCCACCACCCGCGCAGAGATCGAGCAGCGCTTCCAGCTCTTCCGCCGGATCTCGCACCTCGACGAAGCCTCAGCCTGAACCCCAGCCCGGGTGAGCAGGTGTCTGTCAGCCGGGCGAGCCCGGGCCAAAGGCCCGCGCTATCCTACCCTGGGGCGAACCCCTCGATAAGCCGCCCCGGCGGAGCCTGGCGGACTGAAGGCCCCACGCGAAACCTGAACATGCCAAACCGATCAAGACGCCCGAATCCCAGCCCCCCCGAGCGTGTCCTGCCCGCCTCCACACGCGACCCCGAGATCCGCCCCGCCAACCGCCAGGAGATCGCCCCGGTAGCCCTCGCCGCCACCATCCTCGGCTTCATCTCCCTCTACCTCTGCTTCACCAAAGGCTTCCTCCTGCTCTACGGGGACGCCGTCGCCCACCTCGCCATCGCGCGCCGCATCCTCGACTCCCGCAACCCCGGCCTCTCCCAGCTCGGCGGCGTCTGGCTTCCACTCCCGCACCTCCTCATGCTCCCCTTCGTCCGCAACATGGCCTGGTGGCAGAGCGGCCTCGCCGGTGCCTGGCCTTCGCTCGTCTGCTACATCGCCGGAGCCGCCGGCTTCTACAAGCTCGCCCGCCGCATCCTCGCTCCACGCTGGGCCGTCGCCGCTACCGCCTTCTACGGCCTCAACCCCAACCTCCTCTACCTCGCCACCACCGCCATGACGGAGCCGCTCTTCCTCGCCCTCCTCCTCTGGATCGCCGTCGTCACCGCAGAAGCCGTCGCCGCCATCCGTGAAGGCCGCCGCCGCCCCGTCATCCGCCGCCTCGCCATCCTCGGCATCCTCATCTTCGCCGCCGTCTTCACCCGCTACGACGGCTGGATCCTCGGAGCCGCCGCCTGGTGCATCGTCGCCTTCCACCTCTGGCGCGCCCGCCCCTTCGCCCGCACCGTGCTGCCCGCCTTCCTCCTCTTCACCGCCGTCACCCTCGCCGGTCCCCTCCTCTGGCTCTGGTACAACCAGCACTTCTTCCACGACCCCCTCGACTTCATGCGCGGCCCCTACTCCGCCCCCGCCATCGAGAAGAAGACCTCGCCCCCCGGCTCCCGCCACTACCGCGGTTGGCACAACCCCGCCTGGGCCCTGCTCTTCTACACCCGCACCGCCCAGGTCGACGCCGCCTTCTGGGAGACAGGATTCGCCCTCCTCGCCGCAGCCCTCACCGGCGCCCTCCTCGCCCTCCGCCGCCGCATCGAACCCGCCGCCGTCCTCCTGCTCTGGATGCCCCTCGCCTTCTACGTCTACTCCATCGCCTACGGCTCCGTGCCCATCTTCATCCCACAGCTCTATCCCCACTCCTTCTACAACGCACGCTACGGACTCGAACTCCTCCCCGCCCTCGCCCTCTACGCCGTCTTCGCGCTCGCCGTCCTCGAACGCCGCCTCACCGCCACCCCCGGGCAGCGCCTCGCCGCCCGCATCCTCCAGCCCGCCGCCATCGCCCTCGCAGCCCTCAACTCCATCGGCATGATGGACCGCACCCCCTCCATCCTCAAAGAAGCCCTCGTCAACTCGTCCACCCGCATCCCGTTCGAAGAAAGCATCGCCCGCATCCTCCACGATCTGCCCCCAGGCGTCCCCATCCTCATGCAGAACTCCGACCACGTCGGAGCCCTCCAGGACGCCGGCATCCCCCTCCGCCAGACCGTGAACGAAGGCGAGTACTACACCTGGCGCGCCGCCCTCCAGAACCCCGCCGGGCACGCCGCCTACATCGTCGCCATCGCCGGCGACCCCGTCGCCCAGGCCGTCGCCGACCACCCCGAAAACCTCGACGAGCTCACCATCGTCTGCACCACCGGCCAGCCCTGCGCCCGCATCTACCGCTCCACCCTCTGGGGGAAAACGGAGCTGCCTGACACGTCCAGATAGTCTTCGCTGTTGTAATTACAAAATTGCATGTACACTGGTTCCGTGGCGCAGATTCGATTCGAGTGGGATGAAGCCAAGAACCTCGCCAACCAACGGAAGCACAGTCTGAGGTTCGAAGAGGCAATTCACGTTTTTCGAGACCCCCTTCGCGTGTCCGTACATGACCGCATAGAGGATGGGGAGGAGCGCTGGCAAACCTTCGGCCTCGTCGGCGGTGTTCTCCTGCTGATGGTTGCCCATACTGTTCGAGAAGAGGACGCCCGGGAAGAAGTGATCAGAGTCATCTCCGCCCGGCGCGCCACTGCGAAAGAAAGGCGCCGCTATGAAGAGGAAAATGATTAGCTACACGCTCGACACCCTGCCCCCGCTCACCGAATCCCAGCGAGACAATCTCAAGGCGCTCGCAGGCCGGCCCGATAGCGAGATCGACACGAGCGACTCCCCCGAGCTGACCGACGATCAATGGAAACGTGCAACGCACGGCGACCTCCATCGGCCGATCAAGCAGCAGATCACAGCGCGGGTAGACGCAGATGTACTAGCTTGGCTCAAAGCGCAGGGCAAAGGCTATCAGTCGCGGATCAACGCGATTCTTCGGCGCGAGATGCTGCACGCTTCCAAACACCGCTAGCCGCTGGAAGGGTCCGTCGCGGTCGGCCCCAGGTGCTACCATGCTGCGAGACCGATGCATGTCAGCCTCCCCATCCAGTTCAGCACCTTCGACCAGTTGGTCGTCTCGCAAGGCACCGTCGCACGCCTGCTGATGGCCTGCGCCATGGGTGCCATCGTCGGCCTGGAGCGCGAGTGGCGCCACAAGGCCTCCGGCCTCCGCACCAACATGATGGTCTGCATGGGGGCCGCGCTCTTCACCGTGCTCTCCGGATTCCTCGCCGGTCCCAACAGCCCCAATCGCGGCCAGGTCGCCTCGAACATCGTTCAGGGCATAGGCTTCCTCGGCGCTGGGCTGATCCTCCACACCCGCAACCGCACCGTCGGTATGACCTCCGCCGCCACCGTCTGGGTCGTAGCCGCCATCGGGATGGCCTGCGGAGCCGGCCTCTATCTCGAAAGCCTCATCGCCACCGCCATCGTCTTCGTCTCGCTCACCTGCATCGGCTTTCTAGAGTCCAGATCCTCACTCAAGCGCTTCGTCATGCTCTACGAGGTCCGCGGCACCGACCAGAGCCGCATGTTCGCCGCCATCCTCCACGTCCTCGACGCCGCCCGGCTGCGCCTCAACATCGTCGAGCGCGACAACCTCGGATCCATCGAGCGCGTCACCTTCACCATCGCAACCAGCAGCGTCAGACACCGGAAGCTGCTCGCTCAACTCATCGCAAGCGACGCCACAGACACCGTCGTCGCATACCGCGACGAGCAGGAGGACTGAGCCTTGTCTTCCTCCGCCTCCATGCCGTCCCGCTCCATACCCTTCGTCAAGGCTCACGCCTGCGGCAACGACTTCCTCATCCTCGACGAAGTCCATGCCGAACGCTCCCACGCCGCGCTCGCCCGCCACCTCTGCGCCCGCAACACCTCCATCGGGGCAGACGGCATCGAGTTCCTCAACCGGAATCCAGACGGCGGCAACGGCTCCCTCTTCCTCCGCCTCTTCAACGCCGACGGCAGCGAAGCCGAGCTCTCCGGCAACGGCACCCGCTGCGTCGCCGCCTGGCTCGCCCTGAGCGAAGGCCGCACCGAAGTCACCCTCGGCACCCACGGCGGCCCCCGCCACTGCCGCGTCGTCGAACGCACCGGCCACACCTTCCTCATCGAATCCGCCATGGGCATCCCCCGCGTCATGCCCCGCACCATCGTTATCGACGGCGTCGGCGAGATCCCCGGAGCCATGGTCAACGTCGGCAACCCCCACTTCGTCCTCTTCGTCGACACCGCCGACTTCAGCGCGCACAACCTCTCCTGGCAGCAGCTCGGCGCCCGCATCGCAGCGAGCCCCCTCTTCCCCCACGGCACCAACGTCGAGTTCGTCCAGGTCCACTCCCCCTCCGAGATCGCCTTCCGCATCTACGAGCGCGGCTGCGGCCCCACCACCTCCTCCGGCACCGGCACCTGCGCCTCCTCCGCCGCCGCCATGGCTCTGCGCAACACCGCGCGCGTGCTCACCGCCATCGCCGAAGGCGGCCCCCAGCGCACCGTCTGGCCCTCCTCCACCGCCGAGATGCAGCTCACCGGCCCCGCCGAGATCATCTGCACCGGCCACGCCCTCACCCTCCCCGCAGCCCCGGAGGCCCTCTGACCCCCATCAAGCCGCCCGCCCTCCGCCCCGGAGCCCGCATCGCCGTCGTCTCCCCCGCCAGCACCCCGAAGGAAGACCGCGTCCGCGCCGGCATGGACCGCCTCACCGAGCTCGGCTACCAGCCCGTCCTCTACCCCAGCGCCCTCGGCGGAGGCCCCCTCTACTACGCCGGCACCGTCGAACAGCGCTTAGCCGACCTCCACGCCGCCTTCGCCGACACCGCCATCGACGCCATCGTCTGCACCCGCGGCGGCTGGGGCTCCGCCGAGCTCCTCCCCCACCTCGACGCCGCCCTCATCCGCGCCAACCCCAAGCCCTTCGTCGGCTACAGCGATCACACGTCGTTACATATCTTCCTCGCCGCACAGTGCGGCCTGGTCACCTTCTACGGCCCCATGGTCGCAGCCGACTTCGCCCGCCCCAACGGCATCCACCTCGCAAGCTGGAACGCCGCCCTCACCGCCACGTTGCCCTCCTGGTCCCTCACCGCCACGCCGGCCCCCTGGTCCCTCGGCGCCCCCTGGTCCCTCGGCGTGCTAGACGGCCTCCGCATCCTCCAGTCCGGCATCGCCGAAGGCACCCTCACCGGCGGCTGCCTCTCCCTCTTCGCCGAGTCCCTCGGCACCCCCTACGCCATGCCGCCCGCCACCGCCGACTCCCCGCGCATCCTCTTCCTCGAAGACATCGGCACCAAGCCCTTCCAGTGGGACCGCCTGCTCCTCCACCTCCGCTACGCCGGCATGCTCGCCCACGTCACCGGCATCGTCTTCGGCGACATGCGCCAGTGCGTCCCCCCCGAAGAAGACGCCCTCCTCGACTCCGCCATCCGCCACGCCCTCCGCGACTTCCCCGGCCCCATCGCCATCGGCCTCCGCTCCGGCCACGTCGACACCCCCAACATCACCCTCCCCCTCAACGCCCCCGCCCGCCTCACCCTCGACACCACCCCCACCACCGCCACCCTCACCCTCCTCCAACCGTCCGTCTCCCCATAGACCCCGCCACGCAGGTCCAGACTGCCGAGCCTTCCGGTGGTGATTTATGAGAGCTCGGCTTCAGAGATGCCCAGCCCTACTCCGCGCTCGTTCCTTCAGTTCAGAAATGGGATCGTTTTTAAGCGATTCCCCACGCATCAATATGCTGCCTTCATATACAGTCCTAAGCCCTGACCATTCGGAACCTTATTGTGCGAGAACTGCGAAATCGCGTCCAGAATTGGCGCTTTCTTGAATGGAATGTGAATCACGTTTGCAGGTCCGTTGTTTATTCGATTCCGGAGTGCCTGAGGCCAATATCCAGAGCCGACAGAACAATCCAGAATCGGCCGGTCAATCATTGTGTAGGCAGCGATGACTGGAATTTTGTAGATATCGACGGCGTTCTCGATTTCGAAGGGAACCCAATCTGTGTCACTGCTAGTGTCTTAACCAATGATTAGAAGCATGTTCTTCGAGTTGGCCAAACGATTGAGGAGCGATGCTCGTAAAGTCGCCTTCAAACTTAAGTCGCGCACCGCTGACGCCTTTTCGTGGCTGTTGATCATCGTGAAATCATCATCTGGGTGGGCGCTCCAAGCTTGCATGATTCTGTAGTAATCGATGTCAGACTTGCCACCCGGTAGGTTGTTGTCGTCAGCGTGAAATGCGACATATGTGCCGTTTCTATAAGCCATCAGTTGCCCTTCCAATGATGTTTTATTTCTCTCAAATCTACTTCGTTGAACCTACTGCGATGTAGAACGATACGAACCATTCGCGTTATGCCCTTTGCCTTAGTCTCTATAATTGCCGACAAAATGAGCAGGTTCAACAGGTCGCGCGACGTCAATCCAAGGTTGGATAGTCCGCTCCCCACAAGCGGCAAGTTCACTGGATGCCCGCTCGACTCGTTCCGAGCTCGTTCCCACAGCATGTGCAGAGAACGCCACATAAGCTCGACATCAGATGACGCTTTCAGGGTGACGGGATCTGCATTGGTGAATGCGAACAGGATGTAACGATGATCCCCCTTTACCGTAACCAAGGCCGTCGTTCCTATGCTGTAGCAACGATCCTTACCCTCTGCCTTTGCAATTCTCTCAAAGTTTTCACATTTCAATTGTTCGTCGATTTGTGCGTCCAGCTCCTGAGGGTCAGAGAAGAATTTCTTAACGAAGATGCCGTGGAGGCTGATGTCCGACACAGGTTTGCCGAGTTGGGTTTCAAAGTACGCAGTGACTGGAATCGCAGTAATGCCATCCTGCTCGAAAATATCGCCAAAGAAAACTTCGATCGTTGTGTTGCAGTTCGCAATCCTAAAATAAATTCTTGCAAGCTTGCGTACCGAGTACGCTGCCCAAAGTACGCTGGAAACGAGCCCGACAACGAGGGGGGAGGGCCCTTCGATCTTCAGTCTCGGAAAGAACTGAACGCTCACTTTAACGAATGTAAACAGGAGGCTGAAGCAAGTCACGAACGCCTTTCCAGCATCTGCGGGATGCCGGCGAAGACCAGAAAGCACATCCTTGAGCCACTGCATCCCGCCCACTTTCTGTTCTCCAGGGTGACCCGATTGTAAGACGTATTGGTCAATTAGAGCGGCGAATATCGTGCGGACTTGAGATGTCTCTTCGGTCAACTGACCCCGACCAATTCAGGTAAGTCTTGCTAAGCGCTTGGTCTGACCAACCGCGAAGCTGCCACAGCAACTCCACCGCGGAACCAACCAACACACCACCCAAACCCTCCCCTGTGTCATCCTGAGACCCTCCCGCTATATCATCCTGAGCGGAGCCCACAAGTCCGCGGCCTGCCGAAGCCCCAGCCACCCCACGGCAAGCCCGCGGTCCCACCACGCCCGGAGCGCAATGACCACCGCACCCACAGGACCCACCGCAATCACCTCCCCCCGCAACATCTACCTCATCGGCATCTGCGGCACCGCCATGGCCTCGCTCGCCGGCATGCTCCAGGCCCAGGGACACCACGTCTCCGGCTCCGACGCCGCCGCATACCCGCCCATGTCCGACATGCTCGCTCAGCTCAACATCCCCATCCGCGAGCCCTACGCCGAGTCCAACCTCGACCCCCGGCCCGACCTCGTCGTCATCGGCAACGCCATCTCCCGCGGTAACCCTGAGCTCGAGCGCGTCCTCGACGAGCGCATCCCCTTCACCTCCATGGCCGCCCTGCTCCACCAGGAGTTCCTCGCCGGCCGCGAGCCCCTCGTCGTCGCCGGCACCCACGGCAAGACCACCACCACCTCCATGCTCGCCTGGATCTACGAGGTCGCCGCCCGCACCAATCCCGCCCTCACCCCCTCCTTCCTCATCGGAGGCGTCGCCGAAAACTTCGGCACCTCCTTCCACGTCCAGACCGGCACCAAACCCTTCCTCCTCGAAGGCGACGAGTACGACACCGCCTTCTTCGACAAAGGCCCCAAGTTCCTCCACTACTTCCCCGACGCCCTCATCCTCACCCACGTGGAGTTCGACCACGCCGACATCTACACCGACCTCGCCGCCGTCAAGACCGCCTTCAAGCGCCTCGTCAATCTCGTCCCGCGCCGCGGCCGCATCGTGGCCTTCGACGGCAGCGAGAACGTAACCGAATGTGTCGCAAAAGCCTTCTGCCCGGTCGAGCGCTACGGCTTCGCACCGGACTCCCACTGGCGTGTCACGGACATGCAGCTCGGCTCTTCCGCCGCCGGCGCCGGCAGCGGCAGCCGCTGGACCCTCCACCGCGCAGGGCTCCACTTCGCCGATCTCCACCTCCCCATGGCCGGCGAACACAATGCACTCAACGCCACCGCCGCCGCCGCGCTCGCCGCCGGCCAGGGCATTCCCGCCGCCGCCATCACGCAGGCGCTCGCCACCTTCCGCTCCGTCAAGCGCCGCCTGGAGATCCGCGCCGAGATCAACGGCATCACCGTGATCGACGACTTCGCCCACCATCCCACCGCCATCCGCGAGACGCTGCGCGCGCTGCGTTCGGCCTACACGGGCCGGCGGCTCTGGGCAGTCTTGGAGCCCCGCTCGAATACCCTCCGCCGCAACGTCTTCGAGCAGGACCTGATCGACTGCCTCGCCCTCGCCGACCGCGTCGTGATCGCGCACGTCTTCAAGTCGGAGGCGATCGCCCCGACCGAACGCCTCCTCCCCGAGCGGGTGGCAGACGCGCTGCAGAAGCGCGGCGTACCCGCGGAGCTGCTGCCCGATGTCGGCGCGATCGTCGAGCGCGTGGCCGCGGACGCTGTGCCCGGCGACGTGATCGCTATCCTGTCGAACGGCGGCTTTGGC
Source organism: Acidobacteriota bacterium (assembly GCA_030776065.1). Taxonomy (GTDB): domain Bacteria; phylum Acidobacteriota; class Terriglobia; order Terriglobales; family Acidobacteriaceae; genus Edaphobacter. The sequence goes on from JALYIA010000198.1 coordinate 45,112, forward strand.
GACATCTATACCAGGCTTCCTGCCGCCCTCGCGGACTGCCCGGCCCGATCCTGACCCCACCGTTCGCGCGTCTGCATGCACGCGCCCATGCGCGTCCCGGTGCGGCCCCGTCCGCGTGGCGGAGCCCAATCCGGTATCCTGCGAACAGATGTTTGCGACGTTGAAGATGTTGCCGGTGTTTGCCGGGCTGGGGCTCCTGGCCGGAGTGATCGGCATTCCGTACTCCCTGCTTGTGGGCAATGTGCGCCTGCTGTACCGCGTGGTGATGGGGATCATGCGCCTCGGCATCCGCGCAGGCGGAATCACAGTCGTGGTCACGGGAAGAGAGAACGTCCCGCCGGGCGCGAATTGCATCTTCCTCGCCAACCATGTGTCGAACCTCGACCCACCCATCCTGTTTCCTGAGATACCGCCCATGGCCTCCGTGCTGCTGAAGCAGGAGCTGATGCGCATCCCGCTGCTCGGCACAGCGATGCGCATGGGCAGGTTCGTTCCGGTCGAGCGAACCAACAGCCGCGAGTCCGCCAAACGCAGCATTCAGGCTGCCACCGCCGTGCTCCGCGCAGGAATGCACCTGCTCGTGTTTCCGGAGGGCACGCGCTCTCCGGATGGACGCCTGGGCGAGTTCAAGAAAGGCCCGTTCTTTCTCGCACAGCAGACCGGCGCGCTCATCATCCCGGTCGCACTCTCCGGAACCCACCGCATGATGCCGCCTGGAAGCACACGCCTGCAGCCCGGGCTGGCCCGCGTGCAGATGCTGTCGGCCATCGATCCGAAGAGCTTTCGCTCGCGCGATGAGCTGATGCTGGCCGTCCGCACCGCAATCGCCGACGCGCTGCCCGAGGAGATGCGCCCCGCATAGCACCCGGGCCGATCCCCTCCGGGCCGATCCCTACGATCTGCTTCGTTCACCACTCGCGCGGCATCGTCTCCAGGCGGCACAGATCACGACTTCCCGCTCGAGCGGATCCGGAAGGCTGCGCTGCCGGAGCTACTTCACGATCGCATTGAATCCGTGCGACTGCACGTTCTGGCGCATGGCTTCGGCGTCCTTGCGCGTGGCGTAGGGCCCGAGCTGGATGTGGAGCAGCTGATCCGCGGGCTCATGCCGAACCACCACCGGGTAGTTGTACTTCTTCAGTGCGGCCAGCTCGATGTCGGCGATCTCCTGCGTGGAGACGGCGGCGATCTGCACCATGAACGTCCCGCCCGGAGAGGGTGCGGGCGGAGCTGGAGCGGGCGGAGCTGGAGGGAAGGACGCGGTCAGTGCCGCGGTGCTCGTGGGTGGGGGTGCCGGGGCAGCCGGCGCGGCGGCCCGAGGCAGCCTGTCCCCGACGATGAGGGCATCGGCGGCCGATGTCTTCGACCCGGAAGCGACCGGCGGCGCGGACGCCGTGAGCTCGTCGGGAGGGGCAGAACGCTGCGGTTCAGCGGCGGCGCTGCCGGCGGTGGGCTTTGTGGCGGAGCCGAGCGTGGCGGGCGAACCCGTGCCCACGATCACGGCTGCGGCCGCGCTCTGGCCGGTGCGACGGCCCATCGTGTATCCGAGCCCGAAGACGGCTCCGCAGAGCAGCGCCAGCCCAAAGAAGATCCCAAGGATGGTTCCCGGGCCGAGCGAGATCTCGCGATCGCGGTGTGCGGCAAACTCGTCTTGGTCAAGATCGGAGTCGATCAGGTGGTTCATGGCAGCGCCAGGCCCTCGGGTCGATTATCTACCCGCACGGGCTGCTCCGTGCGCTGCCGGGGAGTGACGGAGCATGTTCCCGCGCGTGGCGCATCCCAGGGGATTGTTCCACGTGGAGCAATGCGCAAGCTCATTTAATGCAACGAGATCGGCGATCGCCCGAGTTTGGGCGCACACGTGCGGCCAAACGCTGCCGGCTCAGGCCGGATCAGAGGACGTGTGCGGCCTCACCTCCGCAGGCGTTGCTGCGGAAGCTGCCGGCGACCCGCCTGCGGGGGAAGGGGCGGGCGCGGTGAAGGTGCGGTTGAGCAGGTTCATCAGCTCCATCGGCAGCGGAAAGATGATCGTGGTGTTCTTTTCGACGCCAATCTCCGTAAGCGTCTGGAGGTAGCGGAGCTGGAGGGTCATCGGCTGCGTGGCCAGCAGTGCGGCCGCGTCCACCAGCTTCTGCGCGGCGTTGAACTCGCCCTCGGCGTGGATGATTTTGGAGCGGCGCTCGCGTTCCGCCTCGGCCTGCTTGGCCATGGCGCGGAGCATGGTCTCGGGCATATCCACCTGCTTCACCTCGACCGAGACCACCTTCACGCCGAAGGGCGCGGTGTGGCCGTCGATGATGGTCTGGATGCGCTGGTTCAGCGCCTCGCGGTGCGCCAGCAGCTCGTCCAGATCCACCTCGCCGAGCACGGAACGGAGCGTCGTCTGGGCGAACTGCGAGGTCTGGTAGACGTAGTTGGACACCTCGATGACGGCCCTGACCGGATCGACCACACGCAGCGTGATGACGGCGTTTACCTTCAGCGTCACATTGTCGCGTGTGATGACGTCCTGCGGCGGCACCTCCATCGCCTCCTGCCGCAGGGAGATGCGGACGATCTGGTCGAGCGGGCGAAACACCAGGATCACGCCCGGGCCTGAGGCATCGGAGCGGACGCGCCCCAGCCGGAAGACCACGGCGCGCTCATACTCCTTCAAAATCTTGATGGAGTTGAAGAGGTAGAGGATCACAACGGCGAAGACGATGAGGATGGGGAAGCTCAGCACAGGCATGACGGTTCCTTTGCCCCGACGATCCGGGCCGACGATCCGGCCCCGGCGATTCCGGGCCGGCGGCGCGCCCCAAGCTTAGCACTCCCGCGCCGGGCGCCCCCGGGGGCTGCCGTCGCTCAGAAGCCCGGGGGCTGCCGTCCGCTCAGAAGCGAACGAAGAAGCCGACCGTGGGGTCCGTCGTCCGCACCCGCCGGGTGATGGTGAGGTAGTTCTGGAGGAAGTCGGGGCCAAGATAGACCAGCTGCCGGAAGCCCACACGCACGCCGAAGTGGCTGTCAGGGAAGTTCGCCTCGGCCCCCGCGTCGTAGTAGTAGACCATGCGGTACTGCTGCGGAAGGCCCTTCCCGCCGTACGTCGTGGGCGTGAACTTCATCGTGCCTGCGCCTACTGCGAGGAAGGGCTGAATGCCCAGCGGCTTCCAGCGCGGGTGCGCGACGTAGCCGAACGTCATCTCGCGGATGCCCGCCTGCGCACCGCCCGGCAGATAGTTCTGAGCGGACGTGAAGTCCTCCGTCAGGCGGGTATTGCCGAAGTTGAACTCCAGACCGAAGTAGGGCTTGGCCGTGTAACGCAGGGTCGCGAGCTCGCCGACGGTGCTGCTGGGGTGCAGCGTAAGCGCGGTGTTGTCCCGCTTCTCCGTTCCGGTGACGGTGTTCGAGAAGGACCCCGCGGCGGAGACGGCGAAGTCGATCCGGCTGAGCTGCCTGGTGAGCGGCGTCTCGGGCGTTGTGCTCTGGGCGGCAGAGTGACCGGCGAGCAACGCCAGGGAGACGAGCGGGGCGGCGATACAGCCGGCTGCCCGGCGAAACAGAATCGGCATGAAAAACGAACTCCTTGCGAGAAAAAGGTTTGCTTCACACAGTTTACTCCGCAACCGGATGGAAGAAGCACGCGGGGGCACGAGGGGGCAAGACCGCGGTTCATCCCTCCGGCGGAACGCTCCGCCGATCCCTCCCGGCGGAACGCTCCGCACATCCCTCCGGCGGAACCGCTCCGCCGATTCGCCCGGCGGAGTGTGGGCTGCGGAGGGTGGGCTGGTATGATTCGCTGGAATCGTTATCTCACCAGGTGGCGCGTTCCCGTGTACCAGGGGCGTGCCGGGAGTGTCCATGCAGGTTTCGAGCTCAACAGGTACCAAGAGCACCGTGCGCACGGACGCGCCGGTGTTTCCCGCAGGACAGATGGCGCTGTTCGTTCTGGTCACCGTGCTGTTCTTCCTCTGGGGCATGTCCAACAACCTCACCGACATCCTGGTGCAGCAGTTCCGAAAGTCCTTTGAGCTCTCCACCTTCTCCGCACAGCTGGTCTCGACGGCGAACTTCACCGGGTACTTCTGCATGGCGATTCCCGCGGCGCTGGTGATGCGGCGGTGGGGCTACAAGGCCGGCATGATCCTCGGCCTGTGCCTGTTCGGCTCCGGCATGGTGCTGTTCTGGCCTGCGGCGGTCAGCGGCAAGTACCTGCCCTTCCTGGTCGCGCTGTTTGCCGTGGGCTGCGGCGCGTCCGTGCTTGAAACCGCCGCCAACCCCTTCATGGCGCAGTTCGGTCCGGCAGAGACCAGCGAGCGCCGCCTGAACTTCGCCCAGGCATTCAATCCCCCGGGAACCATCCTCGGCGTGCTGCTGGGCGCGCAGTTCATCTTCTCGGGTGTGGAGTTGAGCGCGGACCAGGTGGCTGCGATGAAGTCTGCCGGCACCTACCAGAGCTACCTGCACGGCGAACTGATGCGCGTGGTGCCCACCTACCTCGGCCTGGGATCGGCCGTACTGCTGTTCGCGCTTGTGCTCTCCCGCATGCGGTTCCCCACCATCACCAGCGAGCACGAGGGCGAGCGCGGAGGCCAAGGCAGCTTCCGGGCGCTGCGCCACTATCCGCAGCTCTGGTTCGCCGTGATCGCCAACGTCTTCAACGTCGGCGGGCAGATCTGCATGTGGAGCAACCTGATCCTCTACATGAAGCAGTACACGCCGGTCAGCGAGCGCACCGCCGCCCACTACCTGACGGCGACGCTGATCGCCATGCTGATCGGCCGGTTTGTCTCCACTCCGCTGATGAAGTACGTCTCTGCCAGCAAGCTGCTCGGCATCTACGGCGCGGCCAACGTCCTGTTGATGGCGGTCGCCGTAACGCGGCCCGGCATGCTTGGGGCCTACGCCATCGTCGGAGGAAGCTTCTTCCTCTCCATCATGTTTCCTACGATCTTCGCGCTGGGGCTGAAGGGCCTGGGGGAGAACACCAAGCTTGCCGGATCGCTGCTGGTCATGGCCATCGTCGGCGGAGCGTTCTTCCCGCTTGTGCTGGGCGCGATCGCACGCAGCACAGGGAGCATGGCGCTCGGCTACATCGTCCCGCTGGTGTGCTTCGGAGCCGTCTCCATCTACGCGTTTGCCGTGCCGTTCATCCTGCCGCCGCCGGGAAACACCAACCCCGACGCAGGCGCGCTGGCGGCGGAACGCGGCTACGGCCTCTGACGCGGCCGGTCGATACGAACGCGGCCGGTCGACGCGAACGCGGCCGGTCGACGCAAACGCAGCGCACAGGGGGTGCAGGCGCAGGCCGCTGTGCGTCCCGAGCTACCTGCCCTTCGCCAGCAGCTTCTGCTCGATCAGCTCGACGAGATGACCCACCGTGTGCAACTGCTCAAGCTCCGCCGTCTGGAACTTGATCCCGAAGTGCGACTCCACCGCCACGATCAGGTTGATGTGGTTGAAGGAGTCCCACTCGGGCACGTCGGCGGCCGTCAGGTCCGGCGTCAGGACCAGGGTGTCGTCGTCGAAGAGGTCGTGAAAGATCGTGGTGAGCTGGGCGTAAAGGTCCTCTGGCTGCATGGATAGCTGCCATTATAAGCGGCGCCTGGGGACACGCCCGCCATGTACTCCGGCACACCATGCGCGCAGCCGGGGCCTGCGTCTGTAGGCGACCGCCGGCGATCCTGAAAAAGCTGTTGACTCATTCCACGGTAAGCCGTATCTTACCGTTAGTGGAGACTTACCTTAGCGCGCAGCTGGATGCTTTGGGCGACGTCACACGGCGCACGCTGCTCGAAGAGCTCCGCCACGGCCCGGTCGCCGTCGGCGAGCTCTCCCGGCGCGTGCCGGTGAGCCGCCCTGCCGTCTCGCAGCACCTGAGGGTCTTGAAAGAGGCCGGACTGGTGCGGGACAAGGCTGTCGGAACGCGCCGGTTCTACCAACTTGATCCGCAGGGATACGACGCGCTGCGGGCCTACTTCAACAGCTTTTGGACCGATGCGCTGGAGGCCTTCAAAGCCAGCGTGGAAGACGAGGAGACCTGACGATGCCGGAACAACAGACACTGCAAACCGCACCGGAGAGCGGCCCCGCGGCTCACGCACCGCTCGAACCCGTCCGCAGGAGCATCCGCGTCCGCGCCGATGCAGCGCGGGCCTTTCGCGTGTTCACCGAGGGGATGGACGGCTGGTGGCCGCGAACCCACCATATCGGAAGCTCGCCGATGAAGCGTGTGGTCGTCGAGGGCAGGGTGGGCGGCGCGATCTACACGGACCAGGAAGACGGCACCACCTGTCCGTGGGGTTCGGTTCTGGCGTGGGAGCCGCCGCACCGTTTCGTGATGGCGTGGCAGGTCTCCCCGGAGTGGAAGTACGAGCCGAATCGTGCGAAGTGCAGCGAGGTGGACGTGCGCTTTACCCCGGCGGACGACGGCACCACGCTGGTTGAGCTCGAGCACCGCGGCCTGGAGCGGCACGGCGCCGGCTGCGACACGATGCGGGAGCAGGTTAGCCGGGAGGGTGGCTGGGGCGGCCTGCTGGAGATGTTCGCCGCCACCGTCGGCGGGCGCGCCTGAAGGCGAGCGGGGCGCCTACGGGGGCGTGGGCACGGCTCCCGCAGGCTGCTCGTCCCCCGGCGGGATGTTGGGGCTGGTGGACGGAGCGGGCTTGATCGGCGCCGGCTGCGGTGCGGGTTCAGCATCGCCCGCATCGGGATCCTGCTCCGCGGCGGAGGAGGACTTCGGCAGCTGCTTCACCACGGGCGAGTCGTAGCCCTCGGGCAGGGGAACATCCAGTTGCCGGCGCGGCAGGTCGCCCTTGGGGAAGGTCTCGTCCGGCTTGCCGGCGATCGCGGCCTTCATGAAGGCCATCCACATGGGCAGGGCGGCGCGCGCGCCGGTCTCCTTCTCGCCCAACGACTCCCGGTTGTCGAATCCGATCCAGACACCTGTCGTCACCGACGGGGAAAAGCCGATGAACCACGCGTCCGTGTAGTCGTTGGTCGTGCCGGTCTTTCCGCCGAGCGGGTGTTTGAGCGAGGCGGCGGCCGCGGCGGTTCCCATCCGCGTCACGGCCTGCAGGAACTCCATCATCGTGCGGGCCGTCTCGACCGAGATCACCTCCGTGACCTGCGGGGGCTGCTCGTCGAGCGGCAGCCCATCGGCCTGCGTCACCTTGCGGATGTAGTGCGGCTCGATGCGCACGCCGTCGTTGGGGAACACGCTGTAGGCGCCCACCTGCTCGTAGAGCGTAAGGTCCGCCGAGCCGATCGCGACCGGCAGAAACGCCGGGATGTTGCTCGTCACGCCAAACCGGTGCGCGGTCTCGATGACCTTGCGGATGCCGACCTTGTCCGCCAGCTTGAGCGCCGGGATGTTGCGCGACTCGGCGAACGCGTTCAGCAGCGTCATCGCTCCCTTGTAGTCGGCCTCATAGTTGTGCGGCGTGTACGGGCCGTTCGGCGTGTAGAAGCTCACCGGCCCGTCCACGATGATGTCCGAAGGCTTCGCGCCCGCCTCGACCGCCGTCGCGTAGACGTACGGCTTGAACGAGGAGCCGACCTGGCGCTGCGCCTGGGTCGCGCGGTTGAACTGGGAGACGGCGAAGTCGCGTCCGCCGACCATGGCGAGCACCTCGCCGTTCGAGTTGTCGACCGCCATCAGGGAAGCCTGCGCGCCCGAGTCCTGCTCGAGCAGAGCATGGAACGTGCCGTCGGCGCCGACCGACTCCAGCAGCACGTACACCACGTCCCCGCGCCGGAGGAAGTCCGCCGCGGAGGTCTTCTGCGTCCACCGCCAGTCTGCCTGCGACATCGTCGCGCGAACCGCCCCGATCTTGAGCGTCACCTTGGTCGGAGTCAGGTCGGTGACCAGCGCGTGGTAGTAGCCGCCCTTCTCGATCCCTCCGGCCCAGTCCGCATGGCGGTAGGCGGCCAGGTCCGCTCCCGTCGAGAGCACATTCTGCACCCGCCCCTTCCAGCCGTGACGGCGTTCGTACGCTGCCGTGCCCTCGAGGACCGCCCGATTCGCCACCTTCTGCAGCTCCAGATCGAGCGTCGTGTAGACCTTGAGACCCGCTCCGTGGACCTCCTCCGCGCCGTACTCCTTCTCCAGCTGCCGGCGAACCTCTTCGACGAAGTAGGGAGCGACCGAGTTCGGCGGCGGCTCGATGTGCAGCCCCAGCGGCGCGGCCTGTGCCTGAAGCTCCTGCTCCCGCGTGATCTTGCCGTCCTGCCGCATCTCCGCCAGCACCAGGTTGCGCCGGCGAAGCGCGCGCTCAGGATATTTGACCGGCGAGTAGTACTCCGCGCCCTTGGGCAGAGCGGCCAGGGTAGCGGCCTCGGGCAGGTTCAGGTCGATCGCGTGCTTGGAGAAGTAGAACTCGGATGCCGCCTCAAACCCATACGTGCCGTGCCCCAGGTAGATCTGGTTGGCGTACATCTCGAAGATCTGGTCTTTCGTAAACACCCGCTCAATCTCGATCGAGAGAAAGACCTCCTGGATCTTGCGGCCGTACGTCTTCTCGCTCGACAGAAAGAGGTTGCGCGCGAGCTGCATGGTGATGGTGGAGGAGCCCTGGGCACGGCTGCGGGAGTGGATATCGCGCCAGGCCGCGCTCACCGCACGCAGCAGGTTGACGCCCCAGTTCTTCTCGAAGCTCTTGTCCTCGATCGAGAGGATCGCCTGCCGCAGCATCGGCGACAACGCCGTGTACGGAACCGCCACCCGCCGCTCCAGCGCGAAGGAGCCGAAGACCTTTCCGTGGATATCGTAGAGTTCCGTCGTGGTGTTTGGCCTGTACCGCATCAGATCGTCCATCTGCGGCAGATCGATCGAGTAGACGACCACCAGACCGCACATCACCCCGAAGACGGACGACATCGCCAGCAGCAGAAAAAATGTCGCGCGTACGGCGATTCTGCGGGTGGGGTACTGCGGGTACTCCAGAACCTCGGACCGGGCGCGCTCGAAGGCCCGCCGCCACCAGGGCAGCTTCGAGGTCTGCTCGGGCGCAGAGGATTCGGTGTCGTGGGGGAATAAGCTGGGCACGGCCCTCTCACGATAGCACGGTGCGACCGCGGCGCCCGGGCACCGGGATCAGGCCGCCTTGGCCTTCAAAATCTCAAGCGCCTTGGTGAGTTGCTCGTCCACCTGAAGCGCCGGCTTCTTGGCAGGCGCCGGCGTCGAGCTGGCCGAGTCCGTCGCCTCCTCGTCCACGCCCGTCTGGTCGTCGATGCCCGACGCCACCTGGATCGTGGGCGTGACGCCCTCGTCCTGCAGCTTCTTGCCCGAAGGCGCGGCGTACTTCGCGATCGAGAGGATGATCGCGGACCCGTCCGGCAGCTCGAACGTCTTCTGCTGGGCTCCCTCGCCAAACGTGCGTTCCCCCACCAGTTCAGCCCGCTTGTTATCCAGAAGAGCCGCGGCCACCAGCTCCGCCGCACCCGCCGTGCCGCGGTTGATCAACAGAGCCATGGGCGCCGACGGTGCGATTGCCTTGCCGGGCTCAGCGGTAAACGTCTGCTTGGCCACCTTCTGGCCCTCCAGCGTGGCGATGGTGCCGTCCTTCATCAGGTCGTTTGCCAGGCGCACCGCCTCGGACATATCGCCGGCCGCCACATCGCGCAGGTCAAGCAACACCTTCTTGTTTCCAGCCTTGGACATCCCCTTCAGCTTCGCCTCGACCTGCTGAACATGCTCGTGGTCGAGGATCCCCGGCTTCAGGTAGAGAATGCTCGAGTTCTCGTACATCTCGTCCTTCACCGGAGGAATCGCGGTGACCGCGCGAATCATGGCGACCTTGTCCGGAGTTGCCTTGCCGGGCCGCACCACACCGACGCTGAGCGTCGAACCGGGCGCGCCCTGCAGCATCTGCTCGATCATCGCCAGCGGAATCTCCCGCGTGTCTTTGCCCTCGATCGCCTCCAGGATGTCGCCGTCGTTCAGTCCCGCTTTGTCCGCGGGGCTGCCCGGAACCACAGAGACGACCGTGGCGTACCCGAAGCGCTTCGACGGGTTGATGCCGACCTGCGCGTGCGGCTCACTGCCCGAGACATTTGCCTTGTAGAGCTTGTAATCCGCCGGCGTCAGGTAGCTGGAGTTCGCATCGAGCGACTCGAGCAGCCCATGCAGCGCACCGTTGGTCACCGCCGGGATGTTCGGCTCCGTCACGTAGTCCGTCTGGATGTGGTGCAGCACCTCGCTGTACACGTTGATCTGCCGGTAAGCGCCGTCGCTGGGATTCGAGGCCGCGCTCACGCCGCTCGAGTTCACACCCAGGAAGACCGCGAGCACAAACACAACCGACACCGCGAGCAGCAGAATCTTCGAGATCTTCGACATAGACCGAGGTTCACTCCCCTGACCAACATATGACGCCTGCACGCCGCCCCGGACGCACCCCGATGTGGCGGCGCAAAGGGACAGGCTGTTTAGACGGCCTCCGGGTCATCCCCGGTAGCTGGATCATACTCCCCGGCCCACCTGCGGCGCGATCACCGAAACGGGGTACGGTGCGGCCGGGCTGGGGGCTGGGGCTGGGGGGCTGAAGCCAGCCCTACAGCCCGGCGTGCGCCGGGCCGCCGCGAAGCGCCGCCGTGTCCATCCCGATTCCCGCCGGGGTGTCGCGCAGGTACTTGTGCGGATTGACCGGCGTATTGCGGATCCGGACCTCATAGTGCAGATGGGCGCCCGTGGTGCGGCCGCTGACGCCGACGTACCCGATCACCTGCCCCCGCACAACCTGCTGGCCCGCGATCACGGTGAAGCCCGACAGATGCGCATAGCAGGTCTCCACATTGCCGCCGTGGTCCAGCACAACCTCGCGCCCGTAGCCGTTCACCATCGCGGCGGACTTCACCACGCCGCCCCCGGCCGCGCGGATCGGCGTCCCGATCGGGGAGGAGATATCGATGCCGGTGTGGAACTCGCCTTCGCCGTTGCCGGAGATGGGGTCTTCGCGCTGCCCGAAGGAGGACCGGATCGGCCCGAGGATGGGCCACAGAGAAGGCGCGTTCAACACAGTCTCCACGCCGCCCAGCCCGGTAAAGGAGTTCAGGCGCGCCGCCGTAGCCGAACCGAAGGTCGCCACCGAGCCGATCGCCTGGGCCGCCGCGCCGCTCATCGCCGAGTCGCGCAGACGGTAAAACGTGTCCACCGACTTGTAGTAGTTCTCCTCCGTAAATGTGCCCCCGCTGTCACCCACAAGCGCGCCGGCAGCCGCCTTCGTGCCGGCCGAGGCAGCCCGCTCCGCAGTCGCGGGATGGCCGTGCGGCACCAGCCTGCCCGCCGTCAGCCCATAGATCGCCGAGACCTCCGTCGCCAGCGAACCCAGCGAGGCGACCTGCACATCCTTCTGGTGCGCCTGCTCTTCCAGATGCGCATAGTCCTTCTGCAGCGAGTTGTGATCCGTCCGCAGCTGGTTGAACCGCGCCGTCTTGATCAACATCCGCGAGTACGAGCCCGCCAGCCCCGCGATCGTAAACGCACCGATCACCGCCGCAGCCACAAACCCGTAGGCATAGTGCAGAGGCACCGGGACCTTGCGCAGGCTTCCATCCTGCTCACGGCTCACCAGCACGATATAGAAGCGCTTCTTCAGGTTCAAACCAGGAGACCTTTACGCCCTGAATTGGACGTCCCTTGCTTCTGCGGAACGACGCGGAGAGTACTGCATCCCGAAGCAGATACCGCAATCGAAGATGCGAATCCGCATTCCCGAGTCCCGCTTCAAAACGCCCAGTCCCTCTTGGACGTATCTCCGAGTTTAACAGTCCCCTTCTGGTCGCGCAATCGCGAATCGCCTCTTCTGCCCTGAAAGTTGCACCGGACGCGCGACTTTTCAACAGCTTACGTTGATACCCCCGTCGCCCCGTCCGCTCTGCCCCTCCCCTGTCGCCACGCAAAGCGGCCGGCCACCGCACGCAAAGCAGCCGGCCACCACACGCAAAGCAGCACGCCACCACAGTATGCTTGGCCACGAGGGCCGACGATTGGGAGAACTCCAGCTCATCGAATGCATCCGTTTCCGGGCGGCCAGGCGAAGCTCCCCGGCGGCCAGGCGAAGCCGCGGCCTTGTGCTCGGTATCGGAGACGACTGCGCCCTGCTGCGCGCCCCGCCCGGGCACGAACTCGCCGTGACCACCGATCTGCTCCTCGAAGGACGTCACTTCCGGCGCGACTGGCACCCCGCCGCCTCCGCAGGACACCGCGCCCTGGCCCGCGGCCTGAGCGACCTGGCCGCCATGGGCGCGCGTCCCCTCGCTGCCTTCCTCTCGCTCGCCCTGCCTCCTCGTATGCTCGGAACCCGCACCGGCCGGGCGTGGGTCGACGGCTTCTTCGCCGGACTCCATGCGCTCGGAGACCGCATGGGGGTACCGCTCGCCGGCGGCGATACGGCGGAGTCTCCCGCCGACCTGATCCTCGCCGACATCACCCTGGTCGGCTCCGTCACGCCGGGCCGCGCCCTGCGCCGAAGCGCCGCACGGCCCGGCGATCGGCTGTACGTGACGGGCTCGCTCGGAGGAGCGGCCGCGGAGCTCGAGTCC
>JALYIA010000199.1 GCA_030776065.1 Acidobacteriota bacterium
AGCCGTGGGTGGGGGAGGGGGCGGCGCCGGTGGGGGGTGTGGGGGTGGGGGGTGTGGGTGTGGGGCGGCGGAAGAAGGCTAGTTGTTAGGGGCGGAGGTGGTGGGTGCTGTTGATGCGACACGAGCGAATCACAGAGATCACTGAGGAAAACGAGAGGACTCAGAGGCGTTTTTGTGGGTGCTAGAGTGCACGACGAGTCGGTCAGGTGCGGGTGGGGATGCCTTGGTGGACGGTGCGGCGCCAGATGGTGATGAGGGCTACGCCGGCGAACATGAGGCCGAGGGCGAGTCCGATCCAGAGGCCGACGGCTCCGAGGTGGCGGTGGAAGGCGAAGAAGAGGCCGGCGGGGATGCCGATGATCCAGTATCCGGTGAGCTGGACGTAGAGGCCGGCGTGGGTGTTTCCTGCGCCGCGGAGGGCTCCGGTGGCGGTGACCTGGATGCCGTCGAAGAACTGGAAGGCGGCTCCGACGAGGAGGAGGGGGATGGCGGCGGCGACGACTCCGGGGTCGCGGGTGAAGGCGTGTGCGATCTGCGAGGGCAGCAGGAGGAGGGCGAGGGAGGCGCAGAGCATGAAGCCGGAGCCGAGGCCGATGGCGGTCCAACCGGCGGCTGCGGCCTGGGGGGCGGAGCCGCGGCCGATGGCCTGGCCGACGCGGACGCTGGCGGCCGCGGAGATGGCGAAGGGGACCATAAAGGTGAAGGCGACGCAGTTGAGTGCGATCTCATGGCCGGCGAGGGGGAGCGGGCCCATGGTTCCGATGAGGGCGGTGACTGCGGCGAAGATGGAGATCTCGACGAAGATCTGCGCTCCGACGGGGGCGCCGAGGCGGAGGAGGCGGCGGATGCGGGTGGTGTCGAGGCGGCGGGCGGATTGCCGGCGCTGGGCCAGGGCGGAGCGGAGTCCGTAGTGGTGGCGGCGGTCGACCCACCAGACGGTGAGGCCGACGAAGGCTGCGAGGTAGAGGCGGGCGAGGGAGGTGGAGACGGCGGCTCCGGGAACTCCATAGGACGGGATGGCGAGGGTGCGTCCGGCGAGGGTCCAGCGGTGTCCGAAGAGGAGGAGCCAGTCGAGGCCGGCGTTGACGAGGTTGGCGGAGACGAGCGCGGCGGCGATGGGGCGGACGTGGTTGAAGGCCTGGAGGTAGCGCCGGAAGGTCATGTAGAGGAAGAGCGGGAGGGTGCCCCAGTTGAGCGCGCCGAGGAAGGCGATGGCCTGGCGCATGACGTCGCGATCGACGGGGAGGCGCGCCATGGCGAGGGGTCCGATCCAGACGGAGGCCATGAGGAGGGCGGCGAGCATGGCGGCGAGGACGGTTCCGGCGAGGAGCCAGCGGTTGGCGTCGTCCCACTCGCCTGCGCCGTGGGCCTGGGAGATGTAGGTGTCGAGGCCGAGGAGGACACCCCCTATGCCGAAGGCGAGGGTGTTGTAGAGGACGCCGCCGAGGGCGACGGCGGAGATGGTCTGTGCGGGGTGGGGGAGGTGGCCGACCATGATGGTGTCGACCACACCCATGAGCATCCAGCCGACCTCGGCCAGCACGAGGGGCAGGGCGAGGCGGAGCATGGGCGGGATCTCCTGGCGGATGGACATAGCGCGTGTGTTCGATGGTACCGGAGGCGGTGGGTCCGGACGCGCGAAGCCCCGCGAGCGATGGTGTGCGCGCGGGGCTTCGCGGGTGCGAGGGGCGTCGGGGGTGTAGGGATGCGGTGGAGCTACGCGGCGTCTGTCTTGAGGGGACGGGCCATCTTTTCGTGCATGGCGGCCTTGACGGCGTCGGGGGTGATGTTGGCGGTGGCGCCTTCGAGCTTGGTGGTCCAACTGGCGGAGTAGACGTGCTTTTCGCCCTTCATCATGGCTTCGAAGCCTTCCTTTGCGACGTCGTCGGGCTGGCTTTCCTTTTTACCTTCGGAGCCGACCTTGGTGTTGTCCATGCCTGCGCGATGGAAGAAGTCGGTGTCGGTGGGGCCGGGCTGGAGTGCCGTGACCGTGACGCCGGTGTCTTCGAGTTCGGCGCGGAGGCTTTTGGCGAGGGAGAGGTCGAAGGCTTTGGAGGCGGCGTAGACGGCCTCTCGGGGCGCGACCATCTCGCTGGCGATGGAGGCGGTGATGAGGATGCGTCCGCGGCCCTGGGCGACCATGTGCTGGACGACGCGCTTGGTGATGTGGAGGGTTCCTTCGACGTTGAGGCGGACGAGGTTGATCTCTGCGTCGAGGTCGGTCTCGGCGAAGAGGCCGCCGACACCCACTCCGGCGTTGATGGCTGCGGCGTCGAGGGGGCGGCCGAGGGATTCGACCTGGTTCCAGAGGCTTTCGACGCCGTCGTAGGTGGCGAGGTCGGCGTGGACCGCGGTGACCTGGGCGCCGGTGGCGCGGAGGTCGGATTCGGCGGTGTCGAGGCGGTCGCCTGCGGAGGCGACGACGAGGTCGAAGCCGTTTTGCGCGAAGACGCGAGCGAGACTGAGGCCGATGCCGCTGGAGGCGCCGGTGACGAGTGCGAGTGGATTGGGCATGAAGAGATCTCCGAGGGGTGGGTGGCGGCTGCGGGTGGTGTGGTGGGGGGTTGGTGGAGAGCGCCGGTTCTCCCGCGGTGGGTTGGTTCCGGGGGTGTGCGGCGAGCGGCTTCGCGTCGCGGCGTGCGAGCTGCGGCGGCGCGTGTTGTGGTTTGGAGCCGGTGGAGTGGTGCGGGGTTGCCGGTGGGGTGCGAATCCGTGGGGAGGGCCGCTAGCGATGCAGGCGGAGGAGGACAACGCCGTGGGGAGCCACATGGGCTGCGTAGGTGCTCTGCAGCGGCTGGAGGTCTGTGTGTGTCCACAGGTCACGGGCGATGACGGGCGCGTCGCCCGGAAAGCCTACCCGGGCCAGGGGAACTTCGAGGGTGAGCGGCATGTTCAAGCGGTTGAAGACTGCCAGCGCCACGCTGCCGTCGGCGAGGGGCTTGCTCCAGACTTCGAGCGGCCCCTCGGTGTAGACGCGGTCGCCCTGATGGCCGGCGCGGTCCTGATCGATCGCGATGACCTCGGAGTTCAGGAGAATGCCTTTGGTCTCCGGAGTCATGACGGAGAGATCGTTGCCGGCAAGAAGGGGTGCGCTCAGCATGGCCCAGAGGCTCATGTGAGTCCTGTACTCTTCGGGCTTCATGCCGCCATTGCCGACTTCGAGCATGTCGGGATCGTTCCAGTGGCCCGGCCCGGCGAAGGGCGCGAGACCGGCCTGGGAGAAGCCGATCGCCGCCATGGAGGCGTAGTTGTCCTGGATGTCGTCGGTGGTGCGCCAGAGGTTGCCGCCGGCGGTGGCTCCCCAGCGCCAGACGGCCTCCCAGCCGTACTGGCAGAGGGAAAGAAGGATGGGGCGGCCTGTGCGGGCGAGCGCGTCGTGCATGGTGCGGTAGGCCTGCTGCATGAGTGCGCGGGAGGTTTCGCGATCCCCGCCAGAACGCTGGCTGAGGTTCCCGGCGTAGGAGCAGAGGTCGTACTTGAGGTAGTCGATGCCCCACCGGGCGTAGGTGTCGGCGTCCTGTTGTTCATGGCCGAGTGAGCCCTCGAAGCGGGCGCAGGTCTTCGCTCCCGGAGAGGAGTAGATGCCGAGTTTGAGTCCTCGACTATGGACGTAGTCGGCGAGGGCCTTCATGTCTGGAAACTTGCGGTTGGGGTGGAGGAAACCCTGCGAATCGCGCTTGCCCTCCCAGGTGTCGTCGATGTTGACAAAGACGTAGCCTGCGTCGCGCATGCCGGTCGAGACCATGAGGTCGGCGGTCTCGCGGATCGTCTTGTCGGTCACCTTTTCCGCGAAATGGTTCCAGCTGTTCCAGCCCATGGGCGGCGTTTCGGCGAGCGAGGGACCTTGTGCGGATGCGGGGTGGACGAGGCAGACCACCGCGAGTGTGACCGCGATGACTGCGAGACGATTCAAGGAACGAACGTGGATGCCCGGGCTGTAGCGGAAGGCGCCGCCTGACGAGCGGGCGCTTCGAGCGATGAGGGAGCGGTCTTGTCGAGTGCGGGCGAGTGCGGTTGTCATGCTAGAGGCTCCTGGCAATAGTCGAAGGGGCGTGGACTACACAGCGGGAGGGTTGGAGAGCGCCCTCCTGGGAACTGCCGGGGCCATCGGCGAGGGGGTTGCCCGAGATCTCAAGCAGACGCTGGGCGCGCAGTGTGGCGGAGCCGCTGTGGGTCTCGCGCTGCACCCCACTACCGCTCTGGCTCGTCCGCTATTCAGTAGGAGGAGGGCGCGATCCGGAACTCGATTTGGCGTCCCCGACGGGATTCGAACCCGTGTTACCGCCGTGAAAGGGCGATGTCCTAACCACTGGACGACGGGGACGCGCGTGGTGGGGGCGCAGCTGTGTCCAGAGTCAACGCTAACAAGCGTGGGGGCGGCTGTCAAAGCGATTCGCGGCCTGTGGTGGGGATGGGCTGGAGCGGGCGGCGGGGCTTGGGGAAGGTGGGGGCGAAGAGCATACTGGAGTGGCGACAGGGACGCCTTCGGCGACCGGGAAAGGCTGGCATGCGGGAGGCAGTGGAGGCGGTGCGGGACGAGGACGTGGCGAGGGGCGCGGAGGAGGGGGGCACACCCGGGCGGCGGTATCGCTATCTGGACATACTGACGACGATCTTTGTGGTGATCCTGCTGGTGTCGAACCTGGTGGCGCAGAAGGTGTGCGCGTTTGGCCCGGTGTTCGGCGTGGGGCCCTTCTATACCAGCGGCGCGATGCTGTTGTTTCCCGCGACGTATATCTTCGGGGATATCTTTACGGAGGTGTATGGCTTTGCGTCATCCCGCCGGGCGATCTGGCTTGGGTTCTTCGGGACGGCGCTGCTGTATGGGCTGAGCGCGGCGGTGATTGCGCTGCCGGGGGCTCCGGGGTGGAAGAACCAGGGGGCGTTTGCGACGGTGTTCGGGTTTATCCCGCGGATGCTGGCGGCTTCGCTGACGGCGTACTGGGTGGGTGAGTTCGCGAACTCGTACACGATGGCGAAGCTGAAGCTGCTGACCGATGGGAAGAAGCTGTGGACGCGGACGATCGGGTCCACGGTGGTGGGCCAGGGGGTGGATACGATCCTGGTGATCACGTTGACGTTTGGGGGGGTGTATCCAAATTCGACGTTGGTGCGGATCATCTGGCAGGGGTATCTGGCGAAGGTGGCGTACGAGGTGCTTGCGACTCCGGTGACGTACGCGGTGGTGGGGTGGCTGAAGCGGGCGGAGCGTGCGGACGCGTTCGATCGTGGTGTAAGCTTCAATCCGTTTCACCTGGGGAGCAGGAGCACGGGGGGCTGATTTTCGCATCCTCAGGCTCGCGGGTCTCATCAAAAATTGCGAACAAAGCTGAACTGAGTGGTGTGTGCGCGGGCGTGCAGGGCGAGGGTCGGGCGGCTGGATCGCTTGCGGGCGGCTGGATCGCTTGGACGATGGCTGCATACCCTGCAGCAGAGAGTGTGGTTGTCGAGAGAGGGCGGAATGAGCGGTTTGCTGGGCAGGATGGGCTGGGCGGGGCTTGCAGGCGCCGTGCTGTTGGCCGGGTGCAGTCGCGAAAAGCCGGCCGCGGCGGCCGCCGGACCGCAAGCGATGCCCGTGCAGGTGCAGACGGTTTCGCTGGACCCGGTCGCGAACACGGAGACGTACGTGGCGACGGTGAAGAGCCGGCGGTCGGCGACGATGCAGCCGCAGGTGGACGGCAACCTGACGAAGATCCTGGTGAAGTCCGGCGACAGCGTCAAGGCCGGGCAGGTGCTGATGCAGATTGATCCGCTGAAGCAGGTGGCGACGGTGCAGTCCCAGCAGGGGGCGGAGCAGCAGCAGCGTGCGGCGTACCAGTACAACCAGGCGGAGGTGGAGCGCCAGGAGGCTCTGTACAAGGGGGGCATCATCTCCAAGCAGACGTACGAGCAGGCGGTGCAGTCGTTCCAGACGGCGAAGGGTGCGCTCGAGTCGGCGTCGGCCCTGACGACTACGCAGAAACAGCAGCTTGCGTACTACCAGATCCGCGCTCCGTTTGCGGGCGTGGTCGGGGACATCCCGGTGCATCTGGGCGACTACGTCTCGCCGACGACGGTGCTGACGACGGTGGACGAGAACAAGGATCTCGAGGCGTACATCTACGTTCCGACGGAGCGCTCCGCGCAGGTGCGTAGCGGGCTTGGGGTGGATCTGCTGGACACGAGCGGAGCGGTGCTTGGGCACACGGCGATCAACTTCGTGTCGCCGGAGGTGGACAACAGCCTGCAGGGCATTCTGGCGAAGGCGCCGATTGCGCAGGCTGGTGCGCGTCTGCGGAACGGGCAGATTGTGAACGCGCGGATCACCTGGGCGACGGAGCGCAAGGCGACGGTGCCTGTGCTCGCCGTAACGCGCATCGGCGGGCAGAGCTTTGTGTACGTTGCGGCCCCGCGCGGGAGCGGGTACATGGCGCACCAGGTGTCGGTCGCCCTGGGCGAGCCGGTGGGCAATGTGTATCCCGTGGCGAGCGGGCTGCGGCCTGGAGACCGCGTGATTGTGTCGGGGATTCAATTCCTGCAGGAGGGCGTTCCGGTGCTGCCGCTCGGGGGCGGATCGTCCGCGCCGGCGGCGGCCCAGGCGCATTCGGGCAGTTAGCCGCGCGCCCGCGAAGCAGGCGGATGCTTCGATCCATGCGACGCCTTGAGGTTGTTTGGGCGGCTTGGTCCTGAACTGGTGTTTCAACGAGAGAGGAAGAGTTCGTGGTCGAATTTTTTATCCGGCGTCCCATCTTCGCCACGGTATGCGCTTTGCTGATTGTGCTTGCCGGCGCGGTCTCGCTACCGACGATTCCGATCTCGCTGTATCCGCAGCTTGCGCCGCCGCAGGTGGTGGTGAGCTGCAACTTCGTGGGCGCGAACTCGCAGGATGTGGAGTCGGCGGTCACGATCATCCTGGAGCAGGCGATCAACGGTGTGGAGGGCATGCGGTACATGTCGTCGAGCTCTTCGAACGACGGCACCTCGCAGATCACGATCACGTTCAAGACCGGGTACGACCTGGACATCGCGGCGGTGGACGTTCAGAACCGCGTAGCCACGGCGCAGGGGCGGCTTCCGTCCGCGGTGAATTCGACCGGCATCTCGATCACGAAGGCGAACTCGAACTTCGTGCTGGCGGCGGGCTTTATCTCGCCCGACCACAGTCTTTCACAGGCGTTCATCTCGAACTACCTGGATGTGTATGTTGCGGATGCGTTGAAGCGGGTGCCCGGCGTGGGCGCGGTGGTCATCTTCGGGGAGCGGAAGTACGCGATGCGGATCTGGCTCGATCCGCAGAAGCTGGCGGCGCGCGGGTTGACTCCGCTCGATGTGACCAATGCGTTGAGCGCGCAGAATATCGAGGTTCCGGCGGGCCAGCTTGGGCAGCCTCCCTCGGACCCGAAGCAGAACTACCAGATGGCGGTGCGGGTGGTGGGCCGGCTGACGGATCAGCGGGAGTTCGAGCGCATTATTCTGAAGTCGAATGCGGCGAGCCAGAGCGCGGGATCGGCATCGGCCGGCGGAGTGAACAGCTCCGGAATCGTGCTGCTGGGGGATGTGGGGCACGCGGAGCTGGGCGCGGAGAACTACAACACAAGCCTGAAGTTTACGGGCGGCGACGCGATCGGGCTGGGCATTCAGCAGCTCTCGAATGCGAATGCGCTCGATGTGGACCGCAGGTGCCGTGTGGTGCTGGCGGAGCTGCAGAAGTCGTTTCCGCCGGGCTTGAAGGGCGTGATCGCGGTGGATACGACGACGGTGGTGTCGGACTCGATCCGCGAGGTGGAGAAGACGCTGGCAGAGGCGATCCTGATCGTGATCGTGGTGATCTTCCTGTTTCTGCAGGACTGGCGCGCGACGATCATCCCGGCGGTGACGATTCCCGTTTCGCTGATCGGCACGTTTGCGTTCATCAAGATCTTCGGGTTCTCGATCAATTCGCTGACGCTGTTCGGCATCACGCTGGCGACTGGCCTGGTGGTGGACGACGCGATCGTGGTGATTGAGAACGTGCAGCGCCATATTGAAGAGGGCGTGGCGGACGCGCACGAGGCGACGAGCATCGCGATGCGCGAGGTGACGAGCGCGGTGATTGCGACGTCGCTTGTGCTGATCTCGGTGTTTGTGCCGGTCAGCTTCTTTCCGGGCACCACGGGCATTCTGTACAAGCAGTTTTCGCTGACGATTGCGTTCTCGATTGCGATCTCCGCGTTCAACGCGCTGACGCTGTCGCCCGCACTGGCGGCGATTCTGCTGCGCAGGGAGCGGCACCACGGCGGCCTGCTCGGGCTGGTGGACAAGGGGATTCGCAGGATCATCTCCGGGTACGCGGTGGCGGTGACGTGGGTTGTACGCATGCGCTACGCCTTTCTTCTGCTGTTCGTGGCGGGACTGGGCGCGACGGTCTACATGTACACCCATGTGCCGACGGCCTTTGTGCCGACCGAGGACCAGGGGTACTTCCTGATTCTGGTGCAGACGCCTCCGGGCGCGTCGCTCGCGTATACGACGGAGTTCGCCGACCGCGTGGCGAGCAAGGTGGTCCAGGGCAACGAGAAGGACGTGTTCGGCACGTTCTCCGTGATGGGCTTCTCGCTGGGGGGCGGGTCCAGCCCGAACTCGGGCATCATCTTCGCTCCGCTGCAGCCGGTGGATGACCGGACCAGGCTGGGCCGGGGGCACGACGCGCATACGATCGTGTCGCACATCGCGCCGCAGCTGTTTGCGATTCCGGGCGGCATCGCGTTCGCGGTGGAGCCGCCCGCGATCCAGGGTATCGGCTCGGTGGGAGGCTTCCAGTTCATCCTGCAGGATGGAGGACGCAACACCTTCGGCGACATCGACCGGGTGGCGCACACGATGGTGGGTCAGGCGCGCGATCCGCGGAACGGGCTGGTGAACCTGAACACGACGTTCACGGCAAACGATCCGCAGCTGTATGTGACGATCGACCGGCAGAAGGCGCAGGCGATGGGTGTTCCGCTGTCACAGATCACGACGGCGATGAGCACGTTCATGGGCTCGGCGTATGTGAATGACTTCAGCTTCAACAACCGCTCGTACCGGGTGTATGTGCAGGCCGACCAGATGTTCCGGCGCAATGCGCAGGACCTGCGGCAGTTCTCGGTGCGCACGAACGCCGGGCAGATGGTGCCGCTCGACAACCTGGTCGCGTTGAAGGAGACCTCCGGGCCGCAGGTGATCAGCCACTACAACCTGTTCCGCTCGGCGGAGATCGACGGCTCGCCGGCGGAGGGACTCAGCTCAGGGCAGGGGCTGGAGAACATGCAGCGGCTGTTCGACAAGAACAAGCTGCCGGGGATGCAGTTCGAGTGGACGGGGCTCGCGCTCGAGGAGGTAGAGAGCTCGGGCAAGGCCATGATCATCTTCGCCCTGGGCCTGCTGGTTGTGTACCTGACCCTTTCGGCGCAGTACGAGAGCTTTGCGCTGCCGTTCATCATTCTGCTGGCGGTGCCGATGGCTGTGCTCGGCGCGCTTGGGCTGGTGTCGCTGCGGGGCATCTCGGACGATGTGTATGTGCAGATCGGGCTGGTGATGCTGATCGGGCTTTCGGCGAAGAACTCGATCCTAATCGTGGAGTTCGCGGAGCAGCAGCTCGCGCTGGGCAAGTCGATCGTGGAGGCTGCAATCCTCGCCTCCGAGCTGCGGCTGCGGCCGATCCTGATGACCAGCTTTGCGTTCATCCTGGGCGTGCTGCCGCTCTACTTCGCCTCGGGCGCGGGCGCGCTGGGACGCCACTCGGTGGGGACGGCGGTGGTTGGAGGGATGCTGCTGTCCACGGTGTTGAACCTGTTCTTTATCCCTGTGCTGTACGTGCTGTTCAAGACGGTGCTGGGACGATTCAGGCGTACGCCGCGTACGGCGGATCGCTCGCCGGCTGCGCCTCCCACGCACTGAGCGCAGGCCACAGCACACGGGCGTGTGCAGACGGTGAGCTCCGTAGGCTAGTATCTCGGGACCAGCACTCTGGAGAGACGATGAAGCCCAGGCTTACGGACGCATTCCCTGCCGCGCCGCTTGTTGTCGCGCCGCTTGTTGTTGCCTCGCTTGTTGTTGTGTTGCTCGTTGCGCTGCCTGCCGCGTTCTGCACCGCCTCGCGCGCGCAGACCAGGCCGGAGCCGGCGGCGGGCCGGCCTTCTGCCGGACAGGGAGGTGCGCCCGTGCGGTCTGCTCCCGCGGCGGGGAGGAACGCGGGCGGCCGGCCCGTCCACAACGAGGCCGAGCGTGCGGCGCGCTGGAAGCCCTTCCCCGTCGGGTTCGGACGTACGGGGCTCACTGCGCGGGAGCATGCGATGATCGCGAAGCTGGCCGATGCGTGCCGGCTGATGGATCAGCTGTATCTGCACCAGAGTGACCTTGGCGGGTATCGGATGTACCACACCACGCAGAGCCCTGAGCTGCTGCGGCTGTTTGCGATCAACGGAAACCGCTGGGACCTGGTGGACGGCAACCAGCCGTTTATCGGCGAAGAGCCGCTGGCGCCTGGCCACGAGTTGTATCCCTACGGGCTTACGCCGGCCGGCATCACCGCGTATGTGGCGGCTCATCCTGCGGAGAAGGCGGCGATCTACAACCCGTGGACGGTGGTCCGGTCGGCGCCGCTCGATCTGCCTGCCTCGCTCAGCCAGCCGGTGATCTACGGGACGCCCGCCCGGCTGTTTTCGTATCCGTACCACACGGCGTACGCGGAGTGGCTGAAGCCGATGGCACAGGATCTGCGGGCTGCTGCGACGCTCTCGCCGGATGCGGCGTTTGCCCGCTATCTGACCCTGCGCGCGGATGCGCTTCTCTCCGACGACTATTATGCGAGCGACATTGCGTGGCTGGATCTGAAGGATCCCAAGATCGACCTGATCTTCGCGCCGTATGAGACGTATCTCGACGGGCTGCTCGGCGTGAAGACCTCCTACGGTGCGTCGATCCTGATCCGCAACGATCCCGAGAGCCGGAAGCTCGCCATGTACCAGCAGCACGAGCCGGCGATGCAGCAGGCGCTGCCGCTTGCGGCGGAGGACAAGCCGAGCAAGCAGGGGCACGCCACGCCGATGGAGGTGGCGGACGCTCCGCTGCGCACGGGCGATCTGCGGTATGGCTACCAGGCTGTGGCGGACAACCTGCCGAACGACCCGCGTGTGCATGCGGAGAAGGGCTCGAAGAAGATCTTCTTCAAGAACTTCATGGACGCGCGGGTGAATGAGGTGATCCTGCCGATCGCGCAGACGATGCTGGTGCCCGAGCAGGCGAACGATGTGTCGGCTGAAGGGTACCTCGCGGCGGTGATCCTGCACGAGATCTCGCATGGGCTGGGGCCTCTGTTCGCGCATGTGGACGGCCGGCAGGTGTCCATCAACGAAGCGATGGGCCCGGTGTTTGGAGGCCTGGAAGAGGCGAAGGCGGATGTGACGGGAATCTTTCTGGCACGTTGGCTCGTGGACCAGAGGCTGGTTCCCGCCGCGGAGCTGAACCGCATCTACGCGTCGTATGTGGCGGGAATCTTTCGCACGCTGCGCTTCGGGACCGGGGAGGCGCACGGCCGCGCGGAGATGATGGAGTTCAACGTGCTGCTCGAGCACGGAGCGCTGCGCCAGAATCCAAACGGCACGTACACGATCGACTATGCCGCGATGCCTGCGGCGATCGAGGCATTGTCCAGGCAACTGCTTACGTTCGAGGCCCGCGGCGACCGTGCGGGTGCGGAGGCGTGGCTGGCGAGGTACGACGTGATGCCAGCGGCCCTGACGCACGCGCTGCAGGCGACCTCCGCCATCCCGGTGGATGTGCTGCCGGAGTTCGAGCTCTCGCGCGGGGTGCGCCCATGAGGCGTGGCTTTGGTGCAAGCGGATTCGGCTTCGGGTGCGGCTTCGGCCTCCGGTGCGCTGCGCTACTTGTGGGCTCGGCGATCGGCAGCTTCGCGCAGCCGCGGCTGACTCCCGCTCACCACGACGCGGCACGGCAGGCGCCGGGCACGATCGTTGTGCCGGCGGCTGACTTCTTCAGCGACCTGCCCTCCGGCGACTCGAACGACGGACGTCTCCCGCAGGGGCTCTGGTTCTTCAACAACTCGACGCTGAACCTCGGTGTGCGCGATGAGCTTGCGGTTCAGGTTGAGGTTCCCGAGGCCGGGACGTACCACCTGTACGTGCGGTCGGTGGGCTCGCGGGCCAGCGGCTTCCGCGTCCGGGTGAACGGCCAGCTGGACGCCGCGACGTTCGGCAACGGGCCGCTGACGCTGAAGCGCGGCGGAGACTTTGCCCTGGCGCGGGGCAGGGTCGAGATCCGCCTGACTGGGATTGTGCCGCGACCGTCGCTGAACGTGCTTGTGCTGAGCAGGAGCGCGAGCCTGACGGACGCGGATCTGAAGCCTCTCGAGCTGCCCGCGGAGGTGAAGCTGCTGCATGAGTACACCATCGCGCCATCGAACATCGTGAAGTTCGGCGACGTGGACGGCTCGGGCAGGTACGCGATCCTCGACATCACGAGCGACTACTCGGCCATTCTGTACGGCAACGACGGGCATGAGCTGTGGCGCTACCAGGCTCCGGCGGAGGGGGCTCGGCTGCGCGGCGAGTTCGAAGCGCCGGGCCTGCTGTGGGACTTTCACGGCACGGGCCGGGATGAGGTGGCGCACTGGCGGAGCATCGACGGCAAGGAGTGGCTGGTGCTGGCGGACGGCCGGACGGGCGAGGTGATCCGGAAGGCGCCCTGGCCTGCACCGCCGCTGCCGCATGTGTACAACAACTACCGCATGGCGGTGGCGAAGTTTCACAAGGAGTCGCCCGCGGCGGACACGCTGCTTGTGCTGTCCGATACCGGCGGCCTGATCTCGCTGACCGCGTATGACAAGGACCTGAACCAGGTGTGGCAGCACGCGGAGCCCCGGCAGAAGGACTACTTCGGCCACTACATCTATCCCTACGACGTGAACGGCGACGGCGTGGACGAGGTGGTGATCTCGCACCTGTGCCTGGACGCGCAGGGGCACGAGGTGTGGAACAACAGCAGGTACTTCCAGAAGAACAACGACCACATGGATGCGATGGAGTTCTTCGACGTGACGGGGGACGGCCGCGCGGAGCTGCTGGTCGGGCAGTCCGACGTAGGCACGCTGGCCTATGACGCGGCGACGGGGGAGATGCTGTGGCAGAACGTGTCGGACCATACCCAGCAGATCACGGCCGGCTACATTCTGGCGGGGGCGAAGACGCCGCAGGTGGTGGCGAATGGAAGGACCTACCTGCCGCGGCCGGCGTCTGCGCCTGGACGCGCCGGCGGAGCGGGTGCCGGTCCGGTGGCTGCTGCAACGGCCTCCGCTGCCGCACGGAACGGTATGCCGACGGCTGAGTCCGCGGCGGGGCCGCCGATGGCGGATGCGAGCGAGATTCCGGCGGGCGGCGGAGGCCTGGGCGCGCAGCTCTACTGGTTCGACAACGCGGGCCGGCTGCTGGAGCGGTGGCCCGCGCATCCGCTATCCGGCAACCCGAACTTCGTGCGGGGCGACTGGTACGGCACGGGGAAGCGGACGTTCTTCTGGTTCCGCTTCAAGCTGGAGCCGGACGGTGGAGCGACGCTGTTCTTCAAAGGCGAGGCGTACCACATGTTCGACTTCGACCACACGGGCGCCGACCAGGTGATCACGCTCGAGAGCAGCGCGGGCGGAGCGAACGGCGCGGGTGTGCAGAGGCTGCGGGTGTATGGAGAGGCGTCCTTTGTTCCGCATCCGAAGCCGTGCGATGGGGACTGCCGCAAGCGGATTGCGAACCACACCCACTACTAACCGGCTGCGGGGAGCCTGGCTCCGAGACAAACACGCGGCGACGAGTTGCTCCAAAACCACGCCCCTGTGCGGCGGCGTCTGGACGACGGGACCGTGGCCCCTCGCGGCTGGCCGAGATGCGGAAGCCACGCAGCTACATGATGTACCACGCCGTTCGATGAGGAAGCCATGCGGCTAGATGTGGATGAAGTTGACGATCCACACGCCGAGCAGGGAGAGGGCGAAGCAGGCGGCGGCGAAGGTGAGCTTCTGGCGGCGGAGGTAGCGGCTGCGGCCGGAGGTCATGCGCGCCACCAGAGGGACGCCGAGGGCGAGGCCGGAGAGGAAGCCGCCGATGTGGGCGAGGTTGTCGATCTGGATGCCGATGGGCAGGAAGTTGGCGCCCAGTCCGATGGCGAGGTTGATGCCGGCGAACTGGACGACGCGGCGGCGGAGCGCCTGGAGGTCCTGCCAGGCGAAGGGGAGCCGGCGGTTGGAGAGCAGGACGATGAGGATGCCGGCGATGCCGAAGACGGCTCCGGAGGCCCCGGCGCCGACCTGGAAGAGCACCCTGGGATCGCGTGTGATGTGGAAGGCGGCGCCGTTGTACGCCATCGAGAGGAGGTTGCCGGCGGCTCCTGTGAGCAGGTAGATGGCCAGCATGCCGAAGGGGCCCAGCAGGGGCTCGCCGAGCATGCCGAGGTTCCAGAGGCACCACATGTTGGTGACCAGGTGGAGGAGCCCGACGTGGACGAAGGTGGCGGTGACCAGGCGGAACCACTGGCCGTGGAGGACGTACCAGGGGCAGTTGGCGCCGTAGTGCAGCAGCGCGAGGTCGGAGGGGTCTTTGGCGGAGACGCCGTGGGCGACCATCCAGAGGTAGACGGCGCAGTTCACGGCGACCAGGAGGTAGGTGGCGGGCGCGGCCCGGGGATCCCAGTCGGAGTGGTCGCGGCTGGGCGGGCGCGGCTGGGTGGGCGCGGCTGGGGCGCTGGCCGTGGGTGAGGCCGGGGGGGCCTGCGGCGGCGGGAGGATCTCGCCTTCAGGCGGTGTGTAGGGCATGGTGGTTGGGTTCTACGCTAGCGCGGGTGGCGGCGGTGTGGCAACTGCGGCGACCGAGTGGCGGGTCAGGCGTCTTTGAGTCGCTCGCGCAGGGCCTGGGGGATGCGCTGCTCGAGCGCGCCGCGGAGCAGGCCGGGCAGAGGGGTCGCGATGGCGACCAGCGTCCAGAGAAGGATGGAGATGGCGAGGCCGGCGATGGCGACGGCTTCGAGCGAGACGGTGACGGCGGTGTGGCGCAGGTGGGTATGGATGCTGCTGCCCAGGTGCGCCATGGTCTCGATGCGGTGGAGCACGGCGACGGCCAGGAGAAAGGCGACGATCGAGAGCGAGGAGATGGAGATCAGCAGGACGTCGATGGTGCGGGCGACGTGCTGGCGGCGGCGGCAGCGCGGGCAGTCCGCCAGATGCTGCTCGTAGTCGGTGCGCATGGCCGGCGACAGGCCGGAGATGTCATAGCGCCACCCCGAGAGGATGTCCCCGATGACCGGATCGGTGCACTGGGCTGCGGTCATGCGGCGTGCTCTTCGGGTTGCTGATGCGAATTCTGCCATGGGTTTACAGACACCAGTTTACCTGATTGGACTGGTTCGCAGCCAACAAAGAAAGCAGCGTGGTGGGGTAGCAGACACGGAACCCCGGGGGGCGGGGGCGGCGTACGGAGGGTCCGGGGGGCGGGGCCTTGGCATCCAGACCGGCCGAGCGGCGGGCGGGACAGCGGCGGAAGCGGGTCTGCTCAGAGGAAGCGCGTCTGCTCAGAGGGTGATGGGGGCGAGCGGGGAGGCCTGTTCCGCGAGGATGAGGTGGTTTCCAAGCAGGGTGGGGTGGCGGTCGAGGGCCTGCCGGGCGGCCAGCAGGGCAAGCGCGGGGGCGTTGTTCTGCTCGGAGAGGTGGCCGAGCACGATGGTGTGGGCTCCGCCGTCGTAGTCGCGGGCCAGGAAGTCGGCCGTGGCGTGGTTCGACAGGTGCCCCACGCGGGAGAGCACACGCTGCTTGACCGACCAGGGGTAGGGACCGTCCTTCAGCATCTCGAGGTCGTGGTTGGACTCGAGCAGAAGCACGTCGGCGCCGCGCAGGGCGGCCTTGACGTTGGGCGGCATGTAGCCCAGGTCGGTCGCGACGGCCATGCGGATGCCCTCGGACGGGCAGTGGACGACGAAGCCGCAGGGGTCGGCGGCGTCGTGCGGGATGGTGAACGGCGTAATGTGGAGGTCGCCGATCTGGAAGTCCTCGCCCGCGCGGAAGTACTGGACGTCGGGGAGCTGGGCGGGGTCGGCTTTGGCGGTGTCGGAGGCTTCGGCCTCGGCGCAGAGGTCGGTGGTTTCGGACTCCGGCGAAGAAGACGTGGCCGCGGGTGGCGCGCTGGACAGGGAGGCCGCAGCGGCGGCCTTCTCGGCCTGGACCTTGGCGAGCCACTGGGCGTAGGTGAGCGTGGTGCGCGGGGTGAGCGAGCGGACCCAGGCGCGGTGGGTGGGCTCGGTGAAGAAGACGGGGATCGAGAGGCGGCGGGCCAGGGTGGCGAGGCCGGCGACGTGATCCTGGTGCTCGTGCGTGATCAGAATGGCGGAGAGCGCGGCGGGGTCTTCGCCGGCAGAGGCCATGCGGCGGAGGAGCTCGCGGCAGGAGAGTCCGGCGTCGAGCAGGATGCGCGTGCGCGACGAGGCGATGAGGGTCGAGTTGCCTTTGGACCCGGAGGCGAGGACGGTCATGCGCATGTGGTTAACATACGCCGCCGGGATGTGGGTTTCGGGGGTGGGGTAACGACTTCGATTCCCGGAACGGGAGGCGCGGCCCTCACCGGGCAGGGCGGAGGGTGTAGACGCGGAAGGAGGCGGGTAGCTCTTCGCGGCTCCACCAGCGTTCGGTGCGGGTGGGAGACCATTCGTTGATCAAGGTGTAGCGGGCGGCGAGGAGGTCCGCGAAGGCAGGCCAGCGCGCCAGCTTGCGGAAGTCGTCGGGGCCGGTCATGTGGAGGTGGCTGGTCACGACGATGACTTGGGGCGGGTGCGCGAGCAGGGCAGCGAAGAAGGCGGCGCGGGTGTCGCGGAGGACGGGGATGGCCTCGGGGGGCTGGGTGTCGGTGGAGTTGCCGAACAGGAGGAAGTCGGACAGCACGCCGGTGGCGGGTTCCAGGCGCATGCGGTAGAGGACCGTGGTGCAGCCCGAGACCGAGTCGATGCACTGGATGTGGCCCGAGAGCCTGGAGCCGCCAAGCGCTTCGAGTTGCTGCTGGAGCGCAGTCTGCATATCAAGCTGCTGCCAGCGGAAACGGTGGATCACGAGGGCGGACTGCGGGGCGAGGAAGAGGCCGGCGAAGGCCACAGCGGCCAGGGCGAGCGGGCGGGCGAGCCGGGTGCGAGGCGAGCGACGAGGCATGGGGTCGACGGACACGCGTGGGCCGGTGTGGGGCGGCGGGAACGCGGCGGGAAGCAGATCGCATGCGATCAGGGGAAGAAGAAAGGCGAGCAGCGGGTAGCGGTAGTAGGGCAGTGCGCGGGCCTGGAGGATGCAGTTCACCAGGCCGAAGAGCGCGCCGGCGGCGAGCAGGGTGCGCTCGAGCCGGCCGCGGAGCGTGGCGTGAGGACGTGGCCGCACGGCGAGGAAGAGGAGCCAGAGGACGACCAGCGGAAGGATGGGGGAGAGGCTGTGCTGGAGGAGATAAGGGAGCGTCCGGAGGCCCAGGCCGGCGTAGTAGGGGACCACGGTGCGGAGTCCCGCGAGGAAGGCGCGGAGCGCGTGCTCGCGCACGAGGAAGACCAGGCAGAGGGCCGGTGCGACCAGCCACGCCAGGGCGGCGGGGAGGAGTGTGGAACCGAAGACCTTCGGCTGGGCCGCCGCGCGGAAGCCTGCGCGGCGAATGGCGGTCTGGGCGGGGTTCTGGGTGGGGCTCGGGGCAAGGCTCCGGTCGGGGCTCTGATGGGGGCTCCGGGCAAGGCGCGGGGCAAGGCTCAGGGCCAGGCGCCGGGCGAGCAGCAGTTGGGCCACGGTGAGCAGCAGGGCTGTGGGTTTGATCGTGAAGGCCAGGCCGGAGAGAAGTCCGAAGGCGGCGGCTGCGAGCGGGGAGGGGCTCTCGACGGCGCGAACCAGGCAGGCGGACGCACAGACCAGCGCGGCGGCGATGGTGAGGTCGCGCTGGCCTCCCTGGGCGAGGCCGTCGCGGGTGTGGATCAGGAAGAAGAGCGCGCCGGGGAGCAGCGGAGCGAGCAGGGCGGGGAG
>JALYIA010000200.1 GCA_030776065.1 Acidobacteriota bacterium
GCCTGGTTCCGGTGGCGATGGCTTGCGTGACGGCGGGTGCGGTGCGGCGTCTGCTGCTGGGGCCGGCGGCGCTGCTGCAGATGGTTCCGACGGGGGCTCCGGTGTATCACCGGGCGATGCTGGGGGCGCTTGCGGTGGGGATTGTGGCGGCGTTCGCGGCGGCGGGATTGAGCCGGGCGGTGCATTTTTCGGAGGAGATGTTCGAGCATCTGCCGATGCACTGGATGTGGTGGCCAGCGATTGGCGGCCTGGGTGTGGGGCTTGGCGGGCTGGTGTTTCCGCAGGCGCTGGGCGTGGGGTACAGCGTGATTCAGCAGATGATCTCAGGCGATGCGGCGTGGAAGCTGCTGGCGGGCGTGCTGGTGGTGAAGAGCGTGACCTGGGTGTTTTCGCTGGGGTCGAATACGGCGGGAGGGATTCTGGCTCCGCTGCTGATGATCGGGGGCGCGCTGGGCGCGGCGCTGGGGCATCTGATGCCAGAGATGAGCACGGGAGCGTGGGCGCTGGTGGGGATGACGGCGGTGTTGTCGGCGGCGATCGGGTCTCCGCTGACGGCGGCGATGCTGGCGGTGGAACTGACGCATAACGGCGGGCTGATGCTACCGGTGCTGCTGGCTTGCGTGGCGTCTTATGCGATCGGGGTCCTGATTCAGCCGCGCAGTATGTTGACCGAGGGGTTGAGCCGCAAGGGCAGGCATCTGACGCGGGAGTATGGGGTCGATCCGCTGGAGCTTGTGATGGTGTCGGAGGCGATGCATACGAGCGTGTTTGCTCTGCCCGATACGGCGACACGGGCGGATGCGGCGGAGTGGCTGCGGAAGATGGAGGCTCGGGGAGCGGAGGCGTGGTCGCATTGGCAGAGGGTATTTCCCCTGGTGGATGACGAGGGGAGACTGGCTGGGTTGTTGACGCGGACGCAGATGATGCAGGCGGCGCGGCGGCTGCCGTTGGAGACTCCGCTGCTGGAGGATGCGAATCGGGCTCCGGCGGTGATGGGTCCTACGGATACGCTGCGGCAGGCGGCGGGAAGGATGGCGGAGTCGAAATTGACGCACTATCCGGTGGTGGATGCGGCGCGGAAGTTTGTGGGGTTGCTGACGATTGAGGATCTGCTGCTGGGGCGTAGCCAGGAGGCTCGGAGGGAGGGGGAGAGGGAGAGGGTGTTGCGGGTGCGGTGGCCGTTTGGGGGGAGGGAGGCAGTGGCGGGGGTGGATAAGGCAAATGACGCGGCGTGAAGATAAGCGCGTCTGAACTAAGCCGCTGGCGCGGCGGATGCTGGAGTGTCGGCGGCACGGGCGGCAGGTAGGCGTAGCGTGTGGGGCACAAGGAGGATTCCCCTGTGACCCATCTTCGCCAGTTGATGCTGGATGAGCTTCAGCGTCGCAACTACTCTCCGAACACCGTGCGGTCTTACGTCCACGCGGTCGAGGAGTTCGCCAAGTATTTTGATCGTTCGCCGGAGCAGCTCGGACCGGACCATGTACGCGAGTACCAGGTCCATCTGTTCCGCGATCGCAAGCTTTCTCCGCGCACTATCGAAGGACGAACGGCAGCTCTGCGGTTCCTGTTCGTCAAGACACTGCGTCGGCCCTATCTGTCCGACACGATCCCGTTTCCGAAGCAGCACAAGCGTCTGCCGACCGTGCTCAGCCAGGAAGAAGTGTCCCGGCTGATCGACGCGACTGGCAACCTGATGCATCGCGCGATGGTGATGACGCTCTATGCGACCGGCGTGCGCCGGGCCGAGCTGTGCCGGCTGAAGGTCGCCGACATCGACAGCGGGCGGATGGTGCTGCACATCCAGCAAGGCAAGGGTGGACGCGACCGGGATGTCCCGTTGAGCCCGAAGCTGCTGGACACCCTGCGCGAGTACTGGCGCTGGATGAAGCCGAAGACCTACCTGTTTCCGGGTATGGAGAACAACTGGCGGGCCGACGTGCCGGTCACCACGAAGGTTGCGTGGATTGCGGTCACCGAAGCTGCCAAGGCCGCGGGGATCACCAAGCGCGTTTCGCCACACACGCTTCGGCACAGCTTCGCAACACACCTCCTGGAGGCTGGCGCGGATCTTCGCACGATCCAACTGCTGCTCGGACATGCCAAGCTGGCTGACACGACGGTCTATCTGCATCTATCGCGTCGGCACCTGCAAGCTGTCGCAAGTCCGCTGGAGTCGCTTGTTGTCTCGACGTCAAGTGAGGTGAGGCATTCGAGGAGGCGCGTGAAGGGATGACCCGGCCCACCCTTGAGGTGGCCGACATTCTGCGTGCCTCCGGCAGCAGCTTCCTGGAGCGGCATGGATCGCATCTCGCTTCCCAGCACCGCAAGGTGATGGACGCCATCGTCCGTTGCCGCACGGCGGCGCTCGGCGGCCATCGAGATCGATGCTCCGGCTGCGGACATCAGGCTATCTCCTATAACTCGTGCCGCAACCGGCATTGCCCCAAGTGTCAGGGCAACGCACGCGCCAGATGGCTGGCCGCGCGTTCGGCTGAGCTGTTGCCCGTGCCCTACTTCCACATCGTCTTCACGCTGCCGCATGAGCTGTCTGCACTCGTGCTGCAGAACAAGAGGCTGCTCTACGATCTGCTCTTTCGTGCCAGCGCTGCCACCCTGCTCGAGGTCGCTCGCGACCCCAAGCATCTGGGCGCCGACATCGGCCTGCTCAGCGTGCTCCATACCTGGGGGCAGAACCTCCAGCACCATCCGCACGTCCACTGCGTGGTGCCCGGCGGCGGTCTCGCTCTCGACGGCTCCCGATGGGTCGCCACCTCATCTCGCTTCTTCCTGCCCGTTCATGTTCTGAGCCGCGTCTTCCGAGGCAAGTTCACCGCGGAACTCAAGCAGCTACTGCTCCAGGGTAAGCTGCAGTTCCATGGTTCGCTCAAGGAACTCGCATCGCCGGAACGCTTCCAGCGTTTCCTTCGGCAGCTCTTTACGAAGGACTGGGTCGTCTACGCCAAGCCGCCGTTCGGTGGAGCCCAACATGTCCTCAACTACCTGGCCCGCTACACGCACCGCGTCGCGATATCGAACCATCGCCTGGTCAGCTTCAAGGAGGATTGCGTTTCCTTTCGATGGAAGGATTATGCAGCCGGCAGCAAGCAGAAGGTCATGACCGTCTCAACGGACGAGTTCCTGCGACGCTTCCTCATCCACGTCCTGCCCAAGGGCCTCGTTCGCATCCGCCACTTCGGCCTCTTCGCCAACCGTAAACGGTCAGCATCGTTGCTGCGTTGCCGCCTCCTGCTGAAGGTCGCTGCGCCGCCACCACAGCCTGCTGCGACAGCTCAGATCAAGTGCCCGATCTGCTCGAAACCCATGCTCGTCATCGAACGGATCACCAGTCATCAGCTTCTATCTGTGCCGTCCACCACTTCGCCGCCCAAGCCTCGTCTCGATAGCTCCTGACCAGACATGACCGATACCGCCATCAACCCGGTCGCCCCAAGCCGTGCTCTCGCACGCAACGCACCGTCGCGCGCTCTCGTGTCGAAACAGCTCAAGAGCTACTCTGCATTCACCTCCGTACAGGCCCTTGCTGCGTTCACGTCTCGTCGCTTCGGGAGCGCGACACCTCGCCGAGCCCTGGAAAAGATGACCTGCGAGCCCGAATCGCCCATTCAAATCCCATAGGCCTTACCGCATCCGCCGCGCCAGCGGCTTCCTTCAAACGGCCCTATCAAAACTGCCCCGACCAGGCAGCCCAGCAACTCCTAGCTCTACGAACGGGGCAGCCCTGATAGGGTCCTAACGTTTCTCGGGACTGA